>NZ_CP032096.1:1839944-2146601 GCF_004786015.1 Hydrogenovibrio crunogenus
GAGGAAGCATAAGCTTGTCATTCTGAACCGCAGGTGAAGAATCTAGGTCGTGCGCTGAAGATCCTTCGCTTTGCTCAGGATGACTACTTAATACTTCATCCGGGTGTGGCAAATCACCATAAACTTCGTCAGTCGAAATATGGTGAAAGCGGAAATTGGCTTTTTTATCGCCTTCAAGCCCTGACCAATAAGCTCTTGCTTGTTCGAGCAAGATATAGGTACCAACGATATTGGTTTGAATAAATTCACCAGGGCCGTCTATAGACCGATCAACGTGAGATTCCGCAGCCAAATGCATCACGATATCGGGCTGGTGTTGGTTAAACATGCGCTTGAGTTCAACCGCATCACAAATATCGACCTGCTCAAAGACATAGCGTTCGCTGTTTTCGACAGATTTTAGCGATTCCAAATTACCGGCATAAGTGAGCTTATCAACATTCACCACCGAATAGTCTGTGTCGTTAATAATATGGCGAACTACTGCGCTACCAATAAAACCGGCACCACCGGTAACTAAAATACAAAACATAAAAACAGATTACCTTTTTAAAATACTTAGCATGTGATCATAAAAGAAATGCAGTATCACTGAAAACAGCCAAATATGCGGCGAAACGAGTGAATAGTTTTTAGACAAGATTTTTGCTTTATCGTGAAAAATTTGACGCCTCGGACGCGACTTCATTGTATTTAACGCATGGGAACGGTAAAAAAACAAAGGCTCCTTTATCGCACTAAACTCGGTTTCAGCCGCTGCACGTATAACAAAATCCCAATCTTCTTCTTTTAACCTTTCATCAAAACCATTTAATTTATCAAACAATTTTCGAGAAAACATGATTGAGCCAGCAGGAACATGCTGGCGAACAAAAATCTTGTTCAAGACATTCCCCACCATCAGTTTTTTTGGAAATACGCGTAACTCACGCCCACTTTCAGAATCAAACTCGACCGCTTGTGTATAGCAAAATTCTGAAGTATCTAAAGTGGACAGACAAGCAACCTGCTTTTCAATTTTATTACTATCCCAATAATCATCTGAAGCCAAAACAGCAATGTACTCACCTGATGAAAACTCTTGAATTGCCCGATTTAACGTTTTACAAACGCCTTGATTTTCCTGAACAATAAATTTAAAACCATATTGATTAGCTAAGGCTTCAATAAGCTTTGGACTACCATCTTTAGAACCATCATCTATAACAATCAGTTCAATGTTTTTATATGACTGATTTAAAACACTTAAAATTGCTTTTTCAACATAATCCTCATGGTTATAACAAGGCATTACAACACTAACTTTTGGATTTGGCATCGGCAAAAAAACCCTCATAAAACTTTAATAAAACCTTTTCTTCTGAAGCCCAACTGTAATTAGCCAAAGCCGCCTCTCTACCAGCACGAGCATAACGCGAAGACAAATCAACATTTTCACAAATATCTCTAATAGCAACCGCTATTTCCTTTACTGAAAGCGGATCAACCAACTTACCGCAACCAGCTTCGTTAACGATGGACTCCCAAAGTGGGAAGTTTGAAGCAACAACAGGCAAACCCGCTGCCATATATTCAAAAAGTTTTATAGGCAACGCTTCAAACTGATTTGGACTGGGATGCAAAGTAACCATTCCGACATTAGAATCAGCTAAAGCTTGGCACACGCCTTCTCTGTCCACCATACCACGGTAATCTAACTGCGCCCATGCCGCATGGGCTCTAACATAATTTTCAGTTTCTTGGGCATCAAACACACCGCACAAAATCAGCTTATAGTCTGCACCCAATACAACTAAGGCGTCCAACAACTCTTTAATGCCACGTTCGAAGTTAATAGAGCCAATATAACAAATTACTTTGCTCGACTTTTTTTCGAATGGGATACCAATAAATTCGTCAAGAATGGGGTAGTTTTTCACACAAACCGTATTAGGGTTAAGTTTTTTAAATCGTTCTTCAATAAGTGGAGTTGCCGCTACAACACCACTGATTCTTTTCACAACAAAGTTTTCTAGCATTTCTGTGAAAAAAGAAAAAGGTTTTCGGATAAAAAGAGGAATCCAAGTTTTAAACAACAACTGACGAGGAAAATCTTCATGCGAGTCCCATACAACAACCCAACCTCTTTTCGAAAGCATATAAGCTAAAAACAAATTTTCAGGGTCATGAAAATGTGCCACCATAACAGAATTAGCACTCTGAACATTCGAATGTTTATTTGCAAAATCTAAAATAGATCGATAGTTTTGGACAACGCGCACAAGCCGGTTTCCTGGAGCCACACCGATATCAACAATTCGCGAATTATCGTCTGCATTAAAAACAGAACCCAAACCATCACTAACAACCAAAGAACACTCATACTGCTTGCTTAATGATTTAAACTCTTTTAAATAAACACGAACATCATGTCGTTTGTGAACAGTGGTGATATGGAAAATATTGTTATACATAACGCCTAAACTTTGTATAAAAAATCAAATACATTAAACCACCTGACAATAAAGCAATGGACAATCCAAGACTATAAACAGCCGAAATAGAGTAAAGTATTAAAACTGGTAAAAACACATCCTTGTTTTGATTAAAAAACTTATCATCCACCCTATTGAAAACCCCCCAAAAAACAAACAATGTAATAAACACCCCTAAAATACCGAAATTAACATATGCATCCGAAATAATATCCGTGTTTGCCACCACTCCATCAGCCCAATAATAAGCTCCAATAGCAGAATAAACATCTACAGGTTCAGCACTAAATATAGAACCGATTTTTGATGATCCTCCATAAAAGAAACCATGAATATTAACATATTCATAATTCCTTGAAAAAATACCAGCTGTAACAAAATACAACCTATCGTATATTGCCACTACGTAAGGTAAAAAATCATCTTTAACCGTGTGAATTAGAATTGAAATCATTAATAAAAAATAAAAGCAAATAGTAAAGAACAAATACTCTAATTTAATTTTTGACAAAAACTTATACTTGACATACACAAAGAAAACAAACGTTAAAGCAATAACAAATAGAGAAAATTTGTGCGCACCCAATAAATAATCAAAGATAAAGATAATTGCAAACATAAAAAAATAAAAAAACGATTTAAAGTAAAATGCTAAAAGAACAAATGCAAAACCAGACCCAAACTTCATAAATAAATATAAATATTTATCAAACCCTATAATTAATTCTTTCGAAAGCGCTCTTTGATCATAAACTTCGTCAAAACTTGCAAAACTTAGATTTGAAAAATTTTTAAACAAAAAATAAAAAAACAATATCAAACCCAAAAGACCAATAAGTCTTAAAACTCCTACATTCACCTTCGCCTGTTTACTTATATCTTGTTTTTTAGAAAATTTAACCTCCCTCCTTCCAAAAAAGGAGAACAATAGAAGAAGAAAAACATAGAAAAAATAAAAATAATACTTTGACACATCACCGGTATATGAATATATAACAATTGCAGGAAGCACCCCAAAAAAAACTATTGCCGACATTAACATTGAATAAATGCTGTTTATTTTTTTTAAGAACGTGTAAAGGATTAATAAACCAAATATAACTGATGAAAATAGAGAAAACCAACTAAATTCAAAATCAAACCAGCCACCTAGATATAAAGAAAAACCACTTGTCTTAATAAATATATAATTAACATTAAGAAGAACCATATAAATAAATGACATAACTAAGTATTTAACTGGTACCATTGAATTGATAGTAGTTTTTTTCAAGCTTTTAAAACCTTTTTTCTTTAGCTCTATTTTAATCATAGATTCAACTCATAAGTGCAACATCTAACGCAATTAAAAACTTATTACCTATGCCCCCACTTTTAGTCGCACTCTAATTTACAATTTTCCGACAGAGGGTATAATAAAAGCAATTACATCTAGTCACATATAAAACTACTAAATCTTAGTTTCTATTCCATAACTTAGCTTATGCGATAAATATAAATCCCATAAATACGTTAATAAATAGCTAAATGATATTAAGATCAAAACTTCTTTAACATCTTTGCCTGTAAAAAAAGACAGAATAATTCCAAAAAATAAAAATAATTGAATTATTAGATACTTAGATTGCTGTTCTGCAATTAAAAACATCACGCTTAATGGCCTTGATATAAACTGTATAAAAAACATTGGAGCTAAAATCTGTGCATATTCTCCTGCAACTCGCCATTCTACACCAAATATAATAGCGAATAGTTCTGGAGCTATAAAAATAAATATTACAAAAGGAACCACAGAAATAATGAAAAGTTTTTTTAGTGTGCTTTTGTACTCAGTGACACATTCACCTCTTGCGGCATAAGCCTGGCTTGCTTGCTGTCTAAATACATCACCAATTGCTCCACCAATAATTGTCATTGGCGCACCAATTACTCTTTGTACCAATAAATAAAAGCCTGCGACGGTTGCTGAAAATAATATATTAAACAAAATACTCGGTAGCTGGTGAGACGTGGCGTTCATTGTGTGTGCAACAAGTAAAAATTTGGGGAAGTTTACATATCTTCTTGCCAAGACAATTTGTTTTAATTTATGTGGCTTATGTACCTTACGCGTATTTCTAATAAACTTACTTGCCATATATAACGTGGCTATGATTTGACCAACGACATGTCCTAAAATCAAACCTAGTGCAGAAAGTTTAGTCAGAGTACCGAACCCTACTTGTCCTGTGACCATCGCTGTGCTTTGTATCACCCGACTATTTGCCATGTTTCTATATTCTTTTTCACGGTTGAACCAATAGTATAGTGACTGGTATATTCCCATTAAAAATATACTCATCGGTATCCAATAAAGCCAATTGGCCAGACTAGGGTTCTCTAAGAGATTAATTATCTGGAGCTCAAATATCCAAATAAAAAAAAATGTTAAAACACTGACAGCTGTAGCTATCAACCACGACAAGATAACAATCTGATAGGCATCGGACTTTCTTTTCGGCAAAACTATTGCTAATTCATATCGGGCCGTCGCCAAAACAGCCAATATTGATACGATTGCAAAATAAAATGCAAACAATCCAAAGTCTTCAGGTGTAAAAATTCTGGTTAAAATTGGGGCTGCTGCGATAGGCAATGCCTGTGCAATAGTTGTGCCGGTCATTAAGGTCAACACATTACGGCTAAATTCAGATTTAGGCTTGAGACGTTTGATCATTTCACCAGACCTGATACTTTTTTGGCGAGCTGTCTTGCGGTTGTCCATTTTCCGCCGATTACGCTAATTAGATTTTGGTTGTGTTCAATAGCGTATTCACGAGTGGCTTTGTTTGGGTTGTCAGTGCTTTTAACCAATGGGCGTAGGCCTGCAAAGCTTTGGACGATGTTTTGTTTGCTGATCGGCACTCTGAAATAGTAATTATAGGCGTTGATTAGATAGTCTATTTCTTGTTCGCTGGGTTTTATGTCGTCGCTTAGGGTTTGGCGTATTTCTGTTGTACCGATTAGTCTTCTTCCCTGATAAGGTAAAACGAAGAATATACGGTGCTCGTTGGGGATTTCAAGAAGGTAGCCTAGTTGATTGCCTTTTGGATATCCCTTGTTGCCTTCGCTCGGGATGACTGTGTCTTCAATAAGTATGTGGCTGCCGCGTACTGGATCTAGGTTGTATGCAGGTTTTATGTTGCTTTGTTTTAATAATTGTTCTGCCCAGGGGCCAGCGATATTGATTATTTTATCGTAGGTTTGCATTTTGCCGTTGGCAAGGGTTAGGTTGCCTTGTGGGTCGATTTGAGTGACTTCAGTGTGTTCTTTTAATGCTAACCTGCTGGTGCTTGCCACGTCGCTTTGCTCCTCACAATGACATGAGCTTTTTTTGGCTTGGTCAAGTGCCCAAAGGCCAAGTTGGTAGTCGTCCATTTGGCCATCGTAATAGGAAAAGCCCTTAATCAAGCCTTCGGTTTTAAATTCTGGGCAAGCCTGCTGCATTTGTTGTTTGGTGAGGCTTTGGTGGTTGCCGATGTTTTGTTTACCGGCTAGGGTGTCGTATAACCATAAGCCGACTTTGTACATCCAAGCGGGTCGGCGGCTGGTTTTGTAAATTGGGATGAAGAGTTTTAATGGTTGCGCGAGGTGTGGCGCTTGCTTTATCCACCATTGGCGTTCTTTAAGAGCTTCCTTGACTAAACGAAATTCATAGTTTTCTAAATAGCGAAGTCCACCGTGCAGTAATTTTGAGGAAGCCGATGAGGTTTGTTTCATGACCTCATCTTTTTCAAATAACGTAACACTATGACCTTGCTTGAGTAATTCCCAAGCTGTCATAATGCCGTTAATTCCGCCTCCAACAATAGCGATATTGAGTTTTACAGTTTGCTTTACGTTATTAGTCACATGCTTTCCAATATTCTTCCAAGTCAATGCAAAATGCTCGAGAACTCTCTATTTATCCGCAACTTCGCCAACTTAACGGTTGTGTGCAACGAGTTTTTTATTTGAAACTACCTTTTAAAAATCTGATTTTCGAAAAACCATGCAATTAATTCTGATCCATACACAGAAAAATGATCATCATCCGCATATAAAAACTGCCCGTTTTTATTGGAATAACAATTTTTATCATCACAAAGCACATCAATTGGATCAAGAATGCTTAATTTAGAAAAATTTAAATGTGTAGCATAACTTCGGTAAATCGACATTCTTTGTAAATAAAGCTTCTTATCCATAAAGCTCCGATTACGACTGATCTCAAAAAAATCATAGGGTCTTGGAATTACCTCTTTAGGCAAAAAATCTAGCTCTGGGTTTTCTAACATATAGAAAACTTCGTTTATGTGCGAGATATTTTCTAATTGCATAAGAGTTTTGTTAAAGCCGTCAAAATAGGTTTTATAAGTATGCTTGTCGTCTTTTACGATACTTAAACTTTTCTTCACTGTTTCAGGTGTAAACACACCATCTACTTCTCCATTAATATAGACAGGGCCTCTGGTTGCCACAATCACTTTTTCAATTTTTTGATCTTTTTCTAAGATTGTGGAAATTTGTTCGATTTTTATTTCGCAAGACTCTACTTCTTTGGGATTTCGACCCCATTTAAAACCTTGAAGGGTCGGACAGCTTGAGTTTGCTAATAACAATGTGCCATACCCATGATCATGAGCTACTTTTGCGATACCTGGGAATAGAACATGCGCATGTGAGTCGCCGATTATTGCGACCAACTTATTTTTTTCAATCTCGGATGAACGGCAGTAATTAAAGATTTGAGCACTTCCTAGTGCACGATTCGAATAATTAACGCAGTCATCATCTTTTGCTGTTGTTCTTTTGAATTGTTCATTCGCATCTACAAAACTTTGTACACCAGCCCTCTCGGGGATTCCTTTTTTGTGCTGAACATAAAACCCCATTAAACCGACAATGATAAGCCCGAGAATTAAATAAGGCACCGATTGTTTTTTATAGCGAAGCCGTTCAATATATTTATAAGTAAGATATGACAATAGCAGCGCAACTAAAATTGCGACAAACAACACCAAGTTCTCTGGTTGTCGGCCAAGATAAATATACAAAAAAGAGATCAACACCCAATGCCAGAGATAAAGCGGATAACTTATCAACCCCAGTTTAACCAAACCAAAGTAATATGGTAAACGTGCATTAGCAACGATAATCAAGCTCGCTCCCAATACTGGCAAAATAGCCCAATATCCTGGATAAGCCATATTGCTATTTATAAACATAGCAGAAAAGGCAATAACTAACGCCCCACCTATCAACAATAGCTTATTGCTATTAACTTTTTTATTTAATAACGCTACAGCCAGGAGAGAGCCTGCCGCTAACTGCCAAAAACGGGTTAAGGTGTGGTAATAAGTTTCTTGTGTGTATCCTGAAGAAAAATATAGATTAGCGACTAATGAAGATATAAAAATAAATGCCAGTAAAAAAAACGGATGCTTATTAAACTTTAAAAAAAGCAAAACAATTAATGGCCATAATAAATAATATTGCTCTTCAACACTCAGTGTCCATAGGTGTAGCAACGGTTTGTAGTGACTCTCTACATCAAAATAGCCAACTTCATTTATAAGCTCAAAATTGAGTACAAAAATCACGCTCTTGGCAACATGATTACCTAGCTGTTCATACTCTTCAGGGAACAGAACCAACCAACCAAGGGATAAAACAAATAACAAAACCGTAATCAGCGCTGGAAATAAGCGACGGATACGTCTTGCATAAAAATCTCTTAATGAAAACTCATTTCTTTGAATTGAAAGCATCATAATCGAGGTAATCAAATACCCCGAAATAACAAAAAAAACATCAACACCAATAAACCCGCCGGGTAACAGGTTTGGAAAAGCATGATAGATAACTACCAATAAAACCGCTAAACCTCTCAGTGCATCAATGTCTTCTCTATATTTAACGTGTTGCATTAACTCTATATCCAAAAAATAGAGTTGTTTTTAAGAAAATAAACAACTTTTTTCATTCAAAGAATTCTTTAATCGCTGTTACCACTCGATTTAACTCTTGCTCATTCAAATGTTCACCTATAGGTAAACTAAGAAGCTTAATATCTGAGCTGTTTGCAAACATGTTTTCATTAGCCTGTTTTGTATGATTATAAGCTTTTAGCTTGGGCAATGAAATCGGGTAATGTATACCGGTTTGAATTCCTTTTTCTGTAAGAAATGCTTTAAGTTCATCACGCTTTGCAGTGCGGATGACAAACAGGTGATAAACCTGTCTTGCCCAATTTTGTCTAACAGGTAAAGTGATTTGCTGGATGTCTTTTAAATTCGCAAGATAGTAATCCGCTACGGCGATGCGCTTTTCTGTCCATGCCGGTAAATGTTTTAGCTTAACCGATAGAATGGCGGCTTGCAGTCCGTCTAAGCGAGAGTTGCGCCCTTCGAATTCGTGATCGTATTTGGCGATTCGTCCGTGGTTGGCAATCATGCGGCATTTTTTGGCAAGTTCAGGATTGTTGGTGGTAATCGCTCCACCGTCGCCATAGGCACCCAGGTTTTTGCCCGGATAGAAACTGAAGGTAGCGATGTCGCCAATGGAGCCTACTTTTTTGCCTTTATATTCGGCACCGTGCGATTGGGCGCAGTCTTCAATAATGCATAAGCCGTGTTGGTCGGCTAGAGTTTGTAGCGCGTCCATATCGCACGGGTGGCCGTATAGGTGAACCGCGATAATCGCTTTGGTTTTAGGTGTAATGCGTTTTTTCGCATCTTCAATCGAGATGACGTAAGATTGTGGATCACAATCGGCAAACACGACTCTATGCCCTTGTCGGGTTGCGGCTTCGGAGCTGGCTATAAACGAGTTGGCAGGCACGATAATTTCTGAGCCTTGTGGTAGGTTTAGGGCTTCTATGGCAATTTCTATCGCATCGGTGCCGTTCGCGACACCGATGCAATGCTCGACGTTACAATAATCGGCAAACTCTTGTTCAAACTTGCTGACGTACTCTCCACCTATAAAAGCCGATTTTGCGATGACATCGTGAATTGCCGTATCTATGTCTTGTTGGATGGTTTGGTATTGCGCCGCTAAATCTAAAAACTTAACCATTTGATTCTAAATCCTTTATTTTTCTGGCCGGATTTCCGGCATAGATACCTGACTGGGTTATATTTTTGGTGACCACAGCACCGGCTCCTATAACAACATGATCGCAAATCTCGACCGGTAGAATGGTGGCGTTGCTGCCAATGGATACATGGTTGCCAATTTTGGTGTTTTTCCAAAGCGTGGTGTCGCCACGAGCCGGGCCGCCTTTTGCGAAGAGGTCATTTATAAACATCACGCCGTGCCCAATAAAGCAGTCATCACCAATGCTGACCAATTCGCAAATAAATGCGTGCGACTGCACGCGTGTGCGCTGGCCAATTTTGACGTCTTTTTGAATTTCAACAAACGGGCCGATAAAGGTTTTATCACCGATTTCGCAGCCGTAAAGGTTAACAGGCTGTACGACTGTGACGTTTTCTCCAAAAACCACGTCATCACGGATCGAAACGCTTTTTAGATTAGGCTGGTTCATTTTTTTGACCTAAGCGACAATGTTTCGGCTTAAAACGTAAAAAGACTTCTTTTTTGGTTTCGATGGATTCGTAAATAGCATTGATCAGTTCAAGACTCTTTCTACCTTGCAATCCGTCAACTAAGTGTTTTTTGTTGTTTAGAATGGAATCTACAACATGGTCATAGTAAGCTTGATGCCCAAAACCGTACACATTTGGCGGGTTGACAGAATATTTTTCCATCACATCCGCATCACCTTCTTGCTCTTCAGCAAAGTTCCAAACTTTCATTTGATTGACTGCAAAGCCACCAATTTCAACTGTTCCTGACTCACCTAAAACTGATAAAGAGCCTTCTAAGTCTTTAGGTCGTACCGCAGTGGTTGCTTCTATAATGCCTAATGCACCATTTTTAAAACGCAGATTTACGATTGCCGTATCCTCGGCTTCAATATTAGCAAGCGCTGTTGTGCTCATTGCTTGTACGCTTTCCACTTCACCCATCATCCATTCAAGAAGGTCAACGTGATGACTGGCCTGATTTGTTAATACGCCACCATCTAGCGCCCAAGTTCCACGCCACGAGTCTTGATCGTAATAGGCTTGTGGGCGACACCAACGAACGCGCACAGTACCTAACACTAATTTACCAAAGCGCCCTGCTTCTAAGGCTTCTCTTGTCTTCACTACTGGCACATTAAAGCGGTTTTGTTTAACCACGAATAACTTAACGCCAGCTTCGTCACAGGCTTTAATCATGGCATCGGCATCATCAAGCGTCAGAGCCATAGGCTTTTCAACTACGATATGTTTTTTATATTTTGCCACCTCAATAACATGCCCTGCATGGTAGCCACTTTCGGTTAAGACTGAGACAACATCCATATCAATTTTTTCAAGCATTTCATTCATATCAGTAAAGTATGGCACGCCAAACTGTTCACCAATTTTTTTGGCTTTTTCTTCTACAATATCGCAAACAGCAACTAGCTGGGCGTTATCAATTTGGTTATTACCTAATAGTTCAGAGTGACGTTTTGCGATACGCCCACAACCTAACAATGCGAATTTCAACATAAATATTTCCTTTAATTAAACTTAATCTTTACCAAATAAGTCACGGGTATAGACTTTATCTTGCACGTCTTGTATTTCTTCAACGAGTCGGTTAGCAATGATAACGTCAGACATTTTTTTGAACTCATCTAGGTCGGTGATGACTTTTGAGTGGAAGAAGTCGGTTTGGCCTTGTTCGCTGAGCACCGGTTCGTAGATCACGACTTCAATGCCTTTGGCTTTAATGCGTTTCATTACGCCTTGGATGGCGCTGGCTCGGAAGTTGTCAGAGCCTTGCTTCATTATGAGGCGGTATATTCCAACTTTGCCTGTTGAT
This sequence comes from Hydrogenovibrio crunogenus, assembly GCF_004786015.1. Classification (NCBI taxonomy): domain Bacteria; kingdom Pseudomonadati; phylum Pseudomonadota; class Gammaproteobacteria; order Thiotrichales; family Piscirickettsiaceae; genus Hydrogenovibrio; species Hydrogenovibrio crunogenus. The sequence goes on from NZ_CP032096.1 coordinate 1,851,362, forward strand.
ATTTCACCCTCTCCCCAGCCCTCTCCCTGAGGGAGAGGGGGATTTGATATGCGTTTAATGATTTGGTCGGCGATGAAGTCTTTTCTTGTGGTGTTGGAGTCGACGATGGCTTTGATTAGGTTTTGGGGGACGTCGTTGTAGTTGGCGAGCAGTTGTTTGGTGTCTTTGGGTAAACAGTAACCGCCATAGCCGAAGCTTGGGTTGTTGTAATGGTCGCCAATACGTGGATCTAATCCAACGCCTTGGATGACTTGTTTGCTGCTTAGGCCGTGGGTTTCACAATAGGTGTCGAGTTCGTTAAAGTATGCAACACGTAGCGCAAGATAGGTATTGGAGAACAGCTTAATCGCTTCGGCTTCCGTGGCGTCGGTGAAAAGTACTGGAATCTCGTCTTTTGGCTTTTCGGCCCCTTCGATCAGTAAGTTGGCAAAGGTTTGGGCGCGTTCTGATTGTTCCCCTATCACAACCCGCGATGGGTGAAGGTTATCCCACAGGGCTTTGCCTTCACGCAGGAATTCTGGGGAGAAGATGATGTTATCGGTATTAAACTTGGCTTTTACTGAGGCGGTATAACCCACCGGAACCGTTGATTTAATGATCATGGTCGCATTCGGATTGATCGCCAATACATCTTTAATCACGGCTTCAACGGATTGAGTGTTGAAGGTATTGGTTTGTGTATCGTAATCCGTTGGTGTAGCGATGACGACAAACTCGGCGTCTTTGTAGGCTTGGATTGGATCAAGCGTGGCCGTTAGATTAAGCGGTTTATTCGCTAAGAAGTCTTCGATTTCAACATCCACAATCGGAGATTGCTTGTTGTTTATCAGATCTACTTTTTCTTTAATGATATCCACTGCCACGACTTCGTGGTGCTGGGCTAATAATACGGCTAATGACAAACCAACATAACCGGTTCCGGCAACAGCAACTTTCATACTTTATCTCTTTTCATATTATTCGACAGTCACCGATTTTGCTAAGTTGCGAGGCTGGTCGACATCCGTGCCCTTAATCAACGCAACGTGATAACTCAATAACTGCAAGGGAACATTAAAGGTAATCGGCGCTGTAATACGACCCACATTTGAAGTCGCCTTAACGACTTGAAAGCCTTCTTCTGACCCCACGCAGGACATTTCATCTTCGAATACAATCATCTGGCCACCGCGTGCTTTCACTTCTTGTAAATTGGATTTCAATTTTTCCAACAAATCATCATGAGGCGCGATAGCAATCACGGGAATATTTTCATCAATCAACGCCAAAGGCCCATGCTTTAATTCTCCCGCCGGGTAGGCTTCCGCATGAATATAACTGATTTCTTTGAGTTTTAACGCGCCTTCAAGCGCGATAGGAAACATGGTGCCGCGCCCTAAAAATAAAGCACTTGTTTTATCAGCAAACCCTTGTGCGATTTGCTTAATGCTGTCTTCATGCGTCAACGCTTTTTGCAGCAGGCCTGGGAGTTTTTGCAACCCATGTACAATTTTACGCTCTTGCGTTTCAGACATTAAATTTAACGTTTTTCCAACGGCGGTCACCAATAACGATAAAGCCACCAACTGAGTGGTAAAGGCTTTGGTAGACGCCACCCCAATTTCAGGACCGGCATGCGTTAAAAACGTTAAATCAGACTCTCTGGTCAAACTGGACTCAGGTACGTTGCAGATTGAGAGGGTTGGGATGTTTAGGCCTGTTTTATGGATTGGAGATCCCCGGGTCAAGCCCGAGGATGACGGTGTTTGATCATAGCTCGAGGATGACGACGTTTGAACATGACTTGAGGGTGTTTTGGCTTTTAATTGCTTAATCTGTTGCAATGCCGCTAGCGTATCGGCTGTTTCGCCCGATTGACTAATGGTCACAAATAGAGTGTTATTTAACACAACTGGGTTTCGATAACGATACTCACTGGCCACTTCCACCTGACAAGGCAAGCCGATAATGTCTTCAAACCAATACTTAGCCACCATCCCAGCATGATAACTGGTTCCACAAGCGATAATCTGCACTTGTTGAATCGATTCGAAAAGCGCTTCCGCCTCATGACCAAAGGCGGACACCAGAACATGATCTTGTGTAATGCGCCCTTCCAGCGTATCAGTCACCGCTTGCGGCTGTTCAAAAATTTCTTTATGCATATAATGGCGATGCTCACCCAGCTCAATCGAATGCATACTGAGCGAAGACTGTTTCACTTCACGCGCGACCTTCTGGCCTTGCGCATTGTAAATTTCAACACTGCCACGCTTGATTTCGGCGACATCACCTTCTTCTAAAAAAATAAAGTTTTGTGTGACTGGCAACAACGCCGAGACATCGGAAGCAATAAAATGCTCTCCAATCCCCACACCAATCACCAAAGGGCTGCCTTTTCGAGCCGCAATCAACGTATCCGGTTCATGCACGGAGACCACGCCGATGGCATACGCGCCTTCAAAATGCACAATGGCTTTTTGAACCGCTTCCAAAAGGGTTTCTGAGGTTTGTTGTTGCCTGTGAATACAGTGTGCCACCACTTCAGTGTCGGTTTCAGACGTAAATCGGTAGCCTTTTTCCAGCTGAAGCTGCTTTAGCGCTTGGTAGTTTTCAATAATGCCATTATGCACCACCGCCACTTCATTATTACAAATGTGCGGGTGGGCATTATTCTCGGCAGGAATGCCATGTGTGGCCCAACGCGTATGTGCGATACCGACCTGCCCAGAAATAGGCGATTCATCGAGCTGTATTTTTTGCTCTAAGCTTTTAATCTTCCCCAACGCTCTGACACGTTGAATGGTTTGATTGGAATCTAAAACCGCAATGCCGGAGGAATCATACCCTCGGTATTCCAGCCTTTTTAAACCTTCCAACAAAATTGGAACCAAATTTCTTTCAGCAATGCCGCCGACAATTCCGCACATTTATGAATTCTTTCCTATCATCATTTACAATTTACATTTCTAAAGACATTAGGCAATTCTACTTTATTTCCATGCAAATTTACAGGCTTTAAAACACTAAGGGATAAGTGATTTTGCTCAAAACAAAAGAGGCTTAATAAGCTTAAAAATTTTTATGGTTTAAAATTAATTAGTTACCTTAATTATGAAGGATTTATGACACCATAAACCAATTTCAAAAATAAGGAAAAAAATTACTTTATCTCCAAAACCCTTTGATACACCGCTTTTTTCTTTAAGCCTAAATGCGCGGCCACAATCTCAGAAATCTGCTTGACAGGTAACGCCTGCTGAAGCAGCAATTGAATCAATTGATCGGCATCGGTTATGGCGTTTGGTTCCGCCGCTTCGGCGCCTTTTAAAATGAACACAAACTCGCCTCGGACTTTATCTGCATTCGTTTCAAAGAAACGTAACGCCTCTTCAACGGTTCCGGAAAAGAATAACTCAAACTGTTTGGTGAGTTCTTTCGCGACCACTATCTCCCGATCATTACCAAAAGCGGCTACAAAAGTCGCTAAACTTTCCAGCAATCGATGGGGCGATTCATAAAACACCATGGTGCGCGATTCCTGCGTCAAACCTTCCAACACATGCAATCGTTTTTGTTTTTTCGCGGGTAAAAAGCCTTCAAAACTGAAACGATCCGTTGGCAAGCCGGCGGCACTTAACGCGGCAATCATGGCCGACGGCCCAGGGATTGGTTCAACCTGAATATGTTCTTGCCGTAATAAATTGACTAAATGATACCCCGGATCACTGATTAACGGTGTGCCGGCATCCGAAATCAGCGCACCTTGTTCACCGGCGTTTAATAACGCCAATAACTCATTTCGTCTTTCTAATTCATTATGCTCATGCAGACTGATTAATTTTTTATTCAAACCGTAATGCTGCAACAATTTTTTAGAATGCCGCGTGTCTTCTGCGGCGACCCAATCAACACTTTCTAACACCTCAAGTGCCCTTAAGGTAATGTCTTTCAGATTTCCAATCGGGGTGGCGACAATAAAAAGCTTGCCCTGATCAGTGTTAATGGATGTATATTCACTTTTATCTTGGTATGACATGCGGTACTCTTAGTTGAGACCTTTGCACGAGTGAGGTCTCAGTTATAAATTCGATTCCAAACGTATTAACCGTTATAATTGTCAACACGATTCATTCAGGTCATTTTATTTGAAATGTTTAAACAAATTGCATTAATTTTAGCCTTCTTTGCCGCTGCTTTGTTAGCCGGGTGCAGTACCACCCCAAAGCAATCAGACCGCTTAAAAGAAATCCAGCGCGGTTTTTTAGACGCACTGCCAAAAATGCCAAACCAATTGGATTATTTAGAAAACGCCATCCAAGAGGCTAAAAGCGACCAGGCCTGGGCAGAATACATTCAATTAAGCCGAGAACTTTGGACAGAGGTGGATGATGCAAATCAGTTGGCTATTGAGTTTCAAGTCTGGTCAACGTTCAAAAACTTACCACAACCAACCCTGCAAAAACTTCAAACCTCTTCTGAGGGCAATGCCGATTTACAGAACTGGCTTCGTTTGGTCGAAGCAACCCAACAAAAACCCATTTTACAAAAACAAGCCTTACGCGACTTACGGGAATTTTACCCAACAGCCTTATACTCTGAACATTTACTGCCTGAACTGCAAAACAAACTGAATCATCCCGCCACCGTCAAAAACATTGCAGTCTTACTGCCGTTCAGTGGCGAATATGCCAACATCAGTTTGCAAATTCGAAATGGTCTGTTGAAAAATCACTTCACCAACCAAACCAACCTCAAGATTCGCTTTTATGACAGCAGCGACCTGACCGAACTCAAACAAACTTACTTAACCGCGATTCATCAAGGTGCCGAATGGGTCATTGGCCCTCTGCGTAAAGAAGCGATTGAAACCTTAGCCGAGTTAAAACCAGAAAACTTGCTGGCGTTGAATCAAATCAACGACCCGAATATTAAACAATTCAATTTTAAATCGGACTCTGAAGCGACTCAAATCACGCATAAACTGCAATATCACGACTTTAAACGGCTGGGCATTTTAACCAGCACCGCCTCGTCCGATACCAATTTGGCACAACATATTCTGTATAACTGGATTCAAACGGAAGGCAACCATGCCGTGTTAAAAACCTACCCGACTCAGCGACCGAATTTACGCGCCGCATTAGGCAGTGTTATTAATGAACCCGAAAGTGAAGCGCGTAAAAACAACCTGAGATGGCTCTTTAAAGAACAAATCCATTTCACACCGCGTCTTCGACAGGACTTGGATGCCATTTTGCTGATCGGCAGCACGGAACGTTTGGCGGTGTTTAAACCTCAGTTCAAGTTTTTTGATTTGAATTTGCCGACGTATGGCTCTTCCAAGCTAACGCCGGCGCAATTACAGCAAACACCACCCAATAAAGATTTAAGCCATCTTATTTTTCCGACCATGACGGCGGCGCTGACAAAAACGCCATTAAAAACCCCATTTGAAGCCTTTGGCTGGGACAGCTTAACACTGGTACTGAATCAGCAAAATCTCGCACCGGGACTTTGCCTTAACAAAGGCATGACAGGCAAACTTTCAATGCAGGATAATCTAATCGACCATACCTTTACCTGGGCACAATATGACCGTTATGGGTACATTACTGAAGCGCCGCCTTATGTACCGCCAAAACCGATTGAAGAAGAACAAGAGCCTGTTGAGCCTATCGAGCCAGTTATACCGATCAAACTTTTTGACCTGACGCAAACGGACACGAATACGAAAAATGCTTCTGAGGACATCACGGAATAACAATGGGCTGGTTCAGTCAACAGATGGGCCAACAAAAAGAACACCAAGCGGAGGTCTGGTTAAAGACGCAAGCCATCCATATTATTGCACAAAACTTTCGCTGCAAAGGCGGCGAAATCGATTTAATCGGCTTGGATGCCAACCGCACGTTGATCTTTTTTGAAGTCAAATACCGTCAAAACAGTGCCTACGGAACGGCCTCGGAATTTGTCACCCCACAAAAACAACAACGCTTAATTCAGTGCGCCCAAACCTATTTGCAGAAACACCCGGATTACCAAGCGTACAACATGCGATTTGATGTGCTCTGTTTTGAAAACAGTCAACCTCAACCGGAGTGGCTGCAAGATGCCTTTTGGAGTTAAACAAGCGATTGACGTAGTTTATTTTTCCACCACAATCCGAACAAAGCGCCCGTCTCGCTGTGGTGTTTTCTCAATCAACTTAAATCCGCCCAACGTCAACATAAACACTATGTCGTCAGGGTGATAACGGTTATGTTCCTGAAAATGTTCAAACGCATCTTCCAAGTCTGCAACAGTGGTTTGGTCTCCCCACACCAGAGTGTCGGTATAACGTTGATTCAGATAACTTTCCAATGGCTGTCGAACCACGTCAATCACACACAATCGACCGCCAGGTTTTAACCACTCATACGCCGCTTTAAACATTTTAATTGGCTGAATGAGTTCGTGCACCACCATATTGGCCATGACCATGCTTAAACTGCCCGCTGCAATCTCCGCTTGAGGCTGATTCAAATCATCCACCAAAAGTGTTGCATTGTTAGGTAACTCAAGCGGAGTTTCGAGCATGTAAGGTGCGGCCTCAATACCGTAAATTTTTGACTCCGGATAACGTTCTGCGCAGTCTTTCACAAACTGCCCGATTCCGGCTCCCATATCCAGCACCCCGTCTTTCGGCTGATGGTTCAGCGCCATCATATCATCCCAAAACCGCCAAAAGGCCTCATCATGTCGTCGGTCGTAACTATTGGTAATCATCTGACGCGCATGAGCACCATCGCCACCATGGTGTTTCAAAATCTGTTGTTGTGTTTGTTCTAACGTTTTTGTCATTTTCAATTTCCTACAAGGTGCCAGTAGATCAAGATCAATTCAACTCAATCCATTCGTCTAAATAACTGAAATAAAGTACTCTCTTTTGAGGTCGATTCTCTATCGCCCCCAACAGCTGACCATATCGTTCAAGTTGCGGCGTGTAAACGTCTATTTGAGACTGTAAAAACGCTTTTTTATCCTGTTCGGGCTTGTCCAAATCAAACACACTGGTTTTATAGTCAATAATCCAGCGCGTATTGTGCTCGTCCACGAATGTGCGATCAATAATATGATTGGACTGTCCGGTTTCTTCTTTGGCGCTCAAAGGTAATTCAACAGCCGACTCGGCATGCTCTCGTGATAACGCCCAACGAACTTTGGGATTGTGTAGCGCATGGCTTAAAGACACCATGACGCGTTCCAATGCGGTCTTCAGTAACTCACGATTCAAGCCCATCTGCATCAACCCATAACGATACCGTTCTCGTTGTGATTCAAGCACGGTGGCATCCCAGCTTGAAAGATCCTGCTGCGCCCACTGTTCAAACACAGCATGCACAAAATTACCAACCGTTTTCGCCAAAACCCCACCGTGCAAAGAAGAAAGCGGCGTTGCAGACGGGGCCGTGACATCAACCTCAAGCGATTCATCCGTGCCTTCATCCTCCACAACACCCATTCGAGCGGCTTTAACCAATTCGGATTCCTCTCTTTGCGTTTGCCAAAAGCCCTGTCTTTCCAGTGGCAGACGGCTGACTTTCGGTAACAATACCTGAGTATTCTCTTCCACGTCTTTGAATTGATACCCCATCAAACGTTCTTCAAAAGCCGAAGCCTCTAACGACCACAAACATTCCAACAAGCTTTTCTTCTTAGGCATCAACGCCGCGTCGCCATTAAAGGATTTTTCAGAAACCGCCACACTGCCGAACAAGTGCAGCTGCTGTTTGGCACGCGTGCAGGCCACATACAGCAAACGCGATAGCTCATAGCTTTGTTTGATTTCTTCATACCGCTTAATGACATTCGCCAGGCCTGGCTGTTTTTGCGCCGCTTTGCCCTTTTGCTCAAACGGTGCAATCACCAAATACGATTGTTCATGCTGTCCTTTGAAAGACAACCAAGACAACAATTGTTTTTCATCGGAACGAGGCGGACGTCCCAATCCCGGTAAAATCACGGTATCAAACTCCAACCCTTTCGACTTATGCATCGTCATCAGCTCGATTTTCTGGCTGGCTTCCGAGGCATCGGGCAAGGCATAGAGTGTCTCCAATGTATCCGACAATCCTTTCGCGGTTAACGCCGAGACATCCTGTTGCGCTTCCAAGCTACCGAGCATCATCCAAAAGGCATCCACATTCTGCAAGGCCACTGCCGACTCAACCGTTTGTGGCCCGTCCAGCGCCAACCAAGTCTCATGCACCAGCACTTCCAAGGCGTAAGATCCTATTGCATTCAGCGCTTTTTCAAGCACAGGCAAACTCCGCCCCAATTGTTGACGCCCAGCCTCGGATACCTGTTGCCATCCGAGGTGGGTTTTATCCTGCAAGGTTTCCCAGACCGGCGTCTGAAAATAGTCGTCATTCTCACCCAATAAACGGTATAAATCCGTTAACGATAACCCAACGAGCGGTGAACGTAATAACGCGATCCACGCAGGTCGATCACCTAAATGCAACAATGATCGGGTCAAGGCTTCACAATCCTGAATTTCCTGCCGATCCTTCAGGCCTTCCAGCTCAACCGCACGAAAAGCGATGCCCGCTTGTTTCAGCTGAGTCGCCACGCCCATTAAGTGCGAACGGCTTCGACCCAATACTCCAATTGCGGCATCCGCTTTCAAGGTCGATAACCGTTCTTGAATCAACGTTAAAATATCAGCTGCCTCGTCCCACGCCGACTGTTGCAAAGCCCAATGAGTATACACCGCAGGTGAATCTTCTTCAGAAAATGCCACCGCAGGGGCGTAGCTTACCGCGCCTTGTTCAATCAAACTCTTTTTAGGAAACACCTTAGCAAAGGTTTGATTCACCCAGTCGACTACGCCTTTTGAAGAACGAAAGTTCACTTCCAGACTCAAAGGGGTTAAAGGCACGTCCCCCAACCGTCCTTTCCAAGCTTGCAAAAAGTTACCCACTTCCGCTTCCCGGAAACGGTAAATGGACTGCATCGGGTCGCCGACAATAAACAAACTGTGCGCATCGTCCAATGACCAACCCGCCACGATTTTTTTCACTAAATCGTATTGCGCGACACTGGTGTCTTGAAATTCATCAATTAAGAGATGCTTTAAGGTGTAGTCCAACTGTTGGGCCAAATCAGTCGGTTCCAGCTCATTCCCCAACGCTTGGGAAGCGGCTTGCGCGACCTCAATAAAATCGGTCTCGCCTTCTGTTTGAAAACACAGTTTCAAATGCGCAACGGTGCGGCGTAACAGTTGAATCAAATGTCGAAGGTTTTGCCATTGCTCATCCGTGTAATGACCTTCCGGCAGTTGGCTTAATAACACCAGTGCTTCCGCATAGTGTCCTCGGATATCCGCCACATTCAGTTCCGCCAATAACGCTAAAAAAGCGTCTTTTTGTTCTTTGTTTTCCCCTTTACCGGCTGGAAACCCTTTCTTGACCGTGACCGTTTTTAAAAATTTTCCTTGAGTCGAAAGAATCCAGTCCCCCAGCGTTTTCCAGGCCGCTAAACCGGATTCCTTCGTTAAAGGGTCATCCACCAACGGTTTCAGTTGAGGCTGGTCATTTTGCATGGCAAATGCGGCAAATTCCGCTATCTGTTGCAACAAAGACATCACCGGATAAAGCGTGTCAATGGCTTGTGTTTTTTCCTGCGAGACCAACAAAGCCAAAGCCTTTTCCAACTCAGCGCGTTCTTGTGCCTCTGCATCCTGGCCATACGACAATAGCGCGCCCATCCATTGATCACGTTTTTTCAGCATCGTCACCAATAGATTTTCGGCACTGCGATAATTACCATTGACCAATCGCAATAAACTGGCAGACGCTTCCGTCGTATCACCATCTTTTAACGCCAAACGCACCGCTTTCAGATACAAGGCGTCATTCATACTCGCGACTTGAGGCTGTGCACCTAAGCGCGACAGTAAAGGCATCTGCTGAACCAGATACCCATTCATGGAATCAATGGTTCGAATCCGTAACCGATTTGGGTTGTCCAATAATTGCCATTGACGTTGTTGGTTATTCTGTAAAGCGGCTTGCGCTAAGTGCCAGGTGTTTTGATCATAAATCGATGCGGATTCATCCAGCGTGGTCAACCCGAAGTGCAACGCTTCCAAAATACGTTCTCGCATTTCCGCCGCGGCTTTTTTGGTAAAGGTCATCGCCACCACTTGCTCCGGCGTTTCCACTTGAGACAATAACGCCAAAAAACGTTGCGTCAAAAGCGCGGTTTTACCCGACCCGGCCGGGGCTTGAACAATATAGGAATGTTCTGGATGAATCGCTTGAAAACGGGCTTTGCCATCCGGCAACGCCTCATCCAAAATCAAGTTTTTTAACGGGTTAATCGCTTCAATTTGAGAATACTTCACAGCATCAGGCGTTCCAAAATCCAAATTTAAATTCATTCTACCGACTCCTCATCCGCCAAACCTTGCTCGCCCATCTGAGCCATCACTTCCGGTAATCGCAAGGCCAATAAACTGGCGGCATAATTTAAATCGGTTTCTTTTCGAAACGTCATTTCAGCCTGTCCCTGCTGAATCTGGGTAGCCAGTTCGGAAACCTCATCACGCAGCGCCTGCAAAAAATCCGACCAGCTCATTCCTTCAAAATCACCCCCTTCTTTCGCGGCCAGTTTGGCAAAGATCAGCTGCGAGCGGTCTTTTAACATTACGCCCTCATCCGAAATCAAGGTGTTGAATTTGACGCCATCATCACTGTGTAAAATGCCATAACCCAATCCGGCGACCACGTCATGATACGCATGCAAATACACCGCGAGTTGTGGCGCTTCAATCGGTTCTTTTAATAAATCGCCCACGGAGGCTTTGCCTGTTTTGTAATCCAAAATCAATCGGCTTACTTCGCCGGTTTCTGCATCAAATACGTCATCCACACGGTCAATTTTAAGGTTGAACTCAATCCCTCCGATGGTGGGCGTATGATTCTCTTCAAAGGCCACTACTTTGAAACTAGGTCGGTCCTTTTCCAAGGCCAACCACTCTAAAATCAATTGATGAATACGATTCTGCTCCAACGACAAATAATGCGCATCAAACTGATGACTCAAAGGCGCCATGGCCTCTTCCAACAACTGCAACACCAATTCACTGACCGCTTTCTCATCCATTTCCAGTAAATTATGCTGTGTTTGCACTTGACGCCAGAAGGCCTCTAGAACAGCATGAACCAACGTCCCCAAGTGATTGGAACGCATGCCTTCTTCAACGTCTTCCAATTGCTGGCGCGCCCCCAAACGATAATCCATAAACGCCATGAGTGGGCATTTGTTTTGTGCGGTCAAAATACCGGACCCGCCGGGCACTCGAGTGCCCAACGGCACTTCCGGCCCTTGATAGTCTGTCACCCATTCCAGAGGTTCCCCTTGTGCCCATAACTGAGTTGCCAGACTTTGATATGGCACAGGTTCATACATTTGAGCCGCTTTTAACTCAGCCAGCGTCAATAACGGACTCGGCAAGGCCACTCGATCGTCTAATTGCTGCGGGTAAGACCACACGATCTCAGGGCTTGATTTTGCCAACCGCAACGTGACCTGCCGGGCATAGTTTAGCTCTCGTAACGCATCCGATCGCGGTAAGCCGTATGTTCGTTGCAACGCCATCGGTAAAAAAGGGTTCGGGTTCGGCGGTCTGGGCCAGGCTTCATCGGTTAATCCCATGACCCAAAGCGCATCAAATGCCTGGCCACCTGCTTCTAACGTTCCCATGATTTGTATCGGAACAAGGCCTTGCGTTTGCGGTTGATGCACGGTTTCATTGAGATACCGTTTGAGTAGCCCCAGCCAAACAGAAACAGGCTGCTTGGCTTGCGTCATATTCAGCTGAGCAAAGGAAGCAAGGGCTTCTAGAAAGGTTTCTTTTTGCTGCATTTCAATGCTACTCAAAGCACGTTCTTTAGAAGACTCTGCCCATCTAAATTCCTGCAATTTATTTTCGGCCTGGGTAATAAACTGTGACAAACTGAGTGACGTTGACCGTGGTGCTTGAGCGACCTTTTCCAGAGTCTGCATTAATGACTTAGGTAATTGAATACGATCTTTTTCGGTTTCTTTCTGCTGAATGGCTTGCAATAAGTTCGGCCACTTGAAGCTGGCCCATTGCAATCTGCGACACCGCACATCTGCTTTTTGGCGTTGTACAAGACGACCAAGTGTATAAGGTGACGTCAACCAACTGGACCAATCCGCATAGACCAGTGTTTTTTCCGGCATCATCGCAAAGGCCAATGTCTGTAATGCATTTTTGACAATCGGTGTCTGCGCCAACGGCGTGCCCAGCGAAATATTATATAGTGTGTGTCGTGCCGGCTTTAATGGCAGCGCCTGACCGAATTGCTGGTAAAGCACCTCATCCAACGCCCAACTCAGAGGCTGTTGAACCTCTGCCAGATTCGGCGCCACAACCGCAATGCGAATAGCATGCAAGGGTTTGGTTTCAGATTGCTGCTTCAGCTGCTCTGCACACCATAAAGCAATCTGCTGAATTTCATCTTGCGGGTTTAAGGCCGAATAACACCTTTGTTGCTTCGCCGTCGCTTGAGAATCATCATTCACTTGATAGACTTCAGAACCATGCGCTTCCACGATTTCGATCCACTGTTTCATGAAAGGTGACAACTCATCAAATCCATGCAGTTGAAAGACTTCCGGCAGATGTCCAATGGTTTTTAAGTGCGCCAATTGTTGCTGCTGTTGTAATACCGCATCGGCCCACTGATGCTTTTCTAACTCGGCCAAATAGGCCGTTTTCAAATCTAGAAACAGACGGACTTCTTCGGTGATAAAAGCATCGTCAAATGCTGGGGCAGGAAAATATTCGGCAAACAAACACCAGGCCTGATACAGCTGTTTTGCCGTTGCGGTTTGGTTCAGTAAGGCCAGTTCAGGTTGTTGCTGAAGCTTCTCATCCAACAACTGTTCCCAGACAAGCTGGGCTTCAAAAGCCGACAAGGTTTTATGCAGCAAGTGTTCAAGTGGTAAATCGCCACGTAATAAAGCGGCTTGCTGCCAATGCATCCACCACTGTGCCCAAGTCATCACTTCAGGCGTTTTAACAACCGTTTTTCCCTGCCATTGATCGGCCAATAACTGTTGTTTCAAAAAACGGGAAAGTCGACTGTTAGCCGTGATGTGAACCACATTCTTCATATAAGCAAAAACCTGAACTTTTAAAGCTTAAAAGCATACCAAAAAACGTAAAATTTATCTGGTTCTTAACCGCTTTAACGTTGAAAAATTGTCCAGGACTGGGCGTTTTTAATGAGCCACTAACATCCCGATCAAAGAAACTGAATCATTGCGAAAGTGGTCATCACATTGACCAACATCAAACTCGGTACAGACCAATGAAACCGAAATAACAGCAGCACGTTCAGCAATAACATCACTCCGCTTTGCCAGTTAATGATGGCATGAGGCAAAATCATGTTCACAAAGGCAAACACTAAAAAGCCCACCACGCCTGCTTGAATGACAATCAAGCTTTTTTGCAGAGGCTTTGACTGCGTCACTTTTTCATAGAAGGGCAAAACGCCAATTACCAGCAAAAAACCCGCGAGAAAAATACTGAAGGTAGCCAAAACAGCCCCCGGCACGCCGCCCAATAAAACGCCTAAATAAGCGGCAAACGTAAATAAAGGGCCCGGTAATGCTTGTGCCAAGCCATACCCAACTAAAAAAGCCTCTTCCGAAATTTGCTGTGTCTGTACCCATTCCAATTCTAATAAAGGCAACACCACATGTCCTCCGCCAAATACCATGGCCCCGGCACGGTAAAAGCCTTCTGTAATTTGCCATAAAATATGCGAAGAATATTGACTGATGACGGGAATTATCACCAACAAAGCGACAGCGCTGCTGATTAAAAAAACGCCTTGCCAAACACTGGGCGTTCTTTGCTTAAAAGAAGAGACATCCGTATCACTTGAAACCGAAAAAAAAGGCCCTATTACGGCTAGCATTGTCAGCCACACGATCGGCGTCAAAACGGTTGGCACCAGAAACAAAGGCACAACACTTAAAAGCATCACGCCTTTAAGTATCCATGATTGGCAAAACGTCTGGCTCATTTTCCAGATAGCCTGCAATACGACAGCCGCGGCAACAATGATCAAGGCTTGTAATAGCATCCGCCAGCTATCATCCAGCACGACCCAGCCATAAGCCAACAAAACCATGATCATGGCTGAGGGTAAGGTAAAGCCCACAAAAGCCGCCATTGCACCCACCCAACCGGCTTGTTGATAGCCGATTAAAAAGCCAAGCTGGGAGCTGGAAGGACCGGGCAAGAAATGACACAAAGCGACCCACCGTGCGAACTGCGTCTCATCAAACCAGCACTGTCGCACCACAAAAGCCTCTCGAAAAAATCCAATGTGTGCAACAGGCCCACCAAAAGAGGTACATCCCAATTTTAAAAACTGAATAAAAACCGTCCAGGCCGAAACCGTCATTGTCATAAACTCATATCAAAAAACTGAGTTTACCGCATCAAGTTGACAAAAAGATGTCAGGTTTAAATAAGGCATTAAAAAAGCCTCATTTAAGAGGCTTTAATGGATAAAAACACACTCTGTTATTCAAAGTTTTGCCCCAGATTCCCTCCGGTCATTTCACGGTAAATATGGCTAGCATTATTCTGATGGGTTTGTTCATACACCGACCGATGCTGATATTGAGATTGATCAATTGCTAAAGCGTCTTCTTCTGTGCCATCTTGATCAATAATTTTTTGCACCTCAGATTGCATGTACTTAAGATAGTCGTAAGTATCTCGTTTAATCGTATCCATATCAGTCGGTGCACCATGTCCTGGGATGACAATAACATCGTTAGGAACCGATGCCATCATCCGTTCGAACGAGTCCACCCAATCTAACGTATTGGTATACGAAAACAGCGCCAGCATACGACTGTTATAGGCTAAATCGCCCGTCAGTAATAATTTTCGTGACGGCACATACAACAAAGTTGAACCGGGCGTGTGCCCCGGACCGAAATTGAGAATTTCCACTGTTTCTCCGCCACCGACGTCTACAGTGATTTTATCGTCAAACGTTATGAATTGATCTGACACGTCGCGCGCGGTATGCGTTAAGACTTTGCCGACACGCGTCGCCCAGTGTGATTTAATGGCATCAAACCCTTGATGAAAGTCCTCATTGGCTCGCTGATGAGAATACAGGTTGTTAACACCGATATCGACCCAGTAACTGGCACCCAGATAGGCATGACCCTGGCTGTTTTCAACCGCTACCCACTTGACTGGCTTGTGAGTGACTGTTCGAATCTGATGATGAAAAGAAGCCGCCACTGCAGGATTCGGTCCAGCGTTAAAGACGAACACGCCATCTTCAAACACCATAAAGGTCAAATTATTATTCAAACCATAATTGGAAGGATTGTGCCAAATCAAACTTCCGACCACTGTATAGACGTCATCCATCACTTTTTCGGGTTTCGGTAAAGGCAAAATGGGGCCGATATAACCGGCTTTTTGTTCTACTTTTGCCACTTCGTTCACGTAATTTTCATACACATTTTGTCCGATAGTGGTCGCCCCCACTTCTTTAGCATAAGCCGTAAACCCCATCAAATAAGGATCTGAATCTCCTGTCTGCTGTGATGCATAAATCATCGGCGATGCCGCTAAAATCAATGAAAAAACAATCAATGCTAAAAATATCAATCTCATTTGGGGTCTTTTACCTTCTAGTTCATTCATTTTAATGACTCCTAATTTAATTTTTGTACACTGCCATCCACGGGCTTGGTGAAAAAAGTATCCATTAGCAATCCAATACTAAATTTTTGATGATGATTCCACGGCATCAAAGACATAAATCGTGCTAAAAAACAGTAGTCAAACAATACCATCGCCGATGTGCCTAAAATAATCAGGTAATACAAAAAGAATAACGGTGGATACAACGCCACAATCAATAAAGCCAAATAGGCTAAACGTACCTGAACAGGAAAGGCTGAAGCCGAAGGCGTTCGAGTATAAAAATGTATGACCTGAATAATATTAAAAGCAATCGCCGCTTCAATTCCATAAGGCATGCCAGCCACGCCGGCAATTAACAACACATCCGTAATAGCCCAATACCACCAAATTAAATCCATTTTTAAAACCATCATTGACTCCTTTGTCAGTCTGCTTTAATTGCGCGCCAAGCTGCGCGGGTGAGTTCATCTAAATGTTCGTTTAACGATTCTGGGGCTAAGCCATCCAAATGCAGTTGAATCAATCTCAGAATACTGCCGTACGCAATGGATGACGCCACCATTAAGTCCATCGCACGAATTTGACCCGACTGCTGCCCTTCCTCCAATACACCTCTTAACGTCATAAAAGGTTTGGAAGAACATAATGGTTGAATCGACGGCATAAACTCACGGTGCCGTGCATACAAAATAAACTGCATCACATGAGGAAACTGTTCCGTCATCTCAAACAGCCATTTCGCTAAGTGATAGTATCGCTGCCAGCAATCAGAATACGTAGCCAATAAGGACGCTTGGTCGGCTTCAATCTTCGCCAGCAACAAATCCATCAACGTCATCGCCAAATGCTCTTTATCTTTAAACGCATGATAAATGGATCCCGTACTCACCCCGGAGTGCGCCACCAAATCAGGAATCGATGTATTAAAGAACCCTTTTTCAACAAACAGTACCAACGCACTGTCTAAGATTCTTTTTTTCGATGCACTGATATCAGCTTCTTCAAAAAAATTGGCCATTTTTGTTCCTCAAACTTAATTTAGAATGATTATTCTAGAATATATATTCTAATTCCAATCAAATATTTTAATGAGCTGAAGATTTCAACTCGTGATACCTATTTCAAGTCATAAAAAAACGCCCAGGCCTGGGCGTTTTTAAGGAGATTAACCCGACTGATTGGACTGCGGAATACGGAACCACAATGCATATAAAGCAGGCAGGAAAAGCAGCGTCAGCAAGGTACCGACTCCAATACCGCCAATCAACACATACGCTAAAGGCCCCCAAAACGTATTCGTGGTGAGTGGAATAAAGGCCAAAATCGCGGCCAAAGCCGTTAATAAAACCGGTCTTGCGCGGCGTAGCGTCGCATCAATCAAAGCTTCTTTCGGTGCCATATTCTGCTTTTGGTTATCATTGATTTGCCCCACCAAAATCAGCGTATTTCGCATTAAAATACCCGCTAATCCGATCAACCCCAAGGTGGCGACAAAACCAAACGGCTGTGAAAACAGCAACAATGCCGCCACGGCACCAATCAACCCCAACGGAGCGGTCACTAACACCATAAACGTCCCTAGAAAACTTTGCATATTCAACATGACCAAGGTCACCATCAATAACACCATAACGGGCATCAAAGTCTGAATAGAAGCTTGTGCCTTACCAGATTGCTCCACAGAGCCGCCGATTTCTAATCGAACGCCATCCGGGAGTGACTCCCGCAAATTCGCCATATCTTTCCAAATCGCCATGGTGACATCAGGTGGTTGTGCGCCTTCCACTTCAGCATTGATATTAATATATGGCGTTCGATTACGACGTTTTAATACCGGATTGTTAAACACAACATTTAAGTCCGCCAATTGTTGCAACGGGACTTTGGAACCATTCTGAGTTTCAATTGGCAAACTTTGTAGCTGTTTAAGCGCATCACCGGATGAGAATTGGGTAAAGCTAGTCAATAGGATACGTCGGGTATTTTCACGCAATTCCGCTTCCGTTTGTCCTCTTAAAGCCTGTTGCAATTGTTGCGACAGATTCAACGGTGTCACCCCTAATAAAGCCAGACGATCCAAATCATAAGACAACTCGATATCAGGACTCTTTTCACCCCATTCCAAATGCGGATCATAAATATGTTCATTCTCAGTCATTTTTTGACGCACTTGCTCGCCGACGTCTCGCAACACATTCAAGTCATCTCCCATCACACGAAAAGTGACAGGCCAAACCACTGGCGGTCCATAAAGTAAGGCATGCACCCGAACACGGGCCGCATCAAAATGACCGGCTGCGATATAGTCTTGTAACCGCGCTTTTAGACGGTTCCTCGCTTCGGCATCGGAAGTAACAATAATCAGCTTCGCAAACGCGGGATTAGGCAGTTCTGGATTCAGCGCCAAGAAAAAACGAGGCGCTCCCTGCCCAATGTAACTGCTTAAGGTTTTGACCTCAGGTTGCTGACGTACATAATTTTCGATTTGATGAGACAAATCATCCGTGACTTGCTGACTGGACCCTTCTGGCAAATAAATATCTACCATCAATTCAGGTCGATCGGAACTTGGGAAAAACTGTTTTTCCACCAGCTTTGCCATACCGAACGTGGACACTAAAAAAATACCCAATGTCACGCCAACAACGGTTTTACGATAACGCACACAACGGTGCACCCAGGTCGATAAAAATCGTGTTAACCGATTATCGGGCGCGCCACTGTCGTGCACGTTTTGCGTTTCAACATTCGGCAACAACTTAAAGCCCAAATAAGGTGTAAAAGTCACCGCCACCAACCAAGATAACAGCAAAGCGAACGCTAGGATCCAGAAAATATTACCGGCGTATTCTCCAACGTTGGAGGCGGCGAAACCAATCGGTACAAAGCCGACCACTGTCACCAGCGTGCCGAATAACATAGGGGAAGCCGTCACCGTCCACGCATAAGCGGCTGCTTTAGTTCTTTCAAGCCCTTCTTCCATTTTCACCAGCATCATTTCAATGGCGATAATGGCATCATCTACCAGCAGGCCTAAAGCTAAAATCAACGCCCCCAGAGTAATCCGGTCCAGGTTTTTCCCCGTTATTTGCATTAAGAAAAAGGTCAAAGCCAGAGTGAGTGGAATCGCCAGAGCTACTACAATTCCAGCACGCCAACCCAATGCCAGAAAACTCACCGCAAGCACAACCAGCACCGCCATTAAAAACTTCAACTGAAAGGCATTCACTGCTAACGCAATAGCATCACCCTGATTGGTGACTTTTTCCAAAGTAACGCCTTTAGGCAAATTCGGTTGCCAGTTTTGAGTAAAAGTCGACAAACGGTCTGACAAATCCAGACCGTTATGGCCTTTTTTCATCACGACCCCCAATAACAAAGCTTCTTGCCCCTGGTTTCGAATTTTAAAATGACTCGGTTTCTTAAATCCTCTTGAAACAGTGGCAAAATCTGACAAATGCATGACTTGCCCATTCACTGCAATCGGTACCTGGCGAATCTCTTCCAGCGAATCCCTCGCTGCGGTTTGGCGTAGATAAACCCGAGGCCCAATGGTTTCTACAAACCCAGAGGGGGCAATCGATTGATAAGCATTTAGATTTTGCAGAAGTTGCTGCTGCGTTACCCCCAATGCTTTCATTTTGGCTGCATTAAAAGTGATTTGAATCTGCTGCGTCTGCTCTCCCAGCAAATTGACCTTTTGCACCCCGTTCACTCGCAACAGCGCATCCCGTGTTTTTTCCGCGGTCTGCAACCAATCTGCATAATTGAGGTCGCCCTGAGTTAACGAGTAAAGTGTAAAATAAACATCGGCGAAATCGTCATTCACAAAGGGCCCTTGCACTCCTTGAGGCAAAGCACCTTTCAAATCCAACATTCTCTTACGAACTTGATAAAACTGATCTTCAACAGCTTCGGGAGGCGTATATTCCTTAAAGGTCACCAGCATCGTCACTTCACCGGGGCGAGCAGTGGTTTCCACAAAATCGAAATACTCCACTTGTTGTAGTTTTTTCTCAATAGGGTCGGCGACCTGATTTTGCATTTGCTCTGCCGTTGCACCCGGCCAATTGGCAGACACCACCATCACTTTAATAGTAAAGTTAGGGTCTTCGGCACGCCCCAAATTAATAAACGAAACTGTTCCCACCAGAATGGACAACAAAATAAAATACAAAGTAACCGCTTTATGCTTAACCGCTAATTCCGAAAGGTTAAAACGCTGCATCATGGACGCACACTCACAGCTTGGCCTTCAACCAACGCATGAGTGCCTTGCTTGACTACTTGCGCCGGTTCTTCTAAATCCGCTTCGATAATAGCGAATTCATTCGTCATCTGTGTGACGGTGACCGGTTTAGCAGTGACATGTTGGTCTTCTATTAACCAAACAAAACTGTGCTCTCCTTTATTGAACACGGCGGTAATCGGTAACTGTTGTTTGTGCTTAAATTCGGTTTGAAAATGAAGTTGTACCACACTCCCTAACGGCAGAGGTCGAGAACAAGTAAGCAATTGATAGCGTGCTTGATATTGCAGTCCGGAAGATGAGTTGAGGGGGCTTTTAGCACGCAATGTAACTTGACAGTGACCTGGATGATCAACCCCGCTCAGCGAACCCGATTGAATGTCATTGGTGATTCGATTAGCGGGCAAAGACACTTCTGCTTCGGCCAGTTCACTCACGACTTGGAAAACAGGCTGTCCAGCGGGCACCATTTGCCCGACTTCCACAGAGACCTGACTGACCATACCGGTTACCGGTGATTTCAATACACTGTAATTTAATTGATTTTGCGCTAATTTCAATGCCGCTTTGGCTGCAACCATCGACTGGCGACTTTCTGTTTCATAGGTTTCTGCACGCTGTAGTTGCTGTAAGCTAATCAACTTATCTCGATAAAGTTTAGCAAGCCGTTGACTTTCTCGTGCGGCATTTTCCATATTCGATTGCGCTGAAGCCAGATTGGCTTTTGCCTGCTCTACCGACAGTTTTAAATCAGTCTGATCAAGTTTTGCTAATGCTTGACCTTTTTTAACAAACTGCCCTAATTCAACCGAACGCTGTTCCACTTGTCCAGCGACTCGAAAACTCAACATAAACTGATAACGAGGCTGAAGGGTTCCGGTTAATTGCCAACTGTCCGGAGAGGGAGTTGTCACATGAACGGCTTCCACCCAACGAGACTCAGAGGAAACGTCACTCGCAAAAACGAAAGGCGTGTGACAGGCCAACAAAGAACAACATAACATTAAAAAGCGCATAAAGTCTCTTCTAGCATTTTATATAAGAAAATCATCATAAATGTTTAAACTCAAAAAGTCACCGTTTACGCAATTATTTCCATATTATGCAACTGGAAAAATGACAGCACAGGGAGAAATTCATCCGTTCATGAGATACAACAAACGTTTTGAATTCATCATAAAAGCGCTAAACTAAATGGCATGGACCCTTTAAAAGACTTTTACAATGCTAAGCTCATTCAAGCGCTGGCAGAGACTATTTCGTTTTATGCGCCTAATTTTAACGGTAATGCATTTCAAAAAGCCGTTCTGAATAACGAATGGCAAACGCTTGAGCTAAAGCAACGCATTCAAAAAATCAGCCTAACCCTGAAACACTTCCTGCCAAAAGATTTTGCTCAAGCGGCAAAAATACTGACACAAACGGCTCAACACTTTAAAGGGTTTGAATATATTTTCTTTCCGGATTATATCGAGCAGTTCGGGCAAGATCACTATGACATTTCCGCTCAGGCATTAGAAGCCATGACACCTTACTCTTCGGCTGAGTTTGCTGTGCGTCCATTGATTGAGCGTTATCCCCAAAAAATGATGGGGCAACTTTTAAAATGGACGCAGTCAGAAAATGAGCACGTCAGGCGTCTTGCCAGCGAAGGCTGTCGTCCGAGGCTTCCCTGGGCGAAAGCCTTAAAAATTTTTCAACAAGATCCTCACCCTATTTTGCCTATCTTGGAAGCTCTGAAACAAGACGATAGCCGCTATGTACGTAAAAGCGTCGCGAATAATTTAAATGACATATCCAAGGACCACCCCGAGCTCATTTTAAAAACCGCACAAAATTGGTTTGGGCAACACCCTCATACCGATTGGATTTTAAAACACGGCTGTCGCACCCTACTGAAACAGGCGCATCCTGACCTCCTAGCTTTGTTTGGCTTTGCCAAGCCAAGTCATGTCGACCTTTCAATTTTTAACGTGCCCGCACAGGTCGAGATCGGTTCCAACTTAAAAATGATCATTGAATTACAAACGCAACAAGCAGAACTGGGAAAGCTTCGAGTAGAAGTTTGTTTACATTACCGCCGTGCCAACGGCCAGCTCTCTCATAAACGTTTTAAAGTGATTGAAGGAAATTACAGAAAAGAAAAAAAGGTCGAAAAGCATCTATCTTTCCAACCCTTGTCCACGCGACGTTATTATCCCGGTGAACACGGGCTGACCCTCATTATCAATGGTCAACCGATGGCTGAAAAGTCATTTGAACTGGTGGGGAAACCTTAAGGCTTGTTGACCACCAACGTGCTGGCAATAAAATCGTGCAACCCTTGTTTACGTGCGGTGAAAGCAATCATGATAAACCCGATCAACAACAAAATGGCCGAAAGGTATTTTGAGAAAAATCGCACGGTCGCACGCACTAATGAAATGCGCTGATCCGCATAATCGGTCACTTGAATACCCAACGCCATTTTCCCGAACGTCGCCTGCTTATTGGAGGACTCCATGAAAGCAAAATACCCCCAGCTGACCAAAATGGACACTAAATCCATCACGTTCGCATTCTGGACCATTTCCCCTTCGGCATTAAAATCCACCACGCCAAACATCGCAAAAACAAACCCTAACAGCACCAAGACAAACGTCAATAAAAGAGCATCAATCAGGTAGGCAATGGCTCGTTTCCAAAAACCGGCATAAGGCGTGTCCGTGGCAACCTGTGTCACATCCGGTGAATTTTCAGATACGTTCTCGACGATTACTTCTTCCGAAGCAGGTGTTTTATTGTCCATGTTTTCTCACTTAAGTCGTTTGATTAAAAATGAATTAATGCCGTGCCATTTTCTTTTAGCCACAGCTTATGCGTTTCATAGTCCGGGCAATGTTCAGCCACCAGTTGCCAATATTGTGTGGAATGATTCGGATGAACCAAATGACACAACTCATGCTGAATAACGTAATCAATCACATCCTTCGGAGCCATCGCCAAACGCCAATTAAATTGAATTCGACCGTCCGGATAACAGCTGCCCCAACGAGACTTATAATTGCGTACGGTTATTTCGGTCGGTGAAACCGCAATTTGTTCAGCAAACAAGGGCACCTTTTCCATTAAATAACATTGCAGTTGCTGGGTTAAAAACTGTATTATTTTTTTTCTGGCCGTGACCTCCGGCGCCTTTAAAGCACGAGCTGTTTGCATATAGGCCGTTAAACAAGAACCTTCCAGCATCACTTGAAGCGATTTAACCGGCGTTTTATGGTCTTCTTTATACAAGATCTTGTCACCAAACAACAATAACTCATGCCCAGACTTCAAAACCAGCTTTTTCGGCATTTCAGCCTGATGTTTACGAATTTGATCCAGCAACCAGTCTTTTTCATTTGCGATTAAAGACTCAATCGTTAAATCGGAAAACTGCTTTGGAACCATTAAAGCAATGCGATCGGGCTCAACCTTGAGTCCAATCGACCCTCGCCTTGAGGTTTTAACGACTTCAATTGTTTCGTTATCAAGTTGTAATACGTGCGCCATTTAACAAACCATTCTGCTTAAGTTCTCAAGATTGTACTGTAAAAGACGCCGCATTTTCATTTCTTAACCACAATTTCCAAGTCACATATCCATCAACATCATTCAACGGCTGTTTGCTTGTGAACGATTTGCCTACAAAATTAGCAATGCTATCTATGGTATGTGCTTCTGCTGATTCATGGCAATTTAAATGCTGAATCAACCCATTTAATTGTCACCTCAACACAGACAACCTTACTGAAAGGATGTGGACGAAAAAGCATGTAAAAGCGGAAGTTTTTTTGTTTATTAGCAGACAGGGCTTTCGTGTTTCATCGTTTTGTTAAAAACGCTATAATGATTGTTTTGAAATTGAACATATTCCATGTCATCAGCCCCCAATTCTTCTTCGTTCGGCGCTTCGACTGCCAACCTTTCGTCCATGTTTTTAATTATGGTCGTTGCCTTAATCGGCATGTTGGCGCCCTTTACCATCGACACTTATTTACCTTCTTTTCCAGCCATCGAGGCCGAGTTGTCGGCAAACCGGGATTTACTGTCGCAAACGCTGGCAATTTATTTAATCAGCTTTGCCATGGCAACCTTGGTCTGGGGGCCGATGGCTGACCGTTGGGGGCGCAAACCGATTATCCTCACCAGCTTAATCGGTTATTTAGCGGCATCTTTCCTCTGTGCACTGGCGCAAAATATCGAAACACTTTTGCTGGGGCGCGCCTTGCAGGGAACGCTTTTGGCGGGCAGCCTAGTGGCGAGCCGAGCCATGCTTCGCGACGTTTTTCAGGGTGATGAAGCCCAGAAAGCGATGGCATTGATGATGATGCTGTTTACAATGGCACCTGCTCTGGCACCGATTATTGGCGGTTGGTTGGAAGTACATATGGGGTGGCGCTCGGTGTTTTATTTTTTGGCGATTTACAGTGTGGTTATCATTATGCTGTTTTCCGTTCGCATAAAAGAATCACAATCTCCCGAGCATGTGCAATCGATTCACCCCGCGCGCATTCTCAAAGGATACTGGCAGAGCCTAGTGCATCCTCAATTTTTACGGCTGGTGGCCGCGCAAGGGTTGATCATCGGTGGTTTTTTTGTGTATGTAGCCGGTGCTGCCAGTGTGATTTTCGATCATTTGAAACTGGGAGAACAGGATTTCTGGGTGCTGTTTGTTCCCGTGGTGTCGGGTGTGTTATTCGGTTCCATTCTCATTCACCGTATAACACATCGCTTCAAAACCACCACACTGATTAATATCGCCTTCACGCTGGCGACTCTGGCCGTGGCGCTTAACCTTATCTTTGAAACTTTTTTACCGGTTCATGTCGGGCTGGTCATTTCCCCGCTGGTCCTCTATTCATTTGCATTTGCCATGGCGAACCCGGGACTCAGTCTGGTGGCTTTGGACTGTTTACCCAGTCAGCGCGGTTTGGCCAGTTCGGTACAAAGCCTTTTCCAAATGGGGATGGCCGGACTGGTCGCGGCGCTGGTCGTACCTTATGTGCACCATAGCTTACAATGGATGGCGCTCTCGCAAGCAATTCTATTAACACTCGCATTGTTACTCTGGCTGGGCGTACGCCGTCAGGTTCATATCAAAACCTGAGTGCTTGCTAAGCCGGCGTGCTTGTAAACGTTTTCACAAAACACCTTTTGCTGCCTGAATCACCCAATTTAACTGCTCGGAATCAGGTAAAATTCTCTTATGACTACTACCTCGACCACTGATCACAGCATTGACCGTGCCAAGCCATTTGAATGCCATTTTACCCTTGAACAGGCACAACCGCTACTAGACGCATTGCAATCACACTTGCCTGACGGCTTTGGGTTTTCCAATCAGCAGTTGAAACGTTTTTGCCAGCAAGGGGCTGTTTGGGTTTCTGAACCGTTAAACCAACCCCAAATACGCTCTAAAAAAGCGCGTGTTCGCCGCGCAAAAAAACTGCTGAAAGAAGGCGCTGAAGTGTCTTTTTACTTCAATGAAGCCATCTTAAATGCCGAAATCCCACCTCCTGTTTTAATCAAAGATTGTCATGATTTTAGTGTTTGGTACAAACCGAAAGGTGTGTTGTCACAAGGATCAAAATGGGGCGACCATACGACCTTAAATCGCTGGATTGAAACCCAATATCTCTTTAAAGAATCGCCTGAAAAGCGCCCTTGTTGGATCGTTCATCGATTAGATAAAGCGACGGACGGTTTGATGTTGATTGCCCACAATAAAAAATCTGCTCAACGACTGGCACACCGATTTGAGACACGCCAAATAGGTAAAACCTACCAGGCCTGGGTGAAAGGGAAATTTGGCGAAACAGAGCATACTTATGACCAAGAAATCAATGGCAAACCGGCTTTAACTACAGCCCAACAACTTACTTACAACTCAGAGAACGACTGCAGCCTAGTACAAGTGAGCATTGCCACGGGGCGGAAACATCAAATCAGAATCCACTTATCAGAAGCCGGCTTTCCAATTATAGGGGATCGATTGTATGGCGATGCGCAAGCAGCAGATCAGGACTTGCAACTGACCGCCGTCGAAATTACTTTTTTATCGCCACAAGGGAACATTGAACAACAATTCCAACTGCCAGAAAACATACGCCCCAATATATCGATTTAGTCGAGCTTTTCAGCTTCCCTGCTCAACTCCTGATGAGATTTCTCAGCAGCGTCCTTCTGATATTCTTTTTCATACGCTCTTTCTTCAGCTGAACTGCATCCATAAACGCTTAAGAAGCTCAATAACAAAGCACTGATCCAAATTTGTTTCACTGTTGATACCTTTTTTAATTAAAAAACCACCTTTTGTTGGCAGATTCACAGTGTATCCTAGTTTTGATTGTTCTAGAATAGGGATTAGATTATTTCAACAGATTTGGCACGTAAAAAAGCTTAGAGGACAATTCATGACACACCCTGTTTCAGTTTCCCAAAACACTTTGGCCATTTCCGTATCGGGATCGGGTGGGACAGGTGCGGTCACAGTAGGGTTGATTTTACTTGAAGCTGTCGCAAAAGCCGGGTTTTATGGCGTAATGACTCGCTCTTTTGGTCCACAAATTCGTGGAGGTGAGTCAGCGGTGATGTTGAATCTATCCGACCAGCCCATTGAAACTTTGGCAGAATTTTCTCATATTCACTTAGCGCTGGACTGGCTCAAGTTTGAACGGTTTGCCGATGAAATTCCGTTAACACAAGACAGCTTGGTGATTTACGACAACAGCCGTGAGAAACCGCCAGGCCTGGTGGAATCATCCGGTGCGAAACTGATTGGACTCGCCTTACAAAATGCGGTTAAAACCATCCAAGGCAGCCGCATGAATATGTTTGCTTTGGGTGTATTAGCGCAGCAAATCGGGTTGGATTCCGCTTTCATAGAATCTGCTGTGAAAAAGACGCTGGGCAAAAAAGGCGATGCGGTCATCACGCCCTCTTTAGAAGCCATTCAAGCAGGCAGACAACTCATTTCAAACAGCCATTTTAACGTGTTATCCCGCTGGCAATCTTCCAACAAAACGCGCTGGAATATCAGCGGGAATGAAGCCTGTGGCTTAGGTGCATTGCGTGGCGGGTTAAAGTTAGCGGCGGCTTACCCAATCACTCCGGCGACTGACATAGTGGAATATTTAGCCCCCCGTATCGAAAAACTGGGTGGCCGCGTCCTCATTGCCGAAGATGAATTGGCGGCCATGAACATGGTCATTGGGGGCTCTTTTGGCGGTTATCCAAGTATGACAGCGACTTCCGGTCCAGGGTTTTCGCTGATGACCGAAGCGATGGGGCTGGCCATCGCCAGTGAAACCCCTGCCCTAGTGGTGACGGTTATGCGCGGCGGCCCGTCCACAGGTATCCCAACCAAATCAGAGCAGACCGATTTAAACCAAGTACTTTATGGGTTTCACGGAGAAGCGCCCCACGTTGTCACCGCACCATTGAATGTACAGGAAATGGTGACTGTCTCACAATGGTCTCTAGGTCTGGCAGAAACATTACAAACGCTGGTTGTAGAAGTGTCTGACCAGCATTTAGGGCAATCTCGAGTCATTATCGACCCTGTGCCACCCGTCGATTTCAACTTGAACCGGTTGCACCCCCCCGCCACCCCATCCGATTATCAACGTTACCAATTAACTCAAGATGCGATATCTCCTATGGCATGGTTGGGAACACCTGAAACCCAGTATACCGCGGACGGTTTAGAACACACTGAAACAGGCAAACCTTCCTCTGCAGCAAAAGACCATCAGCAGCAATTGACAAAGCGGTCACAAAAAATCACCCAATTCGACTATGGTGAACGCTGGGCAAAACGCACTGAAAAAGAAGATGCCAATGAGATGGTGATTACATGGGGGTCGACTTATGAAGCCGTTCGCGTTGCCGTTGACGCCTTAAACAAACAAGGCGCACGCATCAGCTTATTGGGATTACGCTTATTAATGCCTTTGCAGACTCAAAAGATTCAAGCGCTATGCAAAGACAAAACGGTCATCGTGATTGAACAAAATGCTTCAGGGCAACTCTTTCATTATTTACTCTCTGACAACGCCATCCCCAGAGCCAGTCAGAGCATTGCGGAAACCGGCCCGGTTTTATTCAAACCTTCAACGGTTCAGGCGGCTTTAACCCATTGCTTGGAGGCGATTAAATGACGCATTCTGCATCTGCCACGCTTGAAAAAATCGCGGTAAAAACCGTCAAACCCACCGAATATTTATCGAACATCCATCCCGTTTGGTGCCCGGGATGCGGGCACTTCTTTATCTTGCGTGCCTTAACCAAAGCACTGGCTTGGCTGAAACTGCCAAAAGAACAAATTGGCTTAGTCTCAGGCATCGGTTGTTCTTCCCGATTACCAGCTTATTTGAATGTCTATGGCTTTCACGGGGTACATGGTCGGGCTTTGGCCTTAGCCAGCGGCTTAAAGGCGAATCGACCCGACTTGACGGTTTTAGTTGCCGGTGGTGATGGAGACGGCTATTCGATTGGAGGAAACCACTTCATTCATGCTTGCCGCCGCAATATGGATATGACGTACATCGTGATGGACAATGAAGTGTATGGCATGACGAAAGGCCAACCCTCTCCAACAACGCCCTCCGAATGGCAAAGCAAACTGACCCCACAAGGAACCGGTGTTGCGAGATTCAACCCTTTGGGAATTGCACTGGCATCAGGTGCAAGCTTCATCGCCAGAGGCTTTTCTGGTGACCCCAACGGCCTCACTAAATTAATGACTGAAGCGATTCAACACAAAGGGTTTTCACTGATTGAAATTAAAAGCCCTTGCGTCACTTTTCGTCCGGAAGAGAAAGAGTGGCAGAAATCGATGCGCTCTTTAAATATTGCTCCCTCTTCCAACCCGGCTGAGGCGGCTAAAGCCATTTACAGCAGTGACGGTTTTGATACTGGCATTTTTTATCAAGCCGACTTACCGGTTTATGAACCCACGCATACCCCTTGTAACAACCCTGAAGAAATCCTATCGGACATCGAGAAGGAGTTATGCATATGAATGCTATGAACAAAAGGACAGAAGCGCACCCTCATCTCAAAACAACCCATAAAAATGTCGCCTGGACACTGGCAGCCATCCATGAAATGCTTGAGGAAAGTATTTATCACTGTGAAACACTCTGCCACACCTTACAAGCCCACCATAATCTTAAGGCGGCCAAAGTATTTGAAGAACTCTGCCCACATATTGTCTCCGAACAAACATTAATGCAAGACTTCTCAGCTGCAATTTCACTGCCTGAAATTCCACCCTGGGAGATTCCTTATCACGATTACATTCATCCAGTCAGCGCTTTAACTCATGCTCATTATTTAATGAGTGAATCGGATGCCTGGAAATTAATGAGTGACATTGTCCAGGTACACAGTTGTTTTTATAGTTACTTGCTGGAGCAAAAACAACCTCCAGAAATAGAAACTCTCTTGAAACAACTGCGCCAACTGAATACAGAGTGTCAAAAAATTTGTCGGCAACATCAGGCAGCTCACGATGTTTTACCTGCTGATTTAGACCCGCCTATTCCGCAAAGTTAGTCAAGGAAAGAAATGCATAAAATAAACGCGTTTTTTAGCTGGTTCAATCAACCGCGTCAGCAAAACCAGGTTCTACTGATTAAAGGAAGTTATTATTATGATGCTGATCGTATTGATGCGGCAGGTCAATTCACCCTGAACATGCCGTTACAGCTTCACCTGGAACCAGACAATGAATACGATGCCAACGCCGTTCAAATTTGGGTTGCCGACAACTTGTTACAATCCCATTTACTGGGATATATTCCAAGATCTGACGCCAAACGAGTGAACTGGCTTATTACCCATCATTGTTTAAGCGACTGTCGACTTGAAACCTGTTATCGCCAATACCAGCGCTTATATCTTTATATCAATATCACCACGCATTTAACTTTCTGGCAAAGAATCCAGATAAGCTGGTTTGTTTAAAGATTTTTTGAATTCCCTTGCCGCTTCTGCAAGAATAACCTTTCTCATTTTCCAAGAGCTATACGACTTATGACCCCGCAAACCGACTTAGAACCCCTCGCGCAACAACTTGAACAATCCGACGACTATCAGGTATTACGCCGTTTCAAACCCCTCTCCGGTTACCGAACGCCTGCGGGTGAAACATTGCACAAAGTCTGTATTATTGATACGGAAACCACCGGCCTGGATACGCGCGTTTGTGAAATCATTGAGCTGGGGTATCAAATCGTTGAATTCGATTCGCAGGGCAATTTCTATCAAATTTTAAGCGCGAAAAACTTTTTAAATGAACCAGAAGGCGAGATTTCCGCTGAAGTGACTCAGGTGACGGGGTTAACATTGGACGATGTGAAAGGGCATCAAATCCCATGGGCGGAAGTCGAAGCGGATATGGCCGATGTACAACTCTGTGTCGCCCATAATGCGGCATTTGACCGCCCTGTCGTTGAACGTTACAGCGATTGTTTTATCGATAAAGTCTGGGGCTGTTCAGCGGTCCAAATCGATTGGTTCCATTTAGCAAAAGTCGGTTCGCGCAGTCAGGAGTTTTTGTGCTGGAAAGTCGGTCAGTTTTTTTATGGGGCTCACCGTGCATTAGATGATGTGCAAGCCTTAACCCATCTGCTGACCTTCCCGATTTCAGAAGCGGCATTACCCGCTTTTCATTTTTTACTCGCTTCCGTGCGTCAGCAAAAAGTGTTGATTAAAGCGACCGGTGCACCTTTTGATTTAAAAGATGAGTTAAAGCAACGCGGTTATCGTTGGCAACCAACAGAACGTGTCTGGCAAAAAGTCTTTGAAGCCAGTCAGCAGCAAGAAGAAATTGCTTGGCTGATTGAAAACAATACCCCTAACCCGGACATCATTAAACTCAAAGCCACCGATACCTTTTCCGTTAGAGCGCAATAAACAACGCAAAAATTACCAGGTCTGGCAGTTTTACTGGTAAAGTTGATTAATCGCTTACAGTGGCATAAAGTAATACGGTACAAGTAATAATATAACTGGTTTCTATTTGCCCTGTCTTTTGGAGATGAATATGCATCACTATCAAACGGTTTTAGTTGCGGTCGATTTTTCCCAACACAGTGAAAAAGCCATTGCCCGTGCCAAACAGCTGGCAGCCATGTATGAAGCTGAACTCCAATTATTACATGTCATTGAAGAGCCCATGTACCCGATTTATGATGATATCAGCTTAAGCGCGACCCCCAATGCCTGGTTTCCAGATATGTTGGAAAACCTTCAAAAGGCAGCTACCGAAAAGCTGACGCATTTAGCCGAAACAAACCAAATTCCGGCAACGTCTTGCCATACTTTAACCGGTTTTCCTAAAACACAAATTGTTGACTATGCCAACCAGATACAAGCGGATTTGATTGTCATGGGACGGCACGGCATGTCTTTTTTTGACAAGTTGATCGGTTCCACCACCGACAGTGTTCTACATCAAGCACAGTGCGACGTGATGGCAGTCACTCTCGACTCTTAAACTTTTATGGCTTAACGGGGAACACCTTCGAAACGCCTCGTCCTCTAACATCGGAAGCGGCTTGTAATTGTCCATGCCGGCGCACAATCAGTTGCACATCGCCCAAGTAATTATTACGCTTTAACTGATACCCCATTAATCGCAACGCTTGCTTGGTTTCCGTACTCAACTCAGGGTGATACATAATCACATCTTTCGGCAACAGTTGATGATGGACACGCGGGGCATCAACCGCCATTTGTGGAGAGAGATTGCGGTCAATCACATTGACGATCGTTTGGAAAACCGACGTGATGATCGAAGACCCGCCTGGCGTTCCCACCACCATTTCGACAGCGCCGTTTTTGACTAAAATCGTCGGCGACATGGAAGACAACATACGTTTTTCCGGCGCAATTTCATTCGCTTTCCCCCCCACAACACCAAACACATTGGCAACGCCTGGCTTGGTACTGAAATCATCCATTTCATCATTCATTAAAAACCCGGCTTTCGAAACCACCACCCCACTCCCGAATGGCATATTCAAAGTATAGGTATTGGAAACCGCATTGCCTTGAGCATCCACCACTGAAAAATGCGTCGTATCAGTCGACTCCGCTAAACCAGGTTTAATCGTTTGAGTTTCTGATATTTCATCCATCAATACATCCGCTGCTCTCTTTCTTAGATAGGCATCCGAAATCAGTTTTTTTGTTGGCACCTTAATAAAATCCGGATCACCTAGGTATTGAGCTCGATCAGCATAGACCCGTTTTGACAACTCGGCATAAAAATGTGCGCGAGTCGCCTGCGGTGGAATCCCCGCTTTGTCCATCGACAACAATGCATCTTGATACTGGTTTTCCAATATGGCTTTCATTTTCAACAATTGAACAATCGCCACCCCACCTGAGCTTGGCGGCGGTGCAGAAATGACTTGATGCCCTTTCCAATCGGCTTCTACAGGTTGACGCCACTTGACGTCATAATGCGCCAAATCGTCCATGGTAATTAACCCATCCTGCGACTGCATTTCTTTAACAATCAATTGAGCCGTTTGTCCAAAATAAAAATCATAAGGCCCTGTTTGCGCAATACGCTTCAAGGTGTTTGCCAAATCCGGTTGTTTAAATAACAACCCTGTCTTCAACTCACCGAAATAACGCTTAAAATTCAAAGGTACCCTTGATTTATTGGCGATCCATTTCTGATACCAATCTGCTACCTCTTCTAAAGATTTCGGTACCACAAACCCTTTTTCGGCCAAAACAATGGCAGGGTGAACCAACGATGCCCATGGCAGTTTTCCAAACCGCTGATGCGCCACCCACAATCCCATGACCGTTCCAGGCACACCTGAAGCCTGATAACCGACCAAAGATTTATAGGGAATGACTGCTTTTTTAGCATTGAGATACATATCTCGAAATGCGGCTTTGGGCGCTTTTTCACGATAATCCAGAAAGTAAGCTTGCTTTTGTGATGACGTAGCGGCATTCGTATAAAGTGTCATAAACCCACCACCACCGAGGTTGCCGGCTTCAGGATACGTGACCGCTAGCACAAAAGCAGCCGCGACCGATGCATCCACCGCATTCCCGCCGGATAATAAAATTTTACGCGCGACCTCGGCACTGTAAGAGTCCGGCATGGCAACAGCCGCTTGGGGCGTTAAACTTAACTGGGCGGCAAAAGAAGAAGGTATAGAGAAAAAAGAAACCCATAACGCAAGGCAATAAAAGGATGTTCGCATAAGCTTTCCTGTGGCTGTTCAATCCAATCAAATATCTAAGTAATGATACCCATTATATAGAGAATGATTCCAGAGTAAAAAATCATTCCCTTTAAAACTTTGCAGCCAGTTGCAGATAGTTAGAGAAAACGCCGATTTCTAAAACAAAAAAGCCCGTAAAATCAGCCAGGCCTGGTCAATTTTACGAGCTTTTAACAGGATGATAGAAAATCGAAATTATTCGGTTCTATCAGTCACTTCAACCAAGTGATAACCGAATTGTGTTTTGATTGGTCCTTCTAACGATCCAACGTCGGCTGAAAAGCAAACTTTATCAAATTCCGGCACCATCATACCTGGGCCAAACTGACCTAAGTCTCCTCCAGTTCTGCTTGACGGGCAAGCTGAGTTTGCTTTTGCGACATCGGCAAAATCCGCGCCCTCTTCAATCTGTTTTTTCAGGTCTAATGCTTTTTCTTCTGTCTCTACTAAAATATGTCTTGCGGTCGCTAACGCCATTTCTTTTCCTTGTAACTTTTCTTATGGCTTCTTCGCCATAACTTTTCAATCAATCGAACACTAAGTTGTCATATAATACCTGAATATGAAAAACGAATCACTTAGAAACTTTGCGCATATCCCTATGCAGTCTGTCGGCCCTTTCAAACTGATTGGGGAAGTCGAAACAGATGACTTGATGGTTCCAATGGCGACCTATGAAACGCCTCTTTGGCCTTCCGTAGCGCGTGGCGCCCGTGTCACGCATCATGCAGGCGGTATTCGAGTCACTGTGATTGATGAACGTATGACGCGCTCGGTCTTGTTAGAAGCCCCGAATGCGAGTGTTGCTTTGCAACGCTTTCAAGCATTAAAAGCCGATCAAGCAGCGCTTCAAGCAGTGGTTTCTGAAACAAGTCAATATGCCAAACTGTTAGATTTAAATGTTCAAATTGTCGGTAATTTAATTTACCTGAGATTGGAATTCAGCACCGGTGATGCCTCAGGTCACAACATGGTGACCAATGCAGCCGATAAACTAATCCCTTGGATTTTGGAAACCTACCCAGATTTAAATTATGTCTCCATTTCTGGAAACTACTGTACTGATAAAAAAGTCTCTGCTGTAAACGGCATTTTAGGCCGAGGAAAAAATGTGGTCTGCGAAACCACGATTCCGCGGAAACTGTGTCAGCGTTTTTTAAAAACCACGCCGGAAGCCATTGTCGATTTACACATCAAAAAAGATTTAATCGGCAGTATCGTATCCGGTGGCCTTAGAACCGCAAACGCCCATGTTGCCAATATGTTGCTGGGATTTTATTTGGCCACAGGGCAAGATGCCGCCAATATCGTTGAAGGCTCTCAATCCATCAACCATGTTGAAGTCAATGCAAACGGCGACTTGTACTTCTCGACGACTTTGCCTAATTTGATTGTCGGCACCGTCGGCAATGGAAAAGGACTCGATTTTGTTCTCGACAATTTAGAACAGTTGGGCTGTGCCGACCAAACAGCCAAACCGGGCCAAAATTCCCGCAGACTCGCCTGCATTGCCGGAGCCACAGCGTTATGTGGGGAATTGTCTCTGCTGGCGGCACAAACCAATCCGGGAGAATTGATGTCCGCCCATCTGAAACTTGAACGCCAGAACGCTTCTTCTTAAGCTTGTATGTCTGATTCACCGATTACACAACGCAAACAAGATCATATCGATTGGTTATTGCAAGACGAAAAAATAGAGCGTCGCCAGTCGGGTTTCGATCAAATTCAATTGACGCATCGCGGGTTGCCAGAGTGCGACTATGCGCAGGTCGACTCCGGCATCACTTTCTTACAGCATTCGTTAAGCTTCCCGTTATTGATTTCATCCATGACCGGTGGTGCCTCCAACACGTTAAACACCATCAATGAGAACCTGGCCAGAGCAGCAGAACACTGTCAAGTGGCGATGGCAGTCGGTTCGCAAAGAACTATGATTCTCGATCGCAAAGCAGAAAAAAGCTTCCAGCTGAGACAGTTTGCACCCACCGTTCCTCTCATTGCAAACATGGGCGCGATTCAATTGAACTATGGGTTTGGGTTTGATGAAGCGCAACGAATGGTGGACGTATTAGAAGCCGATGCGCTCTATTTACATCTCAATCCATTACAGGAAGTGATTCAGCCGGAAGGTGACACCAACTTTGCCAAACTGGCCAAAAAAATTGCGCACTTGAAAAGCCGTCTTTCCGTCCCCATTATCTTAAAAGAAGTCGGCTGTGGTCTCTCTGAAAAAGACATTCAGCTAGGACTGGAGGCAGGCATTAAATGGTTTGATCTCGCTGGCAGAGGGGGCACATCATGGAGCCGTATCGAAGCACACCGCACTGACAATAATCAACAGGCAGAACTGGGTAAAATGTTCCAAGATTGGGGGCTGACAACGCCCCAAGCTTTGAAGCAAGCACGCCCTTTTCAATCTCAGGCACAATTTATTGCCAGCGGGGGGATTCGCAATGGCATCGACATGGTTAAATCGGTTATAATGGGCGCCCAAATTTGTGGTGTCGCTGCGCCGTTGTTAAAACCCGCCATGGCCTCAACAAATGCGACGATTGAAACCATCGAACAATTACAACAAGAATTTCGTACAGCGCAATTCTTGTTGGGAATGCCAAAAATGGCAGATTTATTTTTAAACGATTCACTTTTAGTGCCGTAACGGAAGACCCTATTTAACTCATGAAAGTTGGTATTGACTTAATTCACTTTGCAACCTCAGATTATTTTTTGGGGCTGGATACCTTTGCCAAGGAAAAAGGAACGGATGTAAATAAATATCTCATCGGTATCGGGCAGGAACAAATGTCAATCGCCCCGCCAGATGAAGATATCGTAACCCTTTCTGCAAAAGCGGCGGCACCGATTTTAGAGCAAATTGATAAACAAAAAATCACAGCGGTCTTATTCGCCACCGAATCGGGCGTGGATCAATCAAAATCAGCGGGTGCTTTTTTACATGGATTACTTGGCCTTCCAAAACGCTGTCGCGTCGTTGAATTCAAACATGCCTGCTATGCTGGAACAGCCGCACTACAAATGGCCAATACCATGGTCAAAGCCAATCCTAAAGAAAAAATCCTGGTGATTGCTGCAGATATTGCCAAATACGACGTGGATTCATCGGGAGAAGCAACGCAAGGCTGCGGCGCGGTCGCCATGCTGGTGAAAGAAAACCCTCGCATTTTAACGATTGAACCCGGTTCTGGCTATTACACGGATGATGTCATGGATTTTTGGCGTCCTAACTATCGCACGACAGCTTTAGTCGATGGTAAATACTCCACCAAAGTGTATTTAAATAGCCTCAAGCAGGCCTGGGAACATTTTGTTGAAGAAACAGATCGTCACTTCGACGAGATTGATGCCTTCTGTTATCACATTCCATTTTCTCGCATGACGGAAAAGGCACATAAAACCCTAATTAAAAAAGTTAAGGCGGACGTTTCAAATGAAAAATTTAAAGAACAGACCTTAGCCGGACAAACGTATAATCGAGTGGTAGGGAACAGTTACAGTGCGTCGCTGTTTATTGGGTTCTGTTCATTTTTAGATAATGCAGCGCAGGATTTGGGCAATAAACGTTTTGGATTCTTCAGCTATGGCTCAGGTTGTGTCGCTGAGTTTTTCAGTGGCATTATTCAACCTGGTTATCAACAGCACTTAATGACCGCTAGCCACCAAACACAAATTCAAAGCCGTCAAGCATTGAGTTATAAAGAATACCTGAACTTTTATCATCAAGCGGATACGGATGCCGACAACATCACCTTCCCTCGCTACAACAAAGGCCTCTTCCGGTTAGAAGCCATTCGAGATCATATTCGAATTTACGAAAAGCAGGCTCTCTAGTCGATTCACCTGTAAACTGGCTTGCTTGCCGGTAAGCCACAGTTTCTGACACACCATTCGCCTCTCGCCATTATCCTTCTTTAATGTATGTCATTTATAATCATCGTTCAGATTGCACATATTTCTTTGATTACGCTCGTTCGCAAAATAAAGACGTTTTAGAGGGGTATATGATTTGGAGTGCAAAAGAATAAAGAAATGGCGGATAGCGAGGGATTCGAACCCTCGATAGGCTATTAACCTATACACGCTTTCCAGGCGTGCTCCTTCAACCGCTCAGACAGCTATCCGAAAGAAGTCAGGATTATACCGACTTTTGCCGAGAGATTAAAGAAAAACTGCTTCCATTCTCTTTTTAATAGTGATACTGCATTGAAAGCGTACCACTTTGCCATGTTTGACTTGAATCATTCATACCTTTATCTCGTTGATAGCTCAAATAATCCAGGTTAATCGAATAATGTTTAGAGAAATTGACTCCAACGCCGCCACCAAATACTAAGCCGCCTTCATAATCACGCTTTTCAGCAGCTGAGGATGACAAGCGATAGTCCATATAGCTATAGCCCGTAGAGAGATTCAGATCTAAAGACTTAACTGGGGACCATTTAAACTTAAGCAACCCGGTTATACGATAATCATAGGAAACCTTTGTATCTGCTGTCGCCGCATTATCTGTTTTGAATTTCGGGGTATCCAATGCGGTTGAAAGTCTCATCTCTATATCTAACCATTGGCGATAATGATTTCCCGCAATCACCGTCAGTCCTGGAATGACATCCGATTTTAGGCCTGGTATCGACACATCATTGTGCTCATACCCAAGACCGTAATAGCCGTGAAAGTCATGCCCTTCGGAATCTGAAACCAAGCCAGCCGCCAGACTATTTCCAGACACGACCATAAACAAAATACTCAACCATCCTTTATTCATTTGCATTATTCCTTTTTCATTTCATATCGTCAGCGAACTCTAGAGTCTGCTGAATCACGTTAATTGCCAAAGCTCTCCGGACCAAACCAACGCATCTTACGAGAAACACAGCCTGTTTCACCATAAGACTGAGTCCAATCAACAAACGGGCTGGTCCATAGACGGGTAAACCATTGAATAAAACCACCACGCGCTTCTCTGATGCCAACAAAATCACGACAACTATACAGATACTCATTGCTACCGGTAGAAGAAGCGACCATGTCTAAAAATGCTTTCATAACCGTCGGATAATCACGTTTATAATTTAAGTCTCCTGTATAAACCAGACAGTCATCCGTTCCTCCACCAGAAAACCAGTCCATCATGCTGGAAAACATATTGAAAAAGAACCACCCTCCGCTTGGATGGGCACAAGTTGCGGAACGCCCGATATAAAATGAACCATTTACTGAACTACTACTAAAAGAACTTGTTTTTCCTATTAAAGTTTCAGCTGGAGTCGTCCAGCGAGTGGTTGCGGCATTCCAGCTAGCTAAAGGAAAGACATTTACTCCATTACTGATTTCAACTGGTTTGCTGGCTTGTACTCTCTGCCAAGCAGTTGTAGTCTCATCCGTTGCAGTACCAGTTTCTTGATTTTTATAAGCCTTTCCAACCCACTGTGGTGATAAGTTCACACTACTGTATTTGGCAGACTCAACAATAAAAGGGGGAAACATAGTGAACTTCTTTTTAACCGGTGCATACCCTGTTTCACAGTAGGATTTGCGTTGGTCGGATCCAATATTGCCCATAGCACCTGAATCTGTGCCTGGTTCTTGTAATAGACATGCTTCGTAACGCACATCACAATAGCAAGATGCCACATTTCCACTGTCTCGAGAATCTGAGCTCAGCCCGTATACAGCGATTCCTTTAGGGTGAAAATCTAAAAGGCCACCCTTATTTTCCAGCACCACTTTAATGGCACTGAATACAGGGGGATCTTCACCCGTTGCCGTTGACATTTTAGGTCTCTCGGCATTCTGCGGAAGCGCATTAAAAACATCTTGTTCTCCATTACCTGAGGGTTCCATATTCCCAAACGTTAATTTAAAACTAAAGCTACTGCCTGCTTTTAAGCCGAGCTGAGAAAGGTACTCACTAACCACATCCTGCGATGTTTTGGCCGTTCCCTCTTTGACCATCTCACGCGTGATAGCCAATTCTGTTCGCAGCGCAATGGGGGCAAGTGACTTGGCATAATTCGTGAAGTTTCGATCTTCAATCATCTTGTTACCCATTTCCATCACCAAATAAAAGGCACTGAAACTGGCCACCATCGCCATCACGCCCATTAATGAAATGGACCCTTTTTGCTTTTCACGAACACTCAGTGACATACCTGACTCCTTAGTTTGTCTGTTCTGTTTGAATAGATTCAATCAATTTAAGATTGTTACGCGCTTTTTCATTTAAGGGGTCCAACTTAAGCGCCTTTAAAAAGTAAGTTTGCGCTCTCTCAAAATCCTTTTGGAGTAACGCACTGAATCCTAAGTTATTCAAGGCAATCACTGTGACGGCCTGTGACTTCGTCCGGTCCAGCCAGGCCTGGTAAATTTTATCGGCTTCTGCATAATTTTCATTTAATAACGCATATCGAGCATACACCTGTTCATCCTGTATGGTTTTGGCTGGATTTTTAAGGGTTTGCTGACTTGAAATAAACGCCATTTTCAAATCATTCTGTTTCTCATAGTAAGTGCTCAACAGTCGATAGATTCGAATATCATCTGGCTTAAACTGTTTCAGTTTTTTAAGTAAAGAGTAAGCTTTTTCATAATGTTCCTGCTCAACATTTAACCGAGCCAAATCTAGCGCAAACTCATACTCATCGTCTTCTGTTAAATCTTTTGCTAATGGTTTAACTTCTTCCATCGGCACTGACGATTTCGTTTTTCCTGAGAGTTTTTTCGGTTCTGAAGAGCACCCGCTCA
This sequence comes from Hydrogenovibrio crunogenus, assembly GCF_004786015.1. Lineage (NCBI taxonomy): Bacteria > Pseudomonadati > Pseudomonadota > Gammaproteobacteria > Thiotrichales > Piscirickettsiaceae > Hydrogenovibrio > Hydrogenovibrio crunogenus. Next base: position 1,891,401 of record NZ_CP032096.1, read on the forward strand.
ATAAAATCAAAAAGACTGACACAAATATAAGGTGTTTTTTCATTAAAAATTTCTTCCTAACATCACTATTTTCTCTCCCAGCATCAACATGAAATACGGCAGCATTAAAAAAGGTAAAATCACGATTGCCATTTTAGCGGAGGTTTTCGCGGCTTTTTCTTCCATGGCACTTTCACGTTTTTGATACATACGACGTGAAAATTCATTAAGTGCTGTTGAAATAGGGCTACCCAACTTTTCATTTTGAATTAGCATTTGCACCAAGTCTTGAATGTCCTTGGAAGGATTGCGTTGCGCAAATTGTTTTAACGCTTCCTGTCTTGGCACACCGATTTTAATTTGCTCTATCAAAAAATTAAATTCATAACAAATTTCCGGAAACGTGCTTTCTAGTTCCTTTGAAACACGTTTTATGGCCTCTAAGTAGCTGAGTCCAGCACTCATGCAAATATTTGCCATATCTAGAAAATCCGGCAGTGCAATATTCACTTTATTCAACCGAGTGTTTCCCCAAAAAATCAAAACTCGTTCGGGCAACAATAAAAAAGCAAGTGGCACTAAAATCGCAACAACTGGACTGACTTGAAACCAACTCCACAACATTAGCATCACCACTAGAGAACTCAGTACCAGAGCATATTTAATAAAAAAGTAGGCCCCCAGATGATGATCTTCTCGAAAACCGGCATTCATCAAAAATTGTCGGTTTGCATTAATTTCTTTTTCATTTTTAGGCCCTATAAAAGCACCCAAGGCGCACCAGTGGCAGGTTTTATGACGCTTCACATTAGCCTGATATTGGTTGACCAGCCCAACCCGTGACTTAAGGTATTCTATATCCTCTTGGGCTTGTTGATTTTTTTTGAACGTTTTAACAATCAATAAAGTTGATGTGAAAAATAAAATCGCAACTGCCAATAAAATCCATACCATCAGAATTTCATCCTTAACATCGATTTCAAAATAATCGCACCGAAAATCATTAGAACCAAGGAAGCAATCAAAATATTCTGTCCCGTAGAGTCATTTAAGAAAAAGGCCATCGAAACGGGATCAAAAAAATACTTGTACCCTAAATACCCTAGCGGAGCCAAACCTAAAAAAATCGCTGTAAACCTTGATTCTGCTGTTAGTGTCTTTAACTTTGCTTGAAACATTTCACGCCGACGCATCAAGCGAGAAAGTTCTTCCAAAATAGGGGCCAGTTGTCCGCCCGTTTCACGCTGAATAATCAAAGTGACCACAAAAAACTGAGCTTCTGGAATTTCAATTCGGGTTTGAAAATCACGCAAAATCTCTCGCATACTAATGCCTAACGTTAACTGTCGGTTGACCTCTTTCACCTCTTTGCCTAAAGGCGCTCTAAACTCTTCAGCAATCATGCTCAAAGCGCCATCAATTCCATACCCAGACTGTAAAGCACGCACAATCGCATCTAACATTTCAGGAAATTGCTGACGCAATTGGTTTTGTCGCTGTTTCTTTTTAAACCAAATAAAAAGTGATGGGAGAAATGGGAGAAAGGTGGCAATTATAATTGTTTGACCATTTAGGTGGTTGAATCGCGTCGACAACAGATAAGCACTGAAAAAAAATAACAGTGACTGCACTACTAAAAGGCGAATCACTATTTTGGAATCTTGTAGTCCAGCTTTTTTCAGTACCGATGACCCCCAGCGGAGTATAGACTCTTTTTGCTGAATTGGACGATATGCCGCCCGATAGTTTTGTTTTTGACTTGCTTCAATACCAACACGCTGCATGAGAGTGTCTAAAACTTCTTTTTTCTGTCGATTGGATTTAAGGTAAAAACCTGTCATTAATACCAAAAACGGCATCAAAATCGCCAGAACGACAATCAAAAACCCTAAATCAAGCACCTAAGAAACCTCTTTTTCAAAGTTAAACAGGTCTTCTGGCAAGACCATACCAGCGGACTCACATTTTTTGCCGCAACTCGGTCTTAATCCTGATGACTTGAAAACACCATATTGACGCCCTGTGGCCACATCTACCTTGTTATCAAATCGATAAATTTCCTGCAACACCACATTTTCTTCTTCAATACCGACCACTTCGGTAATAGACTCAACGCGCCTTTTCCCTTCACGCCCACGATTGACATAAATAATGATGTCAATCGCACTGGCAATTTGTTTACGGATTGATGCGGCCGGAATATCCACACCGGATAAATTAATCATTAACTCTAAACGGGAAATACAATCTCTCGGACTGTTCGCATGCAGCGTCGCTAAAGAACCATCATGCCCCGTATTCATTGCCTGAAGCATGTCCAAGACTTCACCACCACGAACTTCCCCTAAAATAATTCTGTCGGGACGCATTCTGAGCGCATTTTTTAATAACTCACGCTGCGTCAGTTCACCTTGTCCTTCCGCATTGGCGGGTCTGGTTTCCAAACGAACCACATGAGATTGTTGCATTCTCAGCTCAGCACTGTCTTCAATCGTAACCACACGCTCATCTTCGGGGATCAATCCCGAGAGCATATTCAAGGTGGTGGTTTTACCAGACCCTGTCCCGCCACATACCAAAATATTCAATCCCGACTTAACGCCATAATTCAAAAACTCATACATTTGCTCGGTCATCGAACCATAAGCAATCATATCTTTCGGGCGCAAATGCTGCTCAGGAAAACGTCGAATGGAGACACTGATGCCATCCACGGCTAAAGGGGGAATAATAATGTTGATTCGTGACCCATCAGGCAAACGCGCATCTACCAATGGCGACGATTCATCAACGCGACGCCCAGTGCTGTATAGCATTCGATCCACTTTATTACGTAAATGCTCTTCACTGATAAAAGAAACATCGGTCAACTCAAGCTTACCCCGACGTTCAACATAGATCTGCTGATGACCATTAATCAGAATATCGGAAACACTGGGGTCGGCCATCAATGGTTCTATCGGTCCGAGCCCATAAATCTCATCCAATAATTCCAAACTGAGCTGTCGGACTTCAATATCCGTTAAAGGATACCCAATATCCCCGGCAACCTCACGCACCAACTCCTCAAGTCTGGGTCGTAATTCCTTACGCGTTTCCTGACTGTCGGCTTCATAAAAGGCATCGTCTTCAGCGGCTTTTTTCTGACAACGGTTCTTAATCTCTAAAAAAGAGGTGTTTTGGGCAGGATTGGCCTCGACTTCTGCAACTGTTTTTTCAGAAGACTGTTGTTTTTTCTCAATCTTTTCAGCAACATGCCTCTGCTGTTCAACCTTTCTAAGTCTTTCTCGAATTCCCATTACTTATCTGCCTTATTTAAGCGGTTTTAGCCTCTTCAGGCTTCACTTTTTTGAGTAACTTAGTCAAGACTCTTTGACACTCGTGTAGAAACTGAAAGGCCGGTTTTTGAGGTTGCGTTGAAACGGATTCCATTTGAAAGCTGCCGTTGTGAAGCATGTTGGCAATCGCATGAAGTTGTTGATTCACTTTGGCGTCCTGCGAAAAAGCTTTCAACAACTGACCTTCTTTTAAGGAACCATTAAAACTTTGATAATCGTTATAGACACGAACGGTTCGATCGACATCCATCACACCAATGATTTCCTCCATCATTTCATCTTGGTTGGAGTGATCCCGGTTAATAATCAATTTTAAAGATTCTTTTAAATACCCCAGTCGTTGAGTGAGTTTGATCACCGTGTTAACAGCTCTTAAGGACGACAAAGAAGGTTCTGCCACCAAGACAATATTATCCGATTCATCTAAACAACTTAATGTCACATCCGATAAGTCTGATGAACAATCAATCACGACATGATCAAAATACTTTCTCAGCGACTGGATAATGGTTTTGATTAGATCGGCATTTAGGTTGTCCAGCTCCCCCATTTCGGACGGTAGCGACAGTAAATACAATCCCGATTGATGCTGTGATAACGATTTATAAATCAAGTTCTCGTCAAAACGGTTCAAGTTATACACAAAATCCGTCAAGGTATATAAACGCTCCCCTTCCATGTTCAAGTACAACGAAGTATCGCCTAACGGCATGTTCAAATCGACCAGCACGGTTCTGTTTTCTGTCATTTCTGAAAGCTCAGAAGCAATATTAGTGGCCAGAGCAGTACAGCCAACGCCGCCTTTTAAACTGAAAAAGGAAGAAACATTACCGTTTTTTCCTTTTCGACGACGGTCTTGCATGTGCAGAATAGAGAGGATATGAAACACTTCATTCGGGCATTCAATAAACCCTTGAACGCCTTGATGGTTCGCTTCGATAATAAAATCTGCATCTTTATTTTTAAGCAAAACATACAGATTCACACCTTTAGACAAGGTTAAAATCTGGTTGATTCGTTCCAATGTCTGATTAACTTCGCCGTCAAATTCCATTAAAACCAAATCAATATCATCCGGCCAAATATGAGGAATGTCTTTCATTTCTTCCAGCTCATATTTTGATACTATCGAAACTCTGACAGCTTCCAGCAAATCGTCGTCCTGACCAATGTAAACGGCTTGCTTTAACGCGATTGAGGTTGAGTTAATCTGCTGACTCATTCAATTGTCTCCAAACCAATTTTAACATCCGATTCTGGTAACGCATTTTGACCTTCCGGAAGTACTTCCGCTACTTTACCTAAGAAAAACGCATCCATATTACTGGGTCTTTTTAGATTTTCGCCTGGCAAGCTCACCTTCTTACCAACATCAACAGGGGACACAAAAGTAGGTGTGACCATAATGGCCAATTCCGATTTATCATGCACATACGAATTGGAACGGAATAACGCTCCCAGAATTGGGATATCACCTAACACGGGGACCTTGCTGATTTGTGAACGAATATTGTCTTGCAATAGGCCTCCGATAATAAAACTTTGCCCAGGCGCCAAAGTAACGGTCGTGGACGTTTTACGAGAACGGAAACTTGGAATAATAATGGTACCGTTTTGCGTCCCATTCGCAGTATCAATATCGCTTACTTCTGGCTCCACCGTCATCTGGATATCACCCGATTCGGTCACAATCGGACTGAAACGTAATCGAACACCATACTCTTTATAAGATACGGTAATAGTGTTTTGATTTTGAGACACAGGAATGGCAATTTCACCTCCGACTAGGAAGGTAGCTGTTTCACCTGACTGCACAATCAGTTCCGGTTTGGCCAAAACTCGCGCGAGGTTATGGCCTTCCAATAGTGACAACACCCCAAAAATACTGCCGTTTTCAGGATTAAACCCGATTTGAAAAGCATCCGGATGGGGAAAGCTGATTCCTGCTTGATTACCTGGGTTATTATTTAAGCTGAATAATGCTTGCGTGCCTAAATTGCCTGGAGGAAAAATTCCAAAACGATCTTTTTTATCTCGAATGGCTACCCCGCTTTTGAAAGGATTGCCTTTTACGACTTCTGCCACTCTGACCGACAATTTAATCTGGCTTTTCCCGGTGACATCAATCATGTTAACGACACTTAAACCTAACGCCGAAATAACAGACTGGATACGCTTTTTACGTGCTTTGTTCGGAACCTCACCAGTGAGTAACACCATATAATTACCCGCGACCGGTTTAATATTCAAACTGCCCGCCTTTTGGGTTTCTTGCTGAATATCCTGATTTCCATTACCTTTTGCCTTGATGGTAGAATCATTGTCAATTTGATTCCCTACATTATCTAGCTCTCGTCGTACAGAAGAACCGGATTCAATCCAAATATTCTTTAACACAAAGTTAACTTTCTTATCAGGATCCAATTGGCGAATGAGCGTGGCAACCGTTTGCTCAATTTCTTCACGGCGTGATGCATCTGGGGCAACTTTTAAAACAATATGACGACCCACCTGATTTGGCGCTCTTTTATACCAAATAATGAGTTCGGTTTTACCTGCTTGCTTCCCGCTCACTAATAGCTCTTTACTGTTTAACACTTTTAGGTTGGCTAAGTCCGGGTTAGCGACCAATGCTCTTTTAATGGGATAATCAAATTTCACAATTTGGCTTTCTGTCGCCATTAGATGGTAAACCGGCAAGGGCGCAGCTTTTAAAAGCCCAGGAAATACCACCACACTGATGATAATGAACCTAGTAAAAATTTTATGAGAAAGATTCATCGTGTAATTACCTCTTGTACATTGCCACCTTGCATAAGCTCAATGACTTCACGCTTTTTCTTAGGTTTATATTTTGGCGGTCTTCGTTGTCCTTTTTCCATGACTTTTAAGTTCACCCCTTTGGTATTAACCAATTCGGTATCCGCCGAGTTTCTTAACAATAAATGAATCGCACCGACATTCATCGCCAAAGCCAATTTTTCGGCCTGAGTGGTATCCACATCTAACGCCACCATAGATTTCTTATTCGAAGCTTGTTTTACAAATGGCGTATTTGTCTCTTCTTCAGACTCCACAGAACGCGATCGCATTTGATTTTCTATCCCAATCGAAAGCACGGTAATATTCTGTAAAATGGTACGGCTCACCATACGTTTACTGTCTGCACTTTCAAACACACTAATCACATCAACATGATCTCCTGGCGTTAAAATGCCCAGCAATCCAGTTGCCGGATCAATTGGCAGCCGAATAGCACGTCGTTTCTTTTCCAGTAAGGCTTCCACACTTTGAGAGCGACTCTGAGATTCTGATTTCAACTTTTTAGCTAAAATCCATTCGCCTGCATAAATTTTTTGATGCGCAACATGACCCACTGCATTTTGCGGATTAATGATCACCCCCTTTACAACCAACCCTTCCATTGGCACATTCAGGACTTTCACATCATCAGCGTCTATTTTCTCGCCCCGATAGATATCTCGACTGGCGACCACAATAGAACGCAATTCAGGCTTTTCGACAACCGTAATGGTTTTCATGCCGGCATTGGCTTCTGCTTCCGCGACTCGATTTTGTACATAACCGTACACAAGTACAATGGCCAGAATTGCTGAAAGCGCAGCAATACCGTAAACCACCCAATCGCTGGTTTTAAGTTTCATATTTTTCCTCAAAGAAAAAGAGAGTTGAGTGTCTTAACAACTAAACCCAAGTGTGACAATCGTATTGGACTTCACTGGAAAGGATTGTGCCATTGCCTCAGGCAATACCAAGGTTTTAGAGGGAAACGAAATATTCACCACATAGACCAATAGACCAGAGACTGTTTGCTGTGTCCAATCCAGCTGAAATCCATCGGGCATATTCCCTGCACCGCCAACCTGGCTGCTTTGTATATTCGTATTCAGTAGAGTTTGTACAGCTGCTTCATTTGGAACCACCTGATTGTTCTGGCAGGTCACCAAGGGCGAATTACTTGTCACACCCGAAGAAACCGCACTGGCTTCAAGCAAAATCGATTCATTGACGTTTGCCAACACATTATTGGCTGAATATCGATCCGAAGCATAATTGACCGCCTCAACCGACAATAACGCCACAATCAATACTAAAGGCAGCACATAAGCTGCCTCTAGCATCACTGCGCCTTTTTGCTTTTCAATCATGTGAAGTCACTAGCCTCCGCTAGTTGTTCCTGAACCTGCTGTACTTGACCCGCCAATTTCAGTCGAAATACTATCGACTTTATTGCTTACGGCTTGGGATATCTTGCCATCCGTGCCAAAAAATGTCGCACCCAAAGCAACTACCCCGGCGATTACAAGGGCATATTCAATCATGCTTGCGCCTTTTTGCTTTTTAAGACCTTGTTCCGTTTTTTGCATTTCAATCATTTGATGTAATTTTTTTTCATTTAACATTTTGATTCTCCAATGTTATTTAACAGAGTTGCCGTGCAACTGACAGGCGCTATTAAAACGTTAAAGAAAACAACAATCAATTTATTTAATACGTTTTTATAAGTAAATCTTTTAATGTTTCGATAAATAATTTTACTTAGCTTTAATAAAACACAAAATCATACCCTAACTGATTGTTTTTAAAATAAATAGTTAGATTTATTACGCAATAAACAGTAATAATATTAGAAAATAATAATAAAATTATTTACTTATTTAATTAGCATTTAGACATAAAAAAACCGACTGAAAAGTCGGTTTTTAATCAAAAAATAACCAGGCCTGGTTATTTTGGCCTGATATTTGATTTATAAGATCACATCATTTCCAGATCCATTTTCACTTCATCCAAACCAGCAGCAGCACATTTCTCATCCACCATTCCATCTGGTGCACCACTGACCCCAATGGCACCATAAAGTTTACCACCGGCTTGAATCGGAACCGATCCCGCCATAAATGCAAGCCCTTCTCCCATTGTCTGCAAAGGACTATTTGCACGACCTTCCAGTTGCGATCCTTTCACGTTAAACATCACAGCCGTATAGGCTTTCTTTTGACTGATGCCCCAAGACACAGGTGGCGCCATCGTGTCTCGTAACTGCGCTTGAGGAATACCATTACGATCAACCACCGTCACACTGATTGGAATCCCTTCCTTGCGACAAGCTTCAATCGACGCTACAGCGATTCGGTTAGCCACATCCATGGTAATACGACTGACATTCACAGCCATATCGTCTTCTGCTTGTACTGGAGCCATTGCAGTCAATCCGATTAAAGAGGCTAAGACCATTGATTTCATTTTGCTCATATTCACCTTCCTTTTACATAACTTAATTTACGGGCAATCTGTTTTCTACCCATCTGACTTCAATCCTAATGTTTGATTAAAATCATCTATTTATGCTGATTATTATATGATTCAAGTTTATTAAACTTTAAATTCAGTGAGGAATCAATCTCTAAAAAATCGTTAAAAAATAAAGATCAAATTCAACACAAAACAGCCTTTAATGACCTTATCAAGGGTAAAACCTTTTCGATTTTTAATTGTGAAAAGAATATGAAAACAGCGACTCTCTTTTATCGTTATCAACTTTTTAAAACAAAATGGGATGCGGTTTTACGTTCATTCAACGGATTCGGTATAATCACGCAAACAGATTAAAGAAATGTCTATGAAAACGCTTTGTCAAACGCCTGCAAAATTAATTCTGACCGGAGAGCATGCCGTATTATTTGGTGCGCCGGCATTGAGCATGGCGATTGACTTACCAACCCGCTGTTATATGGATTTTTCCCCCTATACCAGCTCACTAGAATCCTCTTGCTTGGAAATTGAGTTAAGCGATTTCAATGAAAAACAAAGCTATCCACTTTCGGTCTGGCAACAGAGAGTGATTGAAATTGAAACGCGGTTTGCCCTCTATGAAAAACAGTCCTTATCCATTCAATCGGTTTTACAGCAACCCGTTGATTTAATCTTATTAACCTTCCAGCAATTTCATAATGCCTACCGTTTAAATCCAGGACATTGGACAGTAAAAATTCAATCCCATCAATTGACCGAAAAAGGGTTAGGCAGTTCCGCGTCAGTCATTATCAGCTTACTGCAAAGCTTATATTCACATCATGAGCTGAACTATTCGGATATAGAGCTACTCAGCATGGCTCAGAGAGTTGAGTCACACCAACATGGTTCTTCCAGTGGGCTAGATCCTACCACGGTACTCAAAGGTGGTTTATTGCGTTATCAACAAGGTAGCCCGCTCCAAAAATTAACGTCTCACCCTTTTCATGGCTGGATTATTGATACAGGCTCGCCAGAAAGTACAACCGGCCAAGCAGTGAACCAGGTTCATCGTGACTTCAACCATCAGCACCCTATCTGGACAGAGTTCAAAAATGTGGCGCAGTTAATTGAACAGGCCTGGCAAGACTCCAATGCCACTGAGTTAAAAGAAGCCATCAAACAGAATCAGCAACTTTTGGAAAGAATCGGCGTGGTGCCGCCAACCGTACAACGATTCATTCATACCTTGAATCAGTCTTCGGAAAGTGCGGCTAAAATCTGTGGCGCAGGCAGCGTCACAGGAGAAAAAGCAGGCATTGTGTTGTGCATTTCACAACACGCCCCCGAGGCCCTTTGCCAAGAATATGGATATGATTATTACCCTCTCAAATTCAGCGAAAAAGGAAGTCGATGTGAAATGGTCCTCTAGTGCCCCTGCAAACCTGATGTTGATGGGCGAGCACAGCGTTGTCTATGGGCACAAAGCCATAGCGTGCTCACTCAATCATCGCCTTTCCATTCATTGGACAACGCGCGATGATAATGGAATCCATATTGTTTCAAACTTAGGAGACCATATCACCGACACTCAAACACTGGCTGAACACCCTAGTTTAAAGTGGGTTATGGCTTGTTTGCGGCATTACCAAGCTAAATTGAATTCCGGCCTAAACATTGAAATAGAAAGTGACTTTAGCTCGACCGTTGGGTTGGGCAGCTCGGCTGCCGTTTTGGCGGCCATGCTTGGCGGGCTTGATTACCTCACGCAAGAAAAAGCATCACTAGAAAGCTTATTTGACACCGGGCTCCATATTATTCAACACATCCAAGGGCGCGGGTCTGGAACAGATTTGGCGGCCAGCTTGCACGGTGGCATTATTTTGTTTGACCCTCAAAACCAAACCGTTCAAAAGCTTGCCTGTGATTTTCCAATTTCATTAGTATATTGTGGCTATAAAACGCCAACGGCAAAAGTATTGGAAAAGGTCGCTACAGATTGGCAAGATCAGCCAGCATTATTGAACCACTTATATCAAATAATGGGGCAAACTACCGAAGCGGCCTACCAAAGCTTAGCCAACAATTACATTGAGTCTTTTTATAAGCTGGTCAACACTTACCAAGGTCTGATGGATGCTTTGGGCGTCAATGACGCAACCCTGTCTCATCTAGTGTATCAACTTCGCCAAGACTGTGAAATACAGGCCAGCAAAATCTCAGGATCAGGCTTGGGAGACTGTGTCATCGGTTTTGGTATTATGCAGCCTGAAACTTTAGCAAATTACGAAAGTATTTTAACGCACTTATCAACGGAAGGATTAAGCATCACACCTCACTGATGCTCCAAAAGTCTCATTTATGAAAAACACACAGCGTAATTTTGTCGATCACATCATCCCCCACCGGATACCCAAGCAAAAGGGAGTTGGAAAAGCGCCGGTTAATATTGCACTCAGTAAATACTGGGGCAAACGTAATGTGGATTTGAATTTACCCACCAACAGCAGTTTATCTATCAGTCTGCCGGGGTTAGGAACTGAAACGCAGATAGAATGGATTGAAAACCAGTCCGACCAAATCTATTTAAATGAAACAAAAATGGCCTTTGATAGCTCCTTTGCGCAAAGAATCCGTATTTTTTTAGACTTATTTCGGCCCAGTCCAAAAGGAGGGTTCATTGTAAACACTGTCAACAGTGTTCCAACCGCAGCAGGGCTGGCGTCTTCTGCGTCAGGCTATGCCGCGTTAGTATTGGCTCTAAACGATTGCTTCCAGTGGGGTTTGCCTTTAAAACGCCTTTCTTTACTGGCTCGACTTGGCAGTGGCAGTGCCAGCCGGTCTTTATATGAGGGGTTCGCATTATGGCACAAAGGACAACTCGATAACGGCATGGACAGCTATGCTGAAAAAATTGACCAGGCCTGGCCGGAATTATGTATTGGATTACTAGAGATTGATATCTCCACCAAACCGATTAGTTCCACTAAAGGCATGCAAAATACAGTCAATCATTGCGAACTGTATCAGGCCTGGCCCGATAAAGCGGAAGCAGATTTACAAAAGATTCACCGCGCGATTCAAGACAAAAATTTTCAACAACTCGGGCAAACCGCAGAAAACAACGCATTGGCGATGCATGCCACGATGATTGCAACTTGGCCGCCAATTCTCTACTGGCAACCGGAATCGGTCGCTGCCATGCATAAAATTTGGCAACTGCGTAATGATGGATGTAATGTATATTTCACGATGGACGCAGGGCCGAATTTAAAGCTGCTGTTTTTAAAACAGGATGCCACTGTGATTCAAACCCACTTTCCTTCGATTAAAATCATTCAACCTTTTCCCCAATAGGCTGACGGCTAAGTTAAACTGAATAGTTAACGAAGAAAATCAAAGAAAACTGATAGAGAGATAAAGGCTTATCGGTTATTTAACGACCGACAAATGAGATCGCTTTTTAGCCTTATCCGTTTTAGAGCGTTCAGAATTGGTTTTAGAAGATGAGGGTTCATCTGTATCGGTTGAATCCACCGCTGACAAAGATGGTCTCTCAGTCGTTGACTCCATTTCTTCCGGGTAAGGTTCAGGAGGGAACGGCATTCCCTGGCCGTTTTCACGAGCGAAAATCGCCAAAACAGCTTCCGGAGGAAAACCGATTTCTCTTTCAACCCCTTGAAAGCGCGCTTTAAAGAAGAACCAATCATTTGCAAATTGTAACTCTCTGACAGCATCAGGGTGCACATTCAAGACAATCACACCGTCTTGAGCAAATTCCATTGGCACTTGGATGCCAGGATAATTCGCATCCACTTGTAAATGCGGTGTCCATTCATTATCCACAATCCAGTCAAATAACGCTCTAATCATATAAGGGCGATTCGAAATCATAGTTTTTTCATTACTCCGGTGTCATCTGTTGTATTCAAAAACAATTGAAAATTAAATCACTTCTCGCATATCTAATTCATCATCAGACAAACTGTCTGCAAAAACTGCGCGTGCCAGCACTTTATCCGAATAGTCTTTAACTGCTTTAGCTGATTTAGGGAGTTCAATCCCTAAATAAGGCAAACGCCACATCAACACCGCTAAACTTACATCCACCAATGAGTATTCTTCATTCATAAAGTAAGGCTGGTGCTCAAAAACGGGAATCATCTGGATTAACCGCTCTTGTAGATCACGGCGAGCTGTCTTGATTGCTTTTTCATCATCACTCTGGGTAATAATATCGACCAATGCGTACCACTCTTGTTCAATTTGGCGAAGCATCTGACGTGAACGCGCTTTGGAGATAGGGTCTACCGATAGCAGTGGCGGATGCGGGAAACGCTCATCTAAATACTCAACAATAACCTGCGGGTCATACAGTACCAAATCACGGTCGACTAACGTTGGCAGGGTTCCGTATGGATTCAATTCCAGTAAATCTTCCGGCATGCCTTCCGAGGTATCGACTTCGATAATTTCCAGAGGAATATCTTTTTCTTGTGCCATCAATCTAACTCGATGAGAGCTGGGGCTTTTTGAATCTGAAAATAAAGTCATTACGGATCTTTGCGTAATAGGCAAATCTGACATGGAGTTCTCCTGGAAGTCGTTAAGTCATCAAAACGGTTGTTTTTGTTAGTCAAGTCTGACGATAATCATGGCGCATAAAAACTTGACAGCAAACAATCCAGCAAAGTTTTTTCACACCACCCTCTTCATAAAAATCAAGGGCTACTAAATTATTATACATGCCATGTCAAGCCCTCAATAAAAGCCCAACTAAGCATTGTTCAAACCAAAAGGAATGACCGACTCAATGTTGTCGCATGCTAAAGCCAATGCAAACAACCGGTCAACACCCAGTGCAACGCCTGAACACTCAGGCAACCCCGATGCTTGTAAGGCTTCTAATAAATTGACATCCAAAGGCACGGTTTCGACTCCCCGTTCTATTCGCTCGGAAAGACTGGCTTCAAACCTTGAGCGATACAGTTCCGACGCTTGCAGTTCCTGGTAACCATTTGCCAGTTCCATCCCTTCTACAAAAACTTCAAAACGTAATGCCACCTGTGGGTTTTCAGATGAAATTTGTGCTAATGCCGCTTCTCTGGCAGGGTAATGAAACATACACGTGATGACATTGCGTCCTAATTGAAGCTCAATGACTTCGGTCAAAACCAACTGTTCCCAAAGGGGTTTATCATCAGCATCGACCCCTACAATTTCTGGAATTTGATGACGAGCGAGGCATTGTTGGCAGTCTCCCGCTGTTGCATCGTGAATATTCTGTATGCCGGCATACTGTCGAAAGGCTTGTTCATAACTCAACATCTCGATGGGTCTTGGACCGATAATGAGTTGAATGACTGCGGCCGTTTCCGTCATTATCTCTTTTAAATCAAACCCCAGACGATACCATTCCAACAAGGTAAACTCGATTTGATGTCGAGGACTTAAATCGCCATCTCGAAACACCTTACCTAAATAGAAAATATCGCCGCTACCTGCGCACAACAACCGTTTCATGGGATATTCAGGGGAGGTGTGTAAAAAGAAAGGTTGTTTTTCTTTGATGCCCGGCACTTGCACCCAAGTTTTTAGCGAATGCAAATGAAGATCCGGGGTTGCTGCATTCGAAAGCATCGGTGTATCCACTTCCATCACCGAGCGAGCATAAAAAAACGCCCGCAGGTCTTTTAACCACTGCGAGCGTTTTTTAAGCTGTGTTATTGAAGCTGTTGGCTGCCAAGTCATATTTAGTGGAAAGCCGACTTACTTAGCACGTGAGATGTATTCACCTGTCTGGGTATTACAAATCACCTTCTCACCAATTTGAATAAACAAAGGCACTTGAACCACAGCACCCGTCGATAACGTTGCAGGTTTGCCACCTGTTCCTGCCGTATCCCCCTTCAAACCAGGATCGGTTTCAGTGACCTCTAACACCACTTGTTTAGGCGGCAATACAGAAATTGGGTCACCATTCCAAAGCGTGACGGTACACATGTCTTGCTCAATCAGCCATTTTTGCACATCGGCAACAGCTGCCTCTCCTGCTTGATATTGTTCAAATGTGTTTGGATCCATAAAATGCCAGAATTCACCATCATTGTACAAATACTGTAAATCGGTATCTATGACATCAGCGGCTTCTACCTTCTCACCTGATTTGAATGTATTTTCCAAAACCCGTCCAGTCACCAAGTTACGAAATTTAACTCGGTTAAACGCCTGACCTTTCCCCGGTTGTACGATTTGATTATCAACAATGGTGCAGGGTTGGCCATCCATTAAAAATTTCAAACCGTTTTTAAATTCACTTGTACTGACTGTTGCCATAAAATTCTACCCTTACGATTCTCGCTTAACAATAAAGCGACTCACTTTTTAAAATTCTTTTCAAATGTCTTTCATGTAAAATAAGCCGCATATTTTAACGCAACTCGACCGCCTAAGGTAGTTTCTTGTTAAACAAAACAAAACGCCAGTCCAAATACCAGATGAAGTGAGGCCAAATGATTCAATCGATAGAACAACTGTGTGACTTTGTTGACCTATCTCCTGATGACTTAGCGATCGATTTTGACAGTATTTTTCCTTTTAAAGTGCCTAAACACTTTGCGGAACAAATAGAAAAAGGCAACCCAAACGACCCTCTATTAAAACAAATTCTACCAGGCCTGGCGGAACGGGACGTTTACCCGGGCTTTTCTCCAGACCCGGTTGGGGATCTAGCCGCCAACCCTCAACCCAGCTTAATACATAAATATCACGGACGTGCATTGCTGATTGCCAGCCCGCGATGCGACATTCATTGCCGTTATTGCTTTCGTCGACACTTCCCTTATGAGCAGGCTAAAAAACAACATTGGCAAGCGGCACTGGAAAACATTGCTCAAGACCATTCGATTAGCGAAGTCATCTTAAGTGGTGGCGACCCGATGACGCTGTCTGAAAACAGCTTGGTCGAATTAATAGATGGCATTGAAGCTATCCCGCACGTCAGCACATTGAGAATTCATAGCCGAACCCCGATTGTGGCCCCACACAAAGCACACCGCCCAACGCTTTTAAAAACACTGTCAAAATCGCGTTTACAAACCGTACTGGTAGTTCATTGCAACCACGCCAACGAACTCACGCCTGAATCGGCCGAGCTGATGCAGCAATTTCGCCAATCTAATGTCTTTTTATTAAACCAGACTGTGCTCCTCAAAGACATTAATGATTCAGCGAATACATTAAGTGCTTTGAGCAAAAAATTATTCTCTCAAGGGATTTTGCCTTATTATTGTCACTTATTAGATAAGGTTTCCGGTTCCGGTCATTTTGACATCCAAAAACACCAGGCCTGGGCAATATTTGAACAATTGCGCCAGACGCTGCCCGGATATCTTGTGCCGCGTTTTGTGGAAGAAATCGCAGGCGAACCTTATAAAACGTTATTAATAGACCCAAATTCTCAGGACATAAAGCCAACGGCATGATAAGACAACCTGTTCTCATCCAATCACAACCCAAACCCTATCGTTACAGTGTGATTTTAATTGTCACGCTGGCACTGTGGCACTTAATTTTAGCCGGTCAGGTTAACTTGAGTGTGGATGAAGCCCATTATGCGCTCTATGGTTTGAAGCTCGATTGGAGTTATTTTGACCACCCGCCCATGGTCGGCTGGCTTAATGCGTTAATTGTTCCCTTATCTCATTCCGATATGGCTTTACGCGTGATTCCTGCTTTATTTTTCGCCGCATCAAACTTGTTGTTATACCGTATTTCGGTACGGCTTTACCCTAGTTTTCATTGGATAGGTTTCTGGACCCTCGCGCTGATTAACAGTGCGTTTATGTTTCAATTGCTCAGCATTTCCATGCTGCCGGACACGCCTTTAATCTTCGCCAGCTTAATGGTTTTTTGGGTACTGCTCAATTTACGTGAATCGCCTTGTGACTCAAAACAGGCTTTCAAAAACTGGCTCTGGCTTGGTTTTTGGTTAGGCGTTGCAGGCTTATCAAAATACACCGCCATTACCTTAGTTTTATCACTCCTAATTGTGATGATTATCGAAAAACGATTTTATTGGTTAAAAACCAAAGGTTTGTGGCTGGCTGTATTCATTGCTGCAATCATGATTTCACCAGTACTGTATTGGAACAGTACTCACGACTGGATTTCTATTCTATATCAGCTTAAACACGGCACGCACAATGAACTTTGGGATTGGAACCGCGTTTTGAATACGCAACTGGCGCAAGCCGGAGTCTATTCTTTACTGCTATTCGGTGTCGGCTGGTGGTTAATGCTCTCTGCCTGGTTCCAAAAACAGACTGAAGTGACTCAACTATTAGCCGCTTTCACCTTGCCAATCGTACTGCTTTTTGCCATGAATTCAGGTTACGAAATGAGTTTACCGCACTGGACACAACTTGCTTGGTTATTGATTAGTCCTGCTGTTGTTTACTGGTGCTGGAGACACTGGCAACACAAAGGTGTGAGGGTCTATGTTTATATCAGCAGTCTTATCACTCTTTCCGCTTCTTTGGTATTAAATAGCCAGTTGGCTACGCCTTGGCTACCTTTGCCTGACAACAAAAACATCGTCCGAGACCTCCACGGCTGGCCTGAAGCTATTCAACAAGCGAAAAAGCTGCAAACTCAATATGATAGCGTTCCACTGTTTGCCTCAAACTGGACACAAGCCAGTCGTATTGGTTGGTATGCATACCCTCAGCCTATTTATGTGACGGATAATCGTTTTGACCAGTTTGACCTATGGTTCGGCAACCCTCCAACTGGAACAAACGGTTTAATGATTGTGCCATCCTATGAAGACATTCCACCTCAAACCAACTCATCAGGGCACTTTCAAAAATGTAGCGCGCTCAAAAAGTTACCCATTATCAAACACGGAGTCACGATTGTGACCTATCATTTTTATTTTTGTGAAAACTTTCAAGCCGTCTCTTATCAAGGCTGGGTTAAAGACCTTAACATTGCACAAAAAATGATGACGCAATAAACAAACTTAACTTAGCTCGCAGTTTGTCGCCAGTTTTGCGATAATAGCCCCAATTTTTTTGACCAACCTTTAAAGGATTTCGTTTGGGCAATCTTCTTAAACTCGGATTATCCGTTTTTATTATCGGGTTCATTTTATATAAATTTGATATTACCGCTGTCTGGGATACCATGTTAGATGCCAGCCTAGGACTTCTAGTTGCAGCACTGCTTGTTCAAATGCTTAGTCAAACCATTGCCGCATATCGCTGGTCTTTGATTATGGAAGCACTCAAGTTCAAACATCCCTTCTCTTTTTATTTCCGCAGTTATTTTAAAGGCAGTTTATTCAATCAGGTTCTTCCGACCAGTATAGGTGGGGATGCTTATCGTATTGCTGAAGTCTCGGCTCATGGAGGGTTGATTAAAGAAGCCTTTTACGGTGTTTTCATTGATCGAATCGTCGGGTTGGTTGGGTTATTGTTATTAAATCTATTTGCCAATTCGTTTGAATTCAGCCTTATGCCCTATGAGGTCTTTATGGCAATCAACCTTATTTTAATCGCTGCGCTGTTCGGGTTATTTGTACTCATGGCTATCCACAAATTCCCAATCTTTAAGCGTTACAAAATTACCCGACTTTTTTATGAACTTTCTGAACGTTTCCGCTTCATTTACAAAACACCTAAACGTATCAGTCAACAACTCGGCTTATCCATCTTGATTCATTTATTATCAATGGTCGCCATTTTCGGCATTGGACACAGCGTGGGCATTAATGAGCCCTTGATTACGTATTTAGTTATTGTTCCGCCTGCGATACTTTTAACAATCTTACCCATTTCTTTTGCTGGTTGGGGAGTGCGTGAAGGTGCTTTGATTGCACTCTTTATGATGATTGGTATTGATGAGAAGTTAGTCTTGGCGATGTCTTTATTATATGGCATTATTTTAATTCTCAGTGCTTTGCCGGGGCTATTGTTTTATCTCACCAGCCAACATAAATACCTATAATAACTAACCAACACTCTTTTAGGACAGATTCATGAACGTTGATTTAATGCGAAAAATTGATCACCACTTAGGCATCCCATTGACCTTTGTGAGCACTTATTTATTAAAAGTGGCTCATTGGATCACTCGTAAAAAAGCAACGACACCTAAAAACATTTTATTTGTCGAGCTGTCTGAAATGGGAAGCACCATCATTGCAGACCCAGCCATGAAACGAGCCCAAAAACGATTCAACGCCAATTTGTTCTTTGTCATTTTCAGCAAAAACAAACCCAGTCTCGACCTATTGAATACCATTCCCCAGGAAAACATTTTCACGCTGTGCGAAGACAATCTATTTACCTTAATGCGTGATGCCGTTCGCTATTTATTCTGGTGTCGCAGAAACAAAATCGACACCGCAATTGATTTGGAATTATTTTCGCGCGTTTCAGCTCTTTTGACCGGGTTCAGTGGCGCCAACAATCGCGTTGGCTACCATAACTTTCATGGTGAAGGTCTTTATCGTGGGGAAATGCTGACCCATAAAGTCACCTACAACCCGCACATCCATATTGCTAAAAACTTTATCGCATTAATTCACGCCTTAGAGGCAAAAACTGAAGAGGTGCCTTATTCAAAAGTCCTGATTACCGATCACGACATTCAACTGGATCAAGTAAGTTTTAATCAGGAAGAAAAAGTATTTGTTTACGATAAAATCCAAGCATGCTTTCCTGCATTTAACAAAGAGCAACATCAACTGATTTTAATGAACCCGAATGCAAGCGACTTATTACCGCAACGCCGCTGGCCTAAGGAAAACTTTATTGCGTTGATGCAAGCTGTATTGGCACGTTATGAAAATGCGATTATCTTAATCACAGGTGCGCCAAACGAGCAGGAAGAAGCCGAAGCACTTCGGCTTCAGGTTGGTCATGAACGCTGCGTGAACTTTGCAGGACAATTGAAGTTATTAGAAATGCCTATTTTATATACAGTCTCTCGTCTAATGGTCACGAATGACTCTGGGCCAGGACATTTTTCATCCATCACCCCATTAAAGACCTTTGTTTTATTTGGCCCGGAAACACCGAAATTATATGGTTCTTTAGGCAATAGCACACCTCTTTTTGCAGGGTTAGCTTGTTCACCTTGTGTCAGTGCGGCAAACCATCGAAAAACACCGTGTACGGAACCGGTTTGTATGGATGCGATCACAGTCGATCAAGTCATAAAACAAATCGAAATCGAGCTCAAAGACCCGACATAAAGACGTGAGCCCAAGTCGCTAACGCAGTCGTCGCATTAACAAAAAGGCGGCTGATACCAAAACGATTGAAGGCAGAAAAGCGCCCATAATCGCGGGTAATTGGTAGACGACACTTAAATTCCCGAAGATTTGATTGAGTAGATGAAAACTCATACCAATCATAATCCCTACGAAAACTCTCTGACCAATGCTGACCTGTCGCTGCGAACCGAAAATTAAAGGAAACACCAGCGCAATCATTCCCAGAATGACAAATGGCATCGCTAACTTTCGCCAAAAAGCCAGCTTATAGGCTTCAGCATCCAGTCCATTTTCTTCTAAAAATGCAATATAACTATAGAGATCGGTGATTCCCATATAACGCGTTTCAACATGTAACGTTTGCAACAATGTCGGTGAAACGGGCAAATCGACAGCACCTTCAACTTCACCATATTGCCTAAATTGTAACTTTTTCCATGCTTTCCTATCGGGCGATAAAGCTGGCATTTGCTGCCAGTCAAGCACTTTCCGATTCAAGCTATACAAAACCCATTGTCCATCTTTTGTTGAATAGCGTGCTGTTTTAGCGTGAATCTGTTCTGATAATTGCCCATTAACCAATGCATAAATCGTTACATCATAAAACTGAGTATCGGAAATGACACGACCGACATGAATATAACGTTCACCATCTCGCATCCAAAAATCATCGGTTGACCCAATTGAAAAACTCTTATGCAATGCTTCGCCGCGCATTTTTTTAGCATAACTTTCACTAGCAGGGGCGACCCATTCTCCGATGACCGCTGCACACACCCACAAGATGAAAGCGGACTTCATAACTGCAAAAAAAATACGCCTGATGGACCAGCCTGTCACGCGTAAAATAGTGAGTTCTGCATGGTTTGCTAAGCCTCCCAGCCCAATCAAGGTTCCAATCAACAATGCGACTGGAAAAATCTCATACCCATAAACTGGAAGCTTCAATACGGTATACATCGCCCCTTTGGCAATCGTATAGTCGTTAGAGACCTTACCAATTTGTATCATGAACTCAGAAAATCCGAGAATAATCAACAATACCATCAGCACCAACAAGGTATGACTGACTAAAACACGGCCCAAATATCGTTCAATTAAATTCATCATTTTCGTTGTATCGTTTTTTTAAAGGGAAGCGAAAGAGACATGTGAGGTAATTGAAACCAAGCCGGTCTAAGCGAGCCTTGATACAAAGCATACATCAAGAACACAACAGGAACAGGCCACAAACCTATCCAAGGTGACAAAGCTTCATTACTGATAGATTCTCGAAAAGTCACCAACAACTGGTTATAAATAACATAAAGAACCAATGCAAAAAAGACTTTTGCAAACCGGCCTTCTCGCGGGCCAGACTTACTCATTTTCAATCCCAGCAGCCCTAAAACCAGAATGCTAAAAGGCGTCACAATTCGCCATTGAAGCAACGCTTGATGCGCAGGCTTATCTGATTGCCATAAAGTTGACGTAGGTATTTCAAAAATTTTTTGTGCCGTAGAAGTCGATTGAATTTCCGGTAAAAAACCTTCGAAACGGTCAAATTCCCTGACCGTGAAGTCGTCGCCTTTTTTCAGGCCTTCATAACTTTGGCCATTGAGTAACACCAAAGCCAGCTTGTCATCAATCCACTCAAATTTGCCTTTCGGTGCAATTAAAAGAATGTCTCTCTCATCGGTATTCAACTGCACCCAAACGGATTCAAGATCTCCTTTATTATCAATGGAGCGCGTGTAAAAGATGCCTTCACCATTCGGCAGAGGATTAAATTTACCAGGAACCAATGCCGCCAGAGGTGACGTTGTTTGAGCTTCCATAATCAGTTTTCGCTCTTGCTCATAGCTCCACGGTGTAACCACTAACGTAATCCAAGCGGTTAAAAATGCCAACGGGACTAAAAACCAGAACACCCGCTTCTGAAAAAAACCTGTCGCAATACCACAACTTTGTAGCACCACCATTTCTTGGTCTTGATAAAGACGACCAACGGCCAACATCACACTCAATAATGCAACCAAAGGCAAAATAACTTCCAATGCCGGCGGGATTTTATGCAATAACACTTGCATAATGACGGTTGAAGGAATCGTTCCCTCTACCGCCACGGCAAGCAACTTGGTAGCTTCCGTCCCAAACGTTATCAACAGTAATACTGACAACACCGCAAAAAAAGTCGCAAAAAGCTCTTTGTATAGATATTTATCAAGAATTCGCAAAAAAAGGCCACCAAAACGTTAAAATAAGATTCAAATGAATAAACACCAGCGATGCCATCTTTAATATGACATCAGCGAGCGGTAAACTTCTAATTCATATGAGTTTGCCAACTGTTTCCAAGATTATACAAGAAGGGATTCAACGAGATGAAACAAATCCAGTTCAAGCTGAATGCAACCACCGATTTAAAGTCTTTCGACACACTTATTTTACCGGTATTTGACCAAGGCCAAAGCACGCAATTAGCGAAAGAAACTCATCTCCTAGAATTAACTCAGGCTTTGTTCAATCAAGGTGACTTCTTAGCAAAACCAGGCCAGACTCAAATGATTTTCCAACCTGCAAACATTGATTGCGCACGTTTGTTATTGGTGGGCATGGGAAACGCTGAAACATTAACGGTTAAAAATTATCTTGATAGCTTGAATGCTGCAGCTAAAGCACTGGACAATTCAGGTGCGGTTAATGTACTTAACACGTTAATTGAATGTATTCCTGCTAAAAACGACCAGGCCTGGGCAATTTACCAAAACACCTTGGCATTCCAGCGCAGCATTTATGATTATGAACATGAAAGCCGCAACAAAAAAACTCCCAAAGATCCAAAACTTAACAGCATGACTTATGCAGCTGAGACAACAGTGGAGAATGAAAAAGCCGTAACTCAGGCACAAGCTTCAGCATTGGGTATGGCATTGACTCAAGATTTGGCCAACATGCCAAGTAACTATTGCACCCCGACGTACCTTGCAGAAACAGCAGAAAAGATGGCACAAACCTACGGTTTTGACGTCAATATTCTGGAACAAGATGAAATGATTCAGATGGGAATGGGGTCTTTTATGGCGGTCGCACAAGGCGCTCACACGCCTCCTAAGATGATCTGTCTTTCTTATCAAGGCTCGGATGCTTCAGAAGCACCGATTGCCCTAGTGGGTAAAGGGGTGACATTTGACACTGGAGGTATTTCACTCAAACCTGGCGAAGCTATGGATGAAATGAAATATGACATGGGTGGCGCGGCGACAGTGCTAGGTGTCTTTGAAGCACTAGGACGTTTAAAACCAAAACTCAATGTCGTTGCGGTCATTCCGTCTACGGAAAACATGCCTGCAGGCAACGCCATCAAGCCGGGAGATGTCGTTAAATCCCTATCTGGCCAAACCATTGAAATACTCAATACCGATGCAGAAGGCCGTTTGATTTTATGTGATGCATTAACTTATGCGCAACAAACCTATAAACCAAGTAAGATTATTGATATGGCAACCTTGACAGGGGCTTGCATTATTGCACTGGGTCATCAAATGTCAGCCGTATTAGGGAATGATCAAACCTTGGTGGATGCACTTGTCGCTTCCGGCCAGAAGACTTATGATCGTTTTTGGCAAATGCCGTTAAGCGAAGAGTACGATGAACAGCTTAAATCAAACTTTGCAGACATGGCAAACATTGGCGGCCGTGCTGCCGGCACCATCACAGCGGCTCAATTTCTAGCTCGATTCACAAAAGAAGTAGATTGGGCACATTTGGATATTGCTGGCACCGCCTGGATCAGCGGAAAAGATAAAGGGGCAACTGGGCGCCCAGTGCCTGCATTGGTTGATTTCTTACTTGAGCAAATTTGATGACCGCAACCCCTCCTCTTGAAAAGGATGTCATTTTTTACGTATTGGGAACGAATACAGCCCAACAGCGAGAAGCCTTTATTGCCAAGCTGGTCAACAAGATACATCGTGAAAAACGCCTGTGTGATATTCGGTTTGCCAGCGAGGAGGAAATGACACGCTTCGACTTATCCTTATGGCAATACCACCCCGAAGCGTTCATTCCCCACAGCGTGCAACAGACTGTTCAAGCGCCTATTCAACTGTGGATGGGTCAGGTAGCGAGCCCATGCCAAGACGTTCTATTAAATGTTCATCCTGATTTTCCACAAAACTTTCAGCTTTATAACCGTACAATTGAAGTGTTAGATCAAACAGAACATTTAATTCAAATGGGGCGTGAGCGCTGGAAAGCTTATAAAAAAGAAGGATTAGAGCCGACCGTTCACAAAATAAAATAAACTGAAACCTAGAAGAGTTTCAGATTTGCTCGATTCATGAGGCGATTGAAGGAAGCTTATGGATATTACACAGTTATTAGAGTTCAGTGTGCAACAAAAGGCATCGGACTTACACCTTTCTGCCGGAACGGCTCCTATGCTTCGTTCTGACGGCGATATGCGTCGTATAGATTTGCCTGAACTCGATGCTAAGACCCTTCAAAACATGCTCTATCAGATCATGTCCAAACCGCAACAAGAACAGTTTGAAACGGCGTTTGAAATTGATTTTTCTTATGAATTGCCCAATATTGCCCGATTTCGGGTCAACATTTTTCAACAAAACCGAGGCATGAGTGCTGTATTTCGGACGATTCCGAACAAGGTCATGACATTTGAAGAACTCAATGCTCCGGAAATATTGAAGGAAATCGCCCAAACCCCACGTGGCATTGTCTTGGTGACCGGACCGACTGGCTCGGGTAAATCAACCACTCTTGCAGCTATGATTGATTTTATTAACGAAACCCAGCAAGCGCATATTCTCACCATTGAAGACCCAATTGAATTTATACATCAACCTAAAAATGCTCTCATCAACCAACGAGAAGTCCATCGAGACACGCACCACTTCAGCAATGCATTACGATCAGCCTTACGTGAGGATCCCGATGTCATTTTGGTCGGTGAAATGCGAGACCTGGAAACCATCAGCTTGGCATTAACCGCTGCTGAAACCGGCCATTTAGTACTCGCGACACTTCATACCAGCTCGGCAGCAAAATCCATTGACCGAATCATCGATGCCTTTCCAGCAGGTGAAAAAAACATGGTTCGCTCAATGCTTTCAGAATCTTTAAAAGCGGTGATTTCTCAAACCCTATTGAAAAAACAAAACGGTGGGCGAGTGGCTGCACATGAAATTTTATTGGGCTCTCCTGCCATCCGAAACCTTATTCGGGAAGATAAAGTCCCTCAAATGTATTCCGTTATTCAAACCTCAAATAAACTTGGTATGCAGACGTTGGATCAGGATTTGCAACGTCTGGTCAAAAATGGAATCGTGAATAAAGAAATTGCTCGCAGTAAGGCAGTGAACAAAACCGATTTCTTATGATTTTTTTGTTTTGATAAAAATAAATAGACGTAATAAAAAAATTTGAACACGTAAGTTGTTCTAAGCTTTAAAATAGACCAACTCAAAACAAAAGAATTTAAGAACCCATTCAATCATGAATATTAGCCTGCAAACCGTGTACAGTGTGTCAATTAAGCCTTTTATCTTCAGTTTTATTGGATTGCTGTTAACGACACCGCATGCGTTTGCATCCATTCCTGCCATGCCATCAGGAGATAAGAAAGTCATTCAAGACTTTTGTAAAGACCTGTCTAAAAAGCTCCGCACAGTCAAGTATCAAAAATGTTTAGAATTAGGTTTAAACGAAAGTCACCTCTACCAGAGTACCGAAAAACGCCCTTTAACCTATAGAGAAGTACTCCCTTCTTCTTCCATGCCCCCTAAAGGCCGCATTTTATTTATCGGCGGTATCCACGGTGATGAATACGCCGCCATCAGTTTAACTTATCTTTGGCTACAAACCTTACTAAAACAAGGAACAGAGACAGGCTATCACTGGTTGTTTTTACCTTTAGCCAATCCGGATGGTTTATTTAAAAACCCTGCAACCCGTCCCAATGCTAACTCAGTTGACCTGAACCGTAATTTCCCCTCGCCTGACTGGGATGAGCTGGCTTTACGTACCTGGAAGAATCACTATCATAGAAATAAACGTCGTTACCCAGGTCCTTTTGCTAATAGTGAACCGGAAACACAATGGTTGGTTGAATTGATTGAACGTTTCCAGCCGAACGCGATTATTTCTATCCACGCGCCCTATGGTTTGCTCGATTATGATGGACCCGAACACGCACAGCCAAATAAAATCGGCCACTTGAAGCATCGCGCTTTAGGAACTTACCCCGGTTCTTTAGGGCGTTATGCTGGTGAACATCTAAACATCCCCGTATTAACATTGGAATTGAAATCGGCTGGCAGAATGCCTAAAGACTCCGAGATTCAACATATGCTACAAGACTTGGAAAATTGGGTCGCAGAAAAGATTAAACAAAATGACTGGGATTTATAATAACGTGAAGCGCGACTCCAAAAACGTTCTCACATCATCAAACCTTTTTTGAAGCACAGACACTAAAAGATATGGGTTAAGAAACCTGCGGACCCACTTTTGATTTTTGAAAAGTCTCGTAGACCATTTGCCAACTTCCGCTAACCCCTTGTCTTTGCCAGTATTGCTCAACCAGTTTGCCACCTTTAACAGGGAAACTGACATAATAAACCCCCTGCTCTCCAGGATAGGCAAACACGCTTACACGAGACCAATCGACTTGATAATTCTGCTGTGAACGCAACCATTGATTGATTTGGGACAACACTTGCTGCTTATCTTCATAATTACGATCAATCAAACTACGCTGTGCACTTTGAGCAATAATAACAGGTGTAGCAGGTGCCAAACGATATTGGTAAATCAAAGTTTGCATGGCAGGGTTATTCAATACCACACATCCTCGGCTCGCTAGAGGAGGACGGCTATACGTGCTTCGAGGTGTGCCGTGTAACCAGATTCCTGAACCGGTTCGACCTTTTTGCTTGTCCCAACTATTCGGGTAATTTAAGGTTAAGGCCGCAACGCCGTACAACTCAGGTAACTTTGAATCGGATAATTCTTTTTCAACTTTGTAAATGCCAATGGGCGTCTTCAGGTCGCCACGGACCTGTTTACCCACGCCTTTTTGCCCAATTGACACATAATAGTTCGCCACTTCTTCATAGCCGTTTTCATTTTTTTGATACAAGTACAGTCGGTGTGCGGCAGAATCGACAATCACTAAATAAGGCTCATGACTAGTTTTCAAAACATACTGAGCCAATAAAGCATCCCAATCTCCTCGGGAACGTTCAAGATCGGCTTTTCGTTGCCAGCGTACTTTTGCTTCCGATAACAAGGCATTGGATTTGCGAGCATGCGCGGTTCTTTTTTGAGTCACCCATTCGGATTTCCCAGCTTTAATCGCATATAAATCGGCTTTCATCAACTGAGCCAGCTGGTACTTCGGCATATTTTTAGCCAAATCCTGCATGTCGTAAAAAGCTTCATTAAATGATAAATTCTTAATCGCGTTCAGACCGGTAATCAATTTTTTTTCGGGCAACGACACAAAATCTTCCGCCATACTGGCAGACCAAGGTAAGCAACAGAAAAACACCACTAAAAATGACCAGGCCTGGCAACTTTTACTTTCTCTGACTTTCTGCAAAAACCTATTCATATATCACATCTTCCTGCACAATTTTCCAGGTTTGATCTTGTTTTTGCCAAACCAGTTTTTTGCGAACTTTATCTTTAAAGGTATTGGATTCATAAGCCTGCCAAAAAGTCACTTGAATGGTATTTGGCGTTAAAGGCACAACCTGCACTTTATCTAATTGTATTTTAATATAACTAGGACGTTTTAGACTGCCTTTCCGACTGTTTGCCCAAGCTTGATGTGTCTTATAGCCTTCAGGTGCATAAGTCGAAACATAAAACCCTAAATAAGCTGATATATTTTGACTGGCCCATGCTGCACGCCAGCGTTCAACCAAATCCGCCACTGTTTGCATATGACGCTCAACTTGCTTTAACTGGGATTTTTCAGGTGTTTTCAAGTCACTGCTGGCACTTAATATCCACCGTCCTTTTGGCAATGTAATCTCTGTCTTATCAAACACCGTTTGGTAAGCCAGTTGTGCCTGGTAAGCATAAATTTGATTTAAATTCTCACGTAAGGAAGCAATTCTCGGGTCGCCATCCAGTGCTGACTCTAACACTTGTTGTGCTTTTTTATACTGCTGCTTTTTAATATATGCGACTGCAAGATTATTACTAACAGCTAAATCTTGCGGATAGGTTTTTAACATCGACGTTAATATTGAAATGGTTTTTTCCATATTACCGGCTTGAGAAGCTTTGGCGGCTTGTTCAAATTGCGCTTGATAGGTATCACCCTCTGCAGCCCAAACATTTATACTCGCTGTAAACGATAGTAGTAGTGTCGTTGCCAATACGATCAAATTCGATGTTTTTTGCACGCTCATTTAATTCTTTTTAATCCTGTTTCTTCGTTTACCCGCTTCTGACGAGTGTGTTTGAACTGATTCGGTTCATTTTTTCATAAACTCACCTTTCGAATCAATCACTTATTTTAAGGGATTTCATGTGTAATTTATTCAAAAAACAATCTATTTTAACGTAAATCCCCTACCCCAACCATAGAACTTTTTAAACGTTTTAGATCGTCACGCAATTTTGCGGCCAACTCAAAATCCAAATCTTTGGCGGCTTGGTACATTTGTTTTTCCATACGTTTGATTTCAGACGCCAATTGCGCGGGGGTCATACGTTGCATTTCCTGTGACGAATACTCCCCATCCGCCTCGGCTGATTTGAGTTTTGCAGCGGATGCACCCGGCTTAGGCGCATAAGGCGAATCTTCCAAAATATCGGTTATTTTTTTGTTCAGTTTCTGCGGTGTAATACCCTGTTCCGTATTATGCTGAATCTGTTTGGCACGACGTCTTTCCGTTTCCTCGATCGCTTTCTGCATCGATTGGGTGATTTTGTCGGCATACAAGATGGCTTTTCCGTCCACGTTTCTAGCGGCACGCCCAATCGTCTGAATCAAGGAGCGATCAGAACGCAAGAAACCTTCTTTATCGGCATCTAAAATCGCAACCAAAGACACTTCGGGGATATCCAAGCCTTCTCTGAGCAAGTTAATCCCTACCAACACATCGAACTCTCCCAAGCGCAAATCACGAATGATTTCAATACGCTCAACCGTATCAATATCCGAGTGTAAATAACGAACCCGAACATTATGCTCTTCAAGGTACTCGGTCAAGTTTTCAGCCATTCGCTTGGTCAGCGTAGTCACCAAAACACGCTCTTCTTTCTCAACGCGTAAACGAATTTCCCCTAACAAATCGTCCACTTGGGTCAATGCTGGGCGCACTTCCAAAACAGGATCCAATAAACCGGTCGGACGAACCACCTGTTCTACAATTTTGGACTCATGCTCCGCTTCATATTTGCCCGGCGTAGCAGACACAAAAATCGTCTGCGGCATAATTTTTTCAAACTCATCAAACCGCATTGGACGGTTATCCATCGCAGAAGGTAAGCGAAAACCAAAAGTGACCAAATTTTCTTTTCGAGAACGATCCCCTTTGTACATCCCACCGATTTGAGGAATGGTCACGTGGCTTTCATCAATAAACATCAAAGCATTTTTAGGCAAGTAATCCAACAACGTTGGTGGCGGCTCACCAGAAGCTCTTCCGGAAAGATAACGGGAGTAATTTTCAATCCCTGAACAATAGCCTAATTCTGACATCATTTCTATGTCCAACCGTGTCCGTTCTTCTAAGCGTTGCGCTTCCACCAGTTTATTCAGGCTGCGCAGCTCTTCCAAACGACTGACCAACTCCACTTTGACTTGCTCAATGGTTTGTAACACACGTTCTTTCGGGGTGACATAGTGCGACTTAGGGTAGACTGTCACCCGGGTTGGACGCGTTAACACCTCGCCTGTCAAAGGGTCAAACCAAGCCAGTGAATCGACCTCATCATCGAAAAGTTCAATACGAATGGCATATTCTTCAGCTTCTGCAGGAAAAACATCAATCACATCCCCGCGAACCCTAAAGCAACCTCGCCAAAGCTCTACATCGTTGCGGGTATATTGCATTGTGGTTAGTTGTTGCAAAATATCACGTTGAGAAACCGCATCGCCCAATCGCAATTGTAAAATCATTTTTAAATACTGATCCGGATCCCCTAACCCGTAGATGGCAGAGACCGTCGCAATCAAAACCACATCTTTCCGTTCCATCAACGCCTTGGTAGCAGACAATCGTAATTGTTCAATCTGTTCATTGACGGAGGAATCTTTAGCAATATAGGTGTCAGAGGCTGGCACATAGGCTTCCGGCTGATAATAGTCATAATAAGAAACAAAGTATTCCACCGCATTGTACGGGAAAAAGCTTTTCATCTCACCATAGAGTTGCGCCGCCAGCGTTTTATTATGCGCCAGAATAATAGTGGGTCTTTGTACCTTGGCAATCACGTTCGCCATGGTAAACGTTTTACCGGATCCAGTTACCCCGAGTAAGGTTTGGAAAGCTTCACCGTCTTCCAACCCTTCCACCAGTTGTGCAATGGCGACCGGTTGATCCCCGGCGGGCTCATACTGAGAGACAATTTCAAATTTTTTTGCCATAGTAACGTATTTCTAACTCTTATCGATGCTGCTGAAAACAAGTGTTTGTCATTAAAAATCAAGACTTGCGACCATTATGCTTACTTATTTAACGTTTTGCGCCAAGGTGACCGAATTTTCTCTTAAAAAAAAGCCCGTTTGGTTGTAAAATAACTGAAACATTTTACCTGAGAGCTGAACAGAACAAAACCGTGTATTTCGTGAAGCAATAACTCAATCTCACCAAAACACAGGATGAAACTGTACAGCAATCGCAAACATGAATGAGACCTTAAACATTATGTCCAGATTGTCTAATCGCGTTAATCGAGTCAAACCCTCTCTGACTTTAGTGATTTCTGCCAAAGCGGCAGAGCTGAAAAGAGCCGGAAAAGATATTATCAGCTTAGGTGCCGGGGAACCTGATTTCGATACCCCAGATCACATCAAATCGGCTGGTATCAGCGCAATTCAAAATGGACAGACTCGTTATACTGCCGTCGATGGCACACCGGAATTAAAAGGTGCCATTATTGAAAAATTCAAACGCGACAATAACCTGACGTATGAAATGGATCAAATCCTGGTGTCCTCCGGTGGAAAACAAAGTTTTTATAACTTATGCCAGGGCTTGCTGAATGATGGCGATGAAGTTGTCATTCCTGCACCTTACTGGGTGTCCTATCCTGACATGGCGCTTCTAGCAGGCGGTGAGCCAATCATTATCGAAGCTGATATAGAGCAAGGCTTTAAAATCACTCCCGAACAATTAAAAGCGGCCATCACCCCTAAAACCAAAATGGTTGTGATTAACAGTCCGTCTAACCCGACTGGTGCTGTTTACACGGCAAGTGAATTGAAAGCACTGGGCGAAGTGTTACAACAATACCCGGACATTGTCATTGCCTCGGACGATATGTATGAACATATCCTACTCAATGACACCCCGTTTACAAATATTCTAGAAGTCTGCCCAGAGCTAACCGATAGAACCGTGGTTATGAATGGGGTTTCTAAAGCTTACTCAATGACCGGCTGGCGTATTGGATACGCCGGCGGTCCGAAAGACTTGATCGCAGCGATGCGAAAAGTTCAATCTCAAAGCACCTCAAACCCTTGCTCGATTTCACAGGCGGCTTCAACAGAAGCCCTGAATGGCCCACAGGATTGTATTGAAACCATGCTGACAGAGTTTAAAAAGCGCCATGAGTTTGTTGTGGAGCGCATCAACGAAATCCCAGGGTTTAAATGCATTCCGGCTGCAGGCGCTTTTTATGCCTTTATGGATGTGAAAGAGGCAATGAAACAAAAAGGGTATGAAACCGATGCCGATTTTGCGACCGCCATCCTAGAAGAAGTGGAAGTAGCTGCTGTTCCCGGTTCTGGATTTGGTGCTGAAGGTCATTTAAGGATTTCTTTCGCAACCAGCATGGTCAATTTGATTAATGCTTTGGATCGCATTGACAGCTTTATGAAAGACGCTTAATCGTTTCATTGATAACAATAAAAAACCGCCAGGCCTGGCGGTTTTTTTATGTCGTCTGAAAAAGTCTACGGCGATTTATCCAATGTGCTTTAAATGCTGCAATGTCAACATTAAAGCGGCATAAGCCCGACCTTCTGAAAACTCAGGATGAGCCAACAACGCCGGCCAATCTTTAATTGGCCAGTGTACCACTTCCAACGGCTCGGGCTCATCTCCTTCGGCATTACTGGGAGACAGTCCCGTTGCTAAGACTAAGTGCGTTTGGTGTGACATATACCCCGCCGCCAACGTCACCGAATCCATCAAGGCAATATCAGCCGGCAAAAATCCAATTTCTTCCTGACTTTCTCGAAGTACCGCTTCTTCCCAGGTTTCTCCCGGATCAATTTTTCCTTTTGGAAATCCCAGTTCATAGCGTTCAACACCGGCGGCATATTCCCGAATCAGCACCAGACAGTCATCCATAATCGGTACAATTAAAACGGCACCATGGACGGAACTTACTAACCGTTCAAATTGAACTTGAGTGTCATTTCCATAAACAATGTCCAAGCCTTCCACGGTAAAAATACGCGTGTTAGCCAGTTCTTTTTTCGTTAGAATAACGGGCGTTTTTTTCTTTTTCATAAAAAGAATAATACGAAAATAGGAGTCAAAATGCGAATTAAACACTCATCTCAAGGCCTACAAATTCCGTGGAATGACATTGAAACCGTGTTACTCGACATGGACGGCACCTTACTCGACTTGCATTTTGACTGGCACTTTTGGATGGAATATGTGCCGAAAATGTACGCCAACCAAAACCACATGACCCTTGAAGAAGCCAACAAAATCATTCGGGGCAAAATTCATTCCCAGCAAGGCACTTTAAACTGGTATTGCTTGGATTACTGGACAGAGCAGCTCAACCTCCCGATCGCAGAACTAAAACATGAGCTGAAACACATGATTCAGGCGCATCCAGAAGTGATCACCTTTTTAGAACGTCTGCGAACCTTAAATAAAGAAGTTGTCATGGTGACCAATGCCCACAGAGACAGCTTGGCGATCAAACTGGAAATGACTGAAATCGGCGATTATTTCGATGAAATGATCTCATCTCATGACTTTGGTATGCCAAAAGAAAATGAAGTATTGTGGCAAAAAATTGAAAATAAATTTGGATACAACCCAGCTAAAACCCTATTGATTGATGACAATCTACAAGCGTTACAATCAGCGCAGGATTATGGCATCCGTTACCAGCTTGCTGCGGTTCACGTGAGTCCTAAAATGGATAAAATCGACCCTAAAGGCTTCCCCGGTTTTGAAAACTTCAGCGAAATCATGCCTTGAATCATTAGGTTTTCGGGATTAACACAAACACATTCTCCGTTGTTTGAACGCCTTTACGTTCAAACGTATCCGATTCGACTTTTTCAATGTTAAATCGGTCTTCAAACAAGGCTTTGACCTCTAATGCAGAGACCGCAAACGGTGGTCCTGACTGCAATGACTGGTCATAATCCATTGCAATCAATAAAATCGGCACCCCCGGCGCTAAAACAGCTTTCAAATGAGACGCGTATTGTTGTCTCATTTCCGGAGGAAGCGCAACTAAAGCAGCTCGATCATACACGGCTTTCACCTCGCGACACTCCTTGACGGACACATCAAAAAAATCACCACTCAGCAAAGACATTTTATCCATCTCAAAACCACTGAACCGAGGATGCTTTAAAGTCGTCGCTTGCAAACCATTTTCTGTCACAAATTCTTGAAGCGCTTTTTCACTTAATTCGACGCCTAATACGGTATGCCCCTGCTGATTTAACCAAAGCATGTCTAGAGATTTACCACATAACGGAACAAAAACCTGTTCATGCCCTGACAAATTCAATTTTTTCCAGTGTTTTTTTAAGAAAGCATTCACATCAGGCTGATGAAATCCTACTCGCCCACTGCGCCACATTTGGTGCCAAAAATCTGCTTCCATACCGCTTCCTTTGTTATCATTTGCGCTAAAGATACTGTTTCCCGAAATAAAATTCAAAAAATGAGTTATTTATTTACATGAAAAAATCACCTCCACCTGCTAATACGCCTAAAAAAGAGGGCTCTGAAACCAGAGAGGCTTTGCCTTTATTACAACGCAACTGGGTCAAAAACTTCCTCACAGCGATTTTTTTTATTGCTCTATATCTTGCCATCCGCCCTTTTATGCAAGGAGATGTGGCTGAAGGGTTTGCTCCTGAACTGACAACTGAATCTATTACGGGCAAGGAAATTCATTTGAAAGACTATCGTGGAAAACCCGTGATGGTGCATTTTTGGGCAACGTGGTGCCCGATCTGTGAATTTGAACGGGATGGCATTGAAAATATTGCACAGGACTACGCTGTCATCAATATTGCTACCCAGTCGAACGATGATGAAGGATTGTTAACCTATGCCAATGTTCACCAAATGAATGCGGACATCATTGTCAATGACTTTGATGGGAGCTTGATGAAACAATTTGGCGCAAGAGCCGTTCCGGCAACCTTTATTATTGGGCCGACAGGGAAGATAGAGTTCGTAGAGGTCGGTTACTCCACCAGCTTAGGATTAAAAGCCCGGCTTTGGTGGCTCAGTCAGTAATCTTATTTTTCTATGGCAAAACACCCGAACGGCTCCATTTCTTATAGTGAGCGAGATGTATACGGCTTAATCCAAGTGGTCGACAATGAGATTATGAGAAGTCTTTATTTTGACTCTCTTGTGGAACAAAGTCGTTACTATTTCCATGCCCCTTTAACATTGGCATTTGAATATCAATCCGCTCTGTTAGAAGAGACACTGGAGCATGCTCATTCAACATCTGTCCAATCGATCTTAATGCTGGGATTAGGTGGAGGAAGTCTTGCCACTCAGCTACACAGTGTGTTACCTAACTGCCAACAAACTGTGGTTGAACTGCGTGAGGCGGTTATCCAGATTGCCTACCGTTATTTTTATTTACCCGATACCCCACAAATACAACCGATACAAAGTGATGCCAATGACTTTGTCCAGCAAGCAGCGCAACAATATGACCTGATGATTGTCGACCTGTATGACAATGACAGCATGCCTTGGATTTTTAGTGAAGAGACATTTTTATCAAGACTGCATTATTTGGTCTCTGGTTCGGGCCGCATTTTATTTAATTTATGGAAAAGCTCTCCCGATACAACCTTAAAAATCATCCAATTCTGGGAACAACACCGCGGTGCTCATCTCAAAACACGAGAAATCCAATCCAGTGGGAACATCATTCTTTGCGTGGATTTTTAACATCATCAACATCAACAAATCAGCTCGGATTATCTCAGTTAGATATCAATGCCGTAAAAATGAATCCCACAATCCAACCCAAACCGTTAAAATAATTCCCTACGCAGGGGGATATTGACCTACGATATTGCAACCATAGAAAATAACGATAGAATACCCGACAACATAAGCCTTAAAACGGCCGATAAAAACACTGACAACCACCTGATTAACACTAACAACCACTAACTTCATACAAAGCAGGTTAGTCCAAACTTAATTCTCAACCAAAAGACACCGAATTTTATGGCTCTACTTTTTTTGCGCGATATGTTCTTGAGTTACGGAACACACACCCTTTTAAATAAAGTTTCCTTTAAAGTCGAAACCAATGAACGCGTTTGTATCGTTGGACGCAACGGCGAAGGTAAGTCGACTTTATTAAAAGTCATCGAAGGGAGTATTCAGGCCGATGACGGAACCCGGATTGTGCAGGATGGCGTTAAGATCGCAAAACTTCAGCAAGAAGTGCCTAACGATTTAGCGGGTAGCGTCTTCCACATTATTGCCTTAGGATTGGGAGATATTGGTCACCATATTGAAGAATTCCACCGCCTCAGCCATGCCATCTCAGAAAATTATACGGATGAATTAATGGCCAAAATGACCAAAGCACAACAAGCCATTGATGCACAGGACGGTTGGGACCTCAATCAAAAAGTGGAAACCATTATTTCCAAGCTGTCATTGCCAGCCGACGCTGAGTTTTCAGCGCTTTCTGGCGGCATGAAGCGTCGGGTCTTATTGGCGCAAGCCCTGATCCAAAATCCGGATATTCTATTACTGGACGAGCCCACCAACCACTTGGACATTCCGTCCATTCAATGGCTGGAAGACTTTCTTAAAAACCTGCAATGCAGCTTGATTTTCATCACCCATGATCGCTCCTTCTTACAGGCGCTTGCAACACGTATTGTGGAAGTGGATCGTGGGCAGTTACATAACTGGGAGTGCGATTACAAAACTTACCTAGAGCGTAAACAAGCACAATTGGAATCTGAAGCCAAAACCAATGCCGAGTTTGATAAAAAACTGGCACAAGAAGAGGTTTGGATCCGTCAAGGCATCAAAGCACGACGCACCCGAAACGAAGGCCGCGTTCGTGCCTTGGAAAAACTCAGGGAAGAACATAAAGCGCGACGCTCACAACAAGGTAAGGCGAATCTGCAATTTAACCAAGGGGCGAACTCTGGTAAACAAGTCATTGAAGTTGAAAATTTATCCTTTGCTTGGCCTGACCAGCCGGTCATTCAGGATTTTTCAACCATGATTTTACGGGGTGATAAGGTTGGGATTATTGGTGCCAATGGATGTGGTAAATCCACCTTACTCAAACTGTTGCTTGGTAAACTTGAACCGCAGTCCGGCACAGTAAAACTGGGAACCAACATTCAGATTGCTTATTTTGACCAGCACCGAGACCAACTCGACGAAAATAAAGTGGTGGTTGAAAGTGTGCTTGAAGAATCGGACTATGTCGAGATCAATGGACAGCGTAAGCACATCATGAGCTATCTGTCCGACTTCTTATTCAGCCCGGAACGGGCCAGACAGCAAGTGAAGGCTTTATCGGGTGGTGAACGCAACCGCTTGTTACTTGCTCGAGTATTCTCCAAACCGTCTAACTTGTTGATTTTGGATGAACCGACCAATGACTTGGATATCGAGACCCTTGAACTGCTAGAAGAATTATTACTCGACTATCCCGGTACCGTCCTGATTGTCAGCCATGACCGGGCTTTCTTAAACAGTGTGGCGACCAGTTCAATCGTGTTCGATGCACCGGGCATCGTGAATGAATATATCGGCGGCTATGATGACTGGTTACGTCAACGCCCTGACCATTTAGCTCAATCTGCCACGCTTGAAAAACAAACCGAAAAAACAGCCAAAGCAACCAGGCCTGGCGAAAATTCATCTTCGGAAGAGGAGAGTAAGGCCTCTAAAAAACCCAAAAAGCTGAGTTATAAAGACCAGCGAGAATACGATGCGCTGCCTCAACAAATAGAAACGCTAGAACAAGAACTGGAAAAATTAAATGAGCAGATGAGTGCACCGGATTTTTACCAGCAAGACAACACACAAGAAGTCATTGACCGTCTAAACACTTGTGAGTCGGAACTTGAAGCCGCATTTGAACGCTGGGAACACCTGGAAGCCCAACTAAACGATTAACGCAAGTTATTGCTCAACGTTTTAAAAAGACGCTGGGGCGAGGCCGACTTGAAAGCTCTTTTTGCCATTTTTTCCAACGGTTCAAGCGAATAAGCAACCGCAGTAATGCTTTGGAAGATGGCGGTTGATCGAGTTGATATTTAAAATACCCTTTTTCAATCAACCCCTGCAGTTCAGACAAATCAGACGCCTGTCGCATTAACACCACAGGCGTAGATAAAATTGTCGGGTTGTCATGGGTCACCTGCCCCCAAACTTCCACGACAGCTTGTGCAAGAGACTGATCGATTAAAACTGCCAAATAAACCCGGCGGGTTGAGTAATGATGCTTTTCGATTTCCGCCGTTACCTGTTTTGCTGTACTCAAGGCAACCACTTCAAGTCCAAATCCTTTAAAGAACTGTCGCAACCGATCCAGTCGCCCCAAGTCCGGATCACATACAATAATGCGTCGTCCCTTTAACCACATTAACGATTGTTTAAGCTGCATACCTCACCCTTTTTAAAGGCGCTTTATCGATAGTTCTTATCATTATCAATAAAGTCAGGTTAAAAAGCTATTAAAAACCAAACGCCTGATCAGTTCCCTTCACTACAAACAATAATAGTTATTAATTGCATTTAAAGAAATTCGCTGTAAAATAATCCATTCATGATGCTATAAAAAAACTCTTAGAAAACGTATCTCAACAAGCTCTAAAATAAGATACAATTTTCACCTACTGTTAAACTGAAATAACGGTTAACGTAACCTTAAAATTTGCTATTTTGCAGGAAATTTGCCCTATGAGCTGTAATGAAAAACACACCTATTCAACTTTTTGCCGTTCTTCGAACAACGCTTTGAAAGAACCGATGTTCTTTGGTCAAAACGTCAATGTGGCGCGCTATGATCAACAAAAACACCCGATTTTTGAAAAGTTGATTGAAAAGCAACTCAGTTTTTTCTGGCGACCTGAAGAGATCGATTTATCTTCAGATCGAGGCGAATATGCTAATTTACCTGAACATGAAAAACACGTTTTCATCAGTAACCTAAAATACCAAACACTATTGGATTCCGTACAAGGCCGTTCACCTAACGTCGCCTTGCTACCGTTGGTGTCGATTCCGGAACTGGAAACCTGGATTGAAACCTGGTCTTTTTCGGAAACCATCCACAGTCGCTCTTATACTCATATCATTCGTAATATCGTATCAGACCCATCTTTGGTATTTGACGACATTGTAACCAATGAAGAAATTGTCAAACGTGCCATCAGTGTGACCGTTTACTACGACAAACTCATCAATCTGACAAATCGTATGTATGCTGAAGAAATCGATTTGGAAAAGGATGATGCCTTCCGTAAAGAAATTAAAACCGCATTGTTCTTAACCATTGTTTCCGTCAACGTTTTAGAAGCGATCCGCTTCTATGTTTCTTTTGCATGTAGCTTCTCATTCGCTGAACGTTCCCTGATGGAAGGGAACGCCAAAATCATTAAACTGATTGCCCGAGATGAAGCGTTGCATTTATCAGGAACGCAACACTTAATCAACATCTTGCGTGAAGGAAAAGATGATCCAGAAATGATGGACATTGCTAAAGAAAATGAAGACAAGGTTTATCAGATTTTCCGTGAAGCGGC
The DNA here is from genome assembly GCF_004786015.1 of Hydrogenovibrio crunogenus. Taxonomy (NCBI): domain Bacteria; kingdom Pseudomonadati; phylum Pseudomonadota; class Gammaproteobacteria; order Thiotrichales; family Piscirickettsiaceae; genus Hydrogenovibrio; species Hydrogenovibrio crunogenus. Next base: position 1,930,471 of record NZ_CP032096.1, read on the forward strand.
AGAACAAGAAAAGGAATGGGCAGATTACTTATTTAAAGATGGATCAATGATCGGGCTAAATGCCGGCATCCTCAAAGATTATGTGGAATACATCACCAATACCCGCATTAAAGCCATCAAACTGGACCCTATTTTTGAAAATAAAAGCAACCCTCTGCCATGGATGAACAACTGGTTAGTGTCCGATAACGTGCAAGTGGCGCCACAGGAATCCGAAATCAGTTCTTATTTAGTCGGTCAGGTCGATTCAACAGTCGATAAAGACGACTTCAACGATTTCGCGCTTTAACCTCACCTTTTCTCTTGGGCTTGTGGCCAGCAAGCCTGCCAATTGTTATAAAACTGTCACATCGCTATCACTTAGGTTTCAAATAAGCTCTCTATACTTGGTTGCATGAAACAACCAAGATATATATTAGCTTTTGTCCGACACGGTGATTACGATCAACGTCCCAATACACCGAGTGCGCTCCAGCCAGGTGCATTGACTCCTATAGGACTCCAACAATCCCTCAAAGCGGCCTTTCAACTACAAACCTTTATCGCCGAAAATACCATCCCGCTTTGTTCAGAAATCGAAAGTTCCAATGCCTTAAGAGCTTGGCAAACCGCCGATCTTATACAATCCGTTCTACAGGTTGAGCACTCAAACACTCTAAGTGTTCATGCCGAAAAGGACTTACATGAACGCTCGGTTGGTGTGATGGCAAATCTCACTATCGCAGAAATCGAAAGCTATCTGGCGCAGGATCCCCGCTTTTCCAATCCGCCCACAAACTGGAAATCTGACAGTCACTATTGCCTGCCCTATGATGGCGCGGAATCATTAATGCAGGCAGGGAAAAGAGTCAAAAACGTCATTGTTCGACATTTCGATGAACTGGTTAAACAAAACCAATCTCAACTTAAAGTCATGGTGGGGCATGGTGCAGCTTTTCGCCACGCTGCTCACCTGTTGGGAATTTTGGAATTTGAGGACATTACCAAACTCTCCATGTATCACGCAAAACCTTTGTTTTTTGAATACTTTCCAGCTTCTGGGCAGTGGAAAAAAATTGCAGGTGAATGGAAAAAAAGACCTGCCATCAACATTTCATTGATTGACTGAGGAAAAATTATGTATGCGTCAAGCGTCATCCCCTGGCAACCTGAATTAACAACGCCTTTACCAGTTGATCGCTGGCTTGCGCCCAGCCAGGACACCTACTTTTTTTGTGACTTACATGCCGATGCAGAAGCTTTTTTAAGATCACTTAAACTCAGCTATCTAGTGACTCTCGACAGTACAGTTGAGTCTATTGAGCTCACCACTAAAGGAATGCACGGTCAAATTATTATCGGAGGCGACTGCTTTGACAAAGGTCCCAGTAACCTTGCGCTATTTAAATTGATTCAGCAACTCAGACAAACACATTGCGATTTGATTCTGCTTGCCGGTAACCATGACGTCCGTATTTATGCTGGTTTACTGGCTATCGATTTTATGGACAACCCAAAGCAAGCTCACTTCTTTGTTCGAATGGGCAGAAAGACAGTCAGCCTGCTTAGCGAAATTTATCATGAATACTGCCAAGACATGACGCCCTGTTCTTTAAGTGAGGCAGAGATAAAGGCCGTCCTATTACCGCCCAAAAACTGGTTTCGTACCTTTCCTGAATCGGTCAAAGACGATCTTTCTTTTCAAAAAATCCAGAAAGAAATACGCCAGATTGAAAAAAAACAAACCGATTTTATCCAAGCATGTTTCGAACATGGCTTGACACTGACACAAGTTTATCAAGCCGCACAGATGGCAAAGCACTTATTTATCGACCAGGATGGAGAGTTTGCCTGGTTCTTCCAAAATATGGATTTAGTCCATGTTTCTGGCAGCTATTGTTTCAGTCATGCCGGTTTGGACGACCAATTTGCAGAGAAAATGAAATATGACTCTATTGAACGTTTAAACCAACAATTCCGCCGCCAAATGCAAGCTGGCCAAATTTTTGAAATGTATTACAGCGAATTCGGCAATGTTTTTCGAACCAAATACCGAGACAATGACTGGCCACTGACCGAAAAAGGGGCGTGCTCGTTAAAGCAAAACAAGATTTTTGCGATGGTGAATGGTCACCGCAGCCATCAACAGGGACAACAACTTTTTGTTCGTCAAGGGCTGTTAAATTTTGAGTGTGACACCTTGATAAATACAAATTGTCGTCGAAAATCTAACATACAAACCCTTGGGGAAGCTGTTACAATTTTCTATTCAGATGGGATGGTATCAGCTTTAAGCAGTGATTTCCCTGCAACAAAACAATTTCATCCCAAGCAGCTTAAGCAACACTAAGCGTTCTAAAGGTTACCAATATGGCAAAAAAAGATAAGTACTTTGAACATGAATCCTTACAGGATAAAGATTCCATTACCAGTTACCTGAAAGCGATCACACAAGGATTTAAAAAAGGCGCCATTGAATTCAGCGACGAAGAAGACGACTTCATTCTGACGCCTCAAAAGTTGGCTAATTTAAGAATTAAAGCTAACCAGACCAAAAAAGGACAAACACTGAATATTAAAATCAGCTGGTCTTCTGATCAAAGCAGTGACTTTGAAGAGTCACCGTTATTCATTGATCCCAAGAAACCTAAAAAGTAATCCGATAACAGATACCGATTTATGCAGATACTCACCGAACTTTACGACCCCTTACGGTTTCTGATCATTGAAGTGCAGAAACAACTGGATGCCGTAAATTTATTTTTTGAAACGGGCGAACATAAAGCGGCGGAAATCAGTTTAAAACGCGTCGATTATATCGACAATATTCATGTCAATCTGCTTAACCGAGCATCGGTCTATCTGACAGACAACAATGATGAAGAAACTCAAATTACTGTCCAAAGCTATGAACATTTGAACCAAAGTCTCAAAGCACTCTCTCGACAATTACAGGCCATTGTCTTTCAAGCAAAACAATCCTCTAGTGCCCTAAAACTTCTACGAAAAAAAGCGGTTTTCAAAGCCATCAAAGACCTTCAGATTGGATTGGAGTTGATTGAACCGGCAATTGAATCGGAAAGTTCAACCCTAGCCATTGATATTTGTCGACTAAAAGTCCACATTGATAAACGATGTGACCAGCAACTGGAAAAGTATAAAACACGTTTAAAAAAGGGACAGCAAACTGAATCGCTTTTAAATGCCAGCTTTATTTTAAGAGACATCAGTGAAATGGGAGAAGCGTTGCTTCGAATTGGTGAAGGGATTATTTCGGCCAACATGGGGCAGATGATCCAGATCGATCGTTATCACTCCCTGGAAGCCACTTTAAGCGCATTACAACTGAGTCCACAAGAAGATGCCTTAAGCATTCGTGCAATGGGAGAAACCAAGTCTGGCTGTACGATTTCAGGCGTGATGAATGCCGAGGAATCAGAAGGCCAAATGTTGGCAGTTTTCAAGGAAGGTGATAAAACCAAACTGAAAGAAGAAAAAACCGGCATTGAAAGCTGGCACGAAATTTTTCCAGGCATAGCGCCTAAAGTGTACTCCTATCATAAAAATGGCAATAAAGCTGCCCTGCTGTTTGAATACCTGACCGGCGATACTTTTGAAACGTTATTGGTCGAGAAAGACCGAAAGAACTTAAAAGCAGCATTAAACACTTTATTCAATACGTTACGAAAGATCTGGCAAGAAACGCAATCCGACGAAGTCCATCCTGCACACTATATGCGACAACTCAAAAAAAGACTGCATGATATTTATGACGTACACCCAGACTTTAAATTGCAAACTGTCAGTATCAATGGCGTCAAAAACCAGGCATTAGGGCAATTGATCGATGCTGCAGAGGATGTAGAAGAGACTCTAAGCTGCCCTCCTTCTGTTTACATTCATGGTGATTTCAACCTAGATAACATCATTTATGATCCCTTAGAAAATGAAATCAACTTCATTGATTTGCATCGCTCTGAATACTTAGACTTTGTACAAGATCTTTCCGTTCTAATGGTTTCTTGTTACCGACTGTCCAACTTTGATTCTCAGGTTCGAAAACTCATTGCTCAAACAATGCAGGCCATCTATCAGTTCGGATCGGATTATGCAGAAGGCATCAATGACACCTCATATCACTTACGAATGGCATTAGGATTAAGTCGTTCATTTTTAAGCTCGACCCGTTTTGTTTTAGATAAAGAGCATGCAAAATCCATGCATTTTCGAGGTCGTTATTTGATAGAACAAGTTATTCGACTAACGGATGAAGAGCGATTAACTTATCGAATTCCGAAAGAGATATTTCATGATTAAAAACACATCATCTTTAAAAATAGGCGTTGTAGGGATTCCTGGAAAATGGTCAACCGAAGTACTTGCCGATGCGATCGAAGCGAAAACCGGTTTTCGAATGGTCATTGACATCGAAAAGGTTGTCGCTTACTTAGACGAGCCATCTGTCCGATATAAAGGCACTTGCCTGTGCGGGCTAGATGGCATCATCATCAAAAAAATCTCGCAGACATACAGCCCAGCGATTATTGACCGCTTGGAGATTTTACGCTTTGTTGAAAAATGCGGTGTCAAAATCTTTTCAAAACCCCAGGAAATTATCCGTTTGGTTGACCGAATGAGTTGTACGGTTTCTCTCGCCAGAGCCAATATCCCGATGCCACCCACCATTATTACCGAAGACATGGATGCGGCTTATGAAGGTGTCCTTTCTTTTGGAAAAGCGATTTTAAAACCTCTCTTTTCGACAAAAGCACGGGGTATGGAAGTCCTCAACAGCGAAAGTTCCGCAAAAACACTCAAGGCGCAATTGAACCAGTATTATGAGAAACAAGGGTTTTTCTATTTACAAAAAAAACTCAAATTGCCAGGAAAAGATATGGGGTTGGTCTTTTTAGGCGGCGAATACCAAGGGGCTTATGCAAGAGTCTCTTCTGGCAACAGTTGGAATACAACCATTCATTCCGGGGGAAAATATGCTGAGGCGCATCCATCTGATGAAATCATTGAAATCGCACACAAAGCGCAATCTCAGTTTGACTTAAGCTATACCACCGTCGACATTGCCGAAACGGAAGAAGGCCCTGTCTGCTTTGAAGTGTCGGCATTTGGTGGGTTCAAAGGCGTGCATGAGGGGTTAGGCGTTGATATGGCTACTCAGTATGCTCGTTACGTCATTGACACTCTCGAACACTCCGCATAACAGACCTATCTCAAGGAGTTATTTTGCCGTCTCATCTGATTTCAGACCTTAAGCATTACATCGTTTCTGCTCCGTTAGTGCCAGAGTCCATCACCATTGGTCTGCCAGGTTTTTCCATTGAAATAAGCACAAATTCCCCTGTTTTATTAAAAACGCTGAAAGCTTATTTCAACCCCGTTTTGCTGCCTGATCCCATTAAAACGCCTCCCTCTCTCAAAGTCGCTGCATACGAAAACCATCAATTTATTGACCGAGGCATTCAATGGCAAGACTGGAAAAGAGAAGCCGGAAAAAGCGGACGTAAAGACAGTTTTATTGATATTGAAGAAAAAAACGAAACACAACGCCTGATCTATAAAGTGAAAACTGGCGTGCTGTTTTGGCAAAAAAATGACACGCCAGTGGCCGTTGGTCCAGTTGAGCAGCACCCCAATCAAATCATTAATTTCATTCTCACCCAGTACTTAAACGAAAACTTGCGACAAGGTTGGTTACTAGGGCATGCTGCTGGCTTAGAAATACAGCACAAAGGGATTGCCATTGCTGGATTATCGGGCGGAGGAAAATCGACCTTAATGCTGCACTTATTGGAAGATGGCGAACACTTTATCAGCAATGACCGGTTATTGTTGAATACACAACAAACAGCCAGGCCTGGGCAATTTTGGATGCGCGGCATACCTAAACAACCGAGAATTAACCCCGGCACCATTGTGTACAACAAACGGCTACACAAGCTGATCAGCCAAGAACGCCGACAAGAACTGCTGGCTTTGCCTACCGAAATGCTACGAGAACTGGAAGAAAAGTATGACGCCGACGTCAATACACTTTATCACGCTGATTGCTTTAAGCCCGAAACGGAACTGAATGCTTTTGTGATTCTCAACTGGCTGTCAGACAGCACAGATAACGCGCAACTGAAACATACCACATTAAACCAATCACCAAAACTACTAGAAGCCATTATCAAAAGCCCAGGCCCTTTTTATTCTGATTCAAACAACGTGTTTTTAGCCAACCAAACACAACCTGATCCCAAAGAGTATCTCGACCGATTAGGAAACATTCCTTGCTTTGAGCTCACAGGAGGAATTGACTTTCACAAAGCGCGTGACTTGGTTCTGGAGGCCATTCAAACACTGTAGAGTCATCCAAACGTAACGGCTTGAAAGAAGTGTTTCTGAGCACTGGCAAGCTGTTGGAAAGAATGCCCGACAATTGCAACCACTCCCCCGTTAACAGGGATCATTTGCCCTTCCAAGCCACTTTTACGGAAGGCTTGCATGGATGGTACTTGTTTACCAGGTAAGACAATAATCGTGACGGGGCCGTCGATTTCTTGCAACACTAAATGCAGCCCTTTTTCACCATCGACTTCACACTCACCTGCATAGCTCATAAATTCTACAGGTTTATTTAAGACCGCCCCCACTTTCAAAAACATGCCTTTGAGATCATCCTCTTTCAAAGGAAGCTCTTGTTTCAGCATAATTTCAGGCGCTTCTTTTGAATGCTCAACAATATGCTCGATAATGGCACCTTCCATCTCATGCGCCTGTGCTAATAGTAAAGGCTTATCCACCGCAGTCCCATTCTCCAAAGGGGACAGCCACAGGTTTATTACAAAGGCCACCCCCACAAACGAAGCCGCAAATACCGATAAATTTTTCAACCAGTTTCGATCATTGGCCGCAGACGTTTCAAAGCTATTTTTCAGTAAAATGCGTTCTTGAAGCCCTTCCGGAACCCCGACTTCCAAAGTATTTGAAATACCTTTATCAAATGCCCGAGCCGCCTTCACCCACTCCATTTTTTCAGGGTGCGCTTTTAAAAACGCCAGCATATCAGCATCCAATTGTTTTGGATCCTGTTGAATTCTTTGTTGAAATTCAAACTCATTCATTTTAACGTCACCCTATCAGATCTTTGTATTCGCTCTGGTTGCGCCAACATTTTTTTCAGTTGTTGTCTTGCTCTAAACAAACGCGTGTTCACTGTCGCTAGTTTCAACCCTAACTGTTCAGCAATTTCTTCCCCATTAAAACCCCATTGAATCTGCAGAATCAAAGGCTCTTTAAACTTGGGTTCCAATGACAAAATCGCTTGATATAAGCCTTGTTTTTCTAATTTTTCTTCTGGTTCGTATTGAACGTTTCCGGCCATTAATTCAGTTTCAACGTCTACCAGTTCTGGCTGGTATTTTTCAAACCGCCTAGCATTTTCCCGCCGTAAAATAGTAATAAGCCAAGCTTTTGCGGCTTTCTCATCGTTTAACTTATCAATCGATTTCCATGCACGAGAAAACGTTTCTTGAACCAAATCTTCAGCCACATCACGGTCTTTTGAAAGCCAGAAAGCATAACGAAATAAATCGTTTGCGTACGCCTTGACCAGTTGTTCAAAAAAAGAGTTAGAAAGATTCATGTTGTCCACATCCATATGCCTTACTCAAAAGACCGCCACACAACCTTTTTCTTTCAAAATAATTTGAACTGATCATATCAGTGAGCTGCTTTTTTTACGCCAAGGAAGCACAGGCCGCCTTTCCAGAGTCAATTGATGCACAACCGACGCATTGAAAATGATGACAAACCACAATAAATACAACCAAAACAAGAATAACGGTATGACCGCAAAGGCACCGTAAACAATACTGACTGTCGGAAACCAATCGACATAGAAACTGAATAAAAACTTCAACAGCTCCAATTCCATGGAAGCGAATAATGCGCCGATAAAAGCATACGACACCTTAATCGGATGAATCGGAACAAAATGATAGATAAAAGCAAACCCCAGAATATTGATGAGCACCGGAGCTTGATTTAACACCCAAGTTTGTTCTTGCAACACAGGAAAAAGGGGGCCGGCCATTAACATCGAATTCAACACCAAGCTGATTCCTAATAAAATTGGACCGATAATACTGACGCCTAGATAACGTAATAAACTGACCCACCAAGTTCGCTGTAAATGTTTACTCCACATTAAATTGATTTTTTTATCTACCGTCCACAATAGAATCAACGCAATGGCCAGCATCGTTAGAATACCGATCCCCTGAAGCTCTCGTGCTTTTTCGGAGAATTGACGAAAATAAAACTCGACCTTGGGCGTCGACTCAGGCAACAAATGATGCATGATTTTATCCATCACATCCGTTTGAATGGATTCGAAGCTACCAGACATGGAAAAGACACTGAAAATAATGGTTAAAAATGGCACCAACCCGACTAGGGAAGCGTAAGCCAGTACCGTCACCGCATCCAAACCTTCTTTTTGGATAAAGTTTTGACTCGCCTGTACCCAAAATTGAGGTTTATAAACCCGATTTTCAATTTTCATGCACGAAAATCCTCTTTTCTTTTTATCCTACCTGAAAAATTGCTATTTCAGCTCAATAAAACTACATACCATCATTAATTTTTTTAAATTGCTTCACCTAATTGATTCTATCAAAATAGCGATATGCATAAGAATTCAAACAAATTCATCAATTATCTGGTCATCGGCTATTCCTTTGTCATTATCTTAGTGACAATCTCCGCCGGCATTTTCTTTAATTATGAACAAAAAATTTCTCATGCATTTCAGACTTATTCTGAAAACAACGCCTTTCAAAATAACATTAATGCCCTTTTCAATTCGGCAACTCAACGTAGCATCTTGATGGTTCGAATGATTAATACCAAAGACATTTTTGAAATTGATGAACTGCATTTGCAAATGTTCGCTCATGAACAACATGTGATTCAAAACTTAATGGCCTTAAGAAAGAACACGGTTCGAGAAGACCAAAAAGATCTTCTTTCCAAAGCCGGTCAAGTGATGACCCAAAACCGAACTTACCAGGAAAGTGTCTACAACTTATTAATGGAAAACAAGAAACAGGCGGCTTTAAATCAACTGGTCGATGTCACACTGCCCTTACAGAAACAAGTCATCAGCATATTAAACCAACTGAAAAAAGGTTATGAAGCTGAAATACAACGCTCACAGAAACGCTTTGCTTTTTTAATTTCTGAAATGCGCAACTTAATCTTATTAGTTGCCATTCCCATCTTATTGAGCATCTTTGTGATTGCCATGCTGAGCATTCGTCGCTTGAAACGCTTTGCAAACACCCAACAAGAGCTATTAGAGAATCTGGAAGACCGGGTCAATAAACGAACGCATGAATTACAGCTGGATCGTAATTTAATGCATAACCTAAACGAAGCCATCGGTATTTTTGATGAGAATGACCAACTGCATATTAGTAATAAAAAACTGACAGAACTACGACTGTCAAACAACCTGGACAACTCGCATTCCGTTTGGGAATTGCTCTCCAAAGCGTTTTTAAATCTGGACATCTTAGACATTCAACAGCAGCTTGCTATCCAAGGGGCATGGCGTGGTGAAGCGGCTTTAACCAACCACTCTCAACAATACCTCATTATTGATATCGCTAGAGTACAAGACAGCAGCTTACCCGGGATTTATTATTCCATTATCTTAACCGACATCACTGAATTAAAAGGCATTCAAAACCAACTGGAGTTTACCGCCAATTACGACGTTGTCACTCAATTGCCTAACCGACATTCTTTTAACTATGAAATTTATAATCTCATTCAAAAATCACCGAATGCGCCTTTCCATCTATTTTATCTCGACCTAAACGATTTCAAATGGGTCAACGACCATTTAGGTCATGCGGTTGGAGATGAGTTTTTATGGGAGGTTGGACTGGCATTCAAACAGGCGTTGCCACCAGGCCAATTTATTGCCCGCCTTGGAGGAGATGAGTTTGCCATTATCATTCAAAAGCCAATGCAACCGGCTGACTTGAGACAGCTGGCAAACCAGTTATTAGCAAAATTAAGAAAAGTGAATCAAAAACAGAATACAGGGCATGAAGTAGGATGCAGCATTGGAATCTCTTCTTATCCTGAACACGGCAATACCCCTGAAATTTTGCTTAAGCATGCCGATTACGCAATGTATTGCGCCAAAAAAGAGGGCGACCTCCCATGTTATTTATTTTCACAGGAAATGAGTGAACAATTAAGTTACTTACATGAAATCGAAGAAAGCCTACATCTTGCCGTCCGCGAAAAACAGTTCCAAGTGCATTATCAACCACAGTACAGCTTAAATACGTTAGAGCTAGTGGGCGCAGAAGCATTGGTTCGCTGGCCAAGGAAGAATCGAATGGTGCCTCCCGGAGAATTTATCCCCTTGGCTGAAAAGTTTGGCTTGATCAATCAAATCGGCGAATTTGTGTTTGATACTGCCGTCAAACAAATTAATCAATGGAGTCATTGTAACGTTGCTTTACCTCGCGTTGCCATCAACACCTCCTCCACCCAGTTACTCACTGGAAACTTTGGTGCATTCGTTGAGCAGACACTCAGCACCAATCAACTCGCTGCAGACCGCATCGATATTGAAGTCACCGAATCGGTGATGATGAAAAACATTGAACATAATGGCGCAGGAGAAAACGACACAAGTTGCTTGAGCATCTTGCAAGAAAAAGGACTCGAAATCTCTATCGATGACTTTGGTACGGGGTATTCGTCACTGTCGTACATTAAGCATTTAAATGTTGATCGCATCAAAATTGATAAAAGCTTCATTGACGATATTGAATTCAAACCAGAAGCCCGTTCCATTGTTAAAGCCATCATTAACATGGGGCACAGCTTAGGATTAAAAGTCTTAGCGGAAGGTATTGAAACCCCAAATCAGCTGGATATTTTAAAATCGCTGAACTGTGATGAGGGGCAAGGTTTCTTATTCAGCAAGCCTTTAGACGCTGAAAAATTTGAAATGAAATGTTTATCTTAGACATTTCCACGTTTTGCTAAGAAACCGACCGAACCAGATGCATGTCAATCAAATCTTCCAAAATTGAAACAGCAAAACCTTCAACCGTTGATTTTTCTAACCCGAGCCCTTCACATAAACGGTGCAATAATTCCCTGACAGTGGCTTGTTCCGAATTATCATGTATGGATTGAACCAACTCATACAGCACAGGCGACAACTCCATAAACTGCACCTGGTCCATTTCATCACGAAAAGCCAATAATGTCGTAATATACTCCGGCTTTGGCTCGTCTGAATTCTCCACCGTTATCTTATGCACTGGCCATTCATAAGCTAAAGGGAAGGCGACCGGTGAAAGCTCGTAAACAGCGTCTAAGTCAGAAACAACATCTAAAGGATTGATAAAGCCCTCTTCTTCCGCAATGGTCAACGCCAGTTCAACCCATTCATAGTGTGCCAGTTCTAACAGATAATCGGGATCAGCTGATTGAGGCTCAAATTCATTTTGTAAAAACAAAATAAATTCCTGACCTAATTCATGAAACAATGGTGTTTTAGAGCGATGCTTAATCATATATTCTCGAACAATTTCCTGCCAACGCCCATCCCCCACAATACTTTTTAGCACGGGAAACAGATTGGAGAGAAAATCGTACAGGTTGTTAAAGAACAAAGACTCATAAGCTTTTAAACGCCTGGGTTCAATCTCCTGTGCAATCTCAGCCAGGCCTGGTTCATCTTCAACAGAATAAGGGACTTCCTCGGGATTCCTAATATGGTTTGAAAACACATATTGTAGGCGTTGAAATTTTGGCAATGTATCAAAGTCAGTTGGCTTCATAAGCGCTTTTCCATTGGGTTTGAGCGTGACGAATCTGGTCTACTTCAGACAGCAATTCATCCATTGGAGGAATATTAAAATCTCTTTCCAGTAAGGTCGGGTGAAGCCCGTGATGAGCATAAGTCTCATCCAGTAAATCCCACACTTGAGGCTTAACATCTTGCCCATGCGTGTCGATTTTTAAATCATCCGCTTCATCAAAATGACCGGCCATATGGCAATACATCATCCTTTCCGTTGGCATCTTTTTCATAAATTCCGTTGCATCATACTGATGATTAATACTGTTCACAAAGGTATTGTTCACATCAAATAAAAGGCCGCAATCGGCTTCTTCGACCACCGCATTGATAAATTCAGCTTCCGTCAATTCATTTGATGGCATGGCATAAAAAGAAACATTTTCAACCCCAATGGGTTGCTCCAAAATATCCTGCACACGTTTGATCCGGTTGGCCACATAATGCACGGCCTCTTCTGTAAAGGGAATCGGCATCAGGTCATACAAGTGTCCGGTATCACCGCAATAACTTAAATGCTCGGTATAGACCCTCACATCATGCAACTTAAAAAACGCTTTCAGGTCTTTAAGATAGTCTTCATCTAGTCGATTCGGCCCACCTAAATCCAACGATAGACCATGGCAAGTAAAAGGATAGCGCTCCGAAAGCGTTCTTAGTACACGCCCTTGACGTCCCCCAAAACGGAGCCAGTTTTCAGGTGCAATTTCCAGAAAATCAATCTCAAGTTCTGGTCGATTCAATAATTCATCAAAAAAATCACGCCTTAAGCCTAAGCCGACGCCTTCGACTTGATTCGCAAATTTTGATTCCATCACTGTTGTCCTTTTGATTAATAATTAAGCGGGCAAACGTAATCATAAATAAAAAAGCCGCAACAATCGCGGCTTTTATTCAGATCACAAAGAAAATATTGCTTAATTTAAGCTTAACTTCGCCCGCCGCATTTACCTTCTTCGGTTTTATTAGGCGTCATGTCCATGCCAGCACCGCATTTGCCTTCACCACACTTACCTTCTTGGGTTTTGTTAGGCGTCATGTCCATGCCAGCACCACATTTGCCTTCACCACACTTGCCTTCTTGTGGAATACTTTTACGCATGGAACCACCACATTTCCCTTCTCCGCACTTACCTTCACCGCATTTCCCTTCTACGGCAACTTGCTGGTAACCCCCTTCCAGTTTTTTAAACCCAAACGGGTTTTCTGATGCCAAGGCCGACCCGGTCAACGTAGCCGCTGTTGTCGCACTGGCTAACTTTAAAAAATCTCTTCTTGATTGCTTAGACATTATGTTTCTCCATTCAATTAAAAACAATTACATTTACTTCATTTTTTGATACAAATCAAAAACTTGGTTTCAATTCCCTTCTCTTATCAGACCTAGTTTATCTGACTTTATTTCAATTGATCAGGGGTTTCTTGATTCAAATTACCTATAGCCCAATAGAAAGCGTAAACGTTTTGCCAAATCGATGCTTTAAGCACCGGGATATCGCGTTCGATTTTATGTAACTGGCGTTGTGCATCCAGTAAATCGAGAATATTCCGTCGGCCTGTTTTCAACGCTTGTTCATTGGCTTCAACCGCTTGTTTACTCGATGCCAAAGCCGCTTTCAGGGCATTTAGACGACTGGTTCCTGCTTTCAAGGCCAACCAGGCATTTTCAGCTTTTGCCTGTAACGACAAACTGAGTTCTCGCTTAGCCGCTTGAACTTTCTGCGCTTGATTGCGCTGCATGGCAGCAGACGCATCGGTTCGTCCTCCTAAATAAAGCGGTACATTAAGCTGAATACCGCCTCGAGCGCCTTGCATATCATCATAAAAATGATTATCCGATTCGTTATAAACATAAGCGCCAAAAGCTTCTAGCTGAAAGGTATCTTTGTTTTTTTCATACGACACTTGTTTCTGAGAGGCCAACCATTGCTGCTGAAGAGCCAACACTTTCGGATTGCTTTCCACCAAGTTTGACCAGGCCTGGTCGTTTTTATCCTCTTTCGCTTGCCGTACCATCTGTTCAATTTTAGCCACTTCTAACGGGCGTTTAAACGGAAAGGTCACTGTATCCAACCGTTCTTCAGGTTGGCGAACCCCGCCGAGTGCCGCCATTAAGTTGGCTTGTGTTTGCCGAATATCCTGCTTGGCTCTCAGCATTTCAGCGCGGTTAAAATCCAAACGAGATTGAATTTCTGCAATATCATTTAAATCTTGATACCCCACCTGAAAACGCTGTTTCACCTGCTTGATGATCGATTCGATTGAACGTTGTTCTTTTTCCAAAAAACGATAGTTTTCTTGCTGTTGCCACAACGTAAAGTACAACTGAGAAATGTTTAAAAACACTTTTTGTGTTTCGGCCACATGATCCAGTCGCTTTCCTTGATAAGCAAACTGTGACTTTTGGTTTAAATCATCGAGCTGCGGTTGGTAAAGCGGATAGGTTGCCACCAGCTGATTAGCCGTTCTTGGGAACTCCGCCTTTGACATCCAGGCATAACTGAGCTCACTTTTAAAACGTACTTCCGGTTTTTGTAACCCTTCCGTGTTATGCAATGCGCTCAGTGCGGCCGATTGATCGGCCGCCGCTTTACTCAAGCTCGGATTATGCTCAACTGCTAATGCAAACAAGGTTGATAAATCCAGATGATCGCGTTCAACCGCCTGAGCGGATGACATTCCTAAAACACTGCCGACCAACATGAAAATAATAGGATGTAATACTTTCATATTAAGCCCCTCCTTTTTCAGAGTCCGCTGAGTCTGAAAAACCTTTTTTCAAATACAGCAAATACGTTAATAATGGAATCAAGACCATCGATACAATTGGCGCTGAAATCATTCCTCCCACCATTGGGGCGGCAATGCGTTGCATTACTTCGGCACCGGTGCCATCAGAAAACATAATCGGTAATAAACCGACCACAATGACACTGACGGTCATCGCCTTCGGTCGCACCCGATTGACGGCCCCTTGCATAATGGCGGCACGAAGATCGGCGGCATTATTCAGTTGATGATTCTCTTTAGCGGTTTCAATGGCATTTTTCAGGTAAATCAACATCACCACACCAAATTCAGTGGCAACCCCGGCCAATGCAATCATTCCCACAGCAACGGCAATGGAATAATCAAAGCCTAACGCCCAGATAAACCAAACCGATCCGAGTAGCGCAAACGGAATCACCCCTAAAATCATCAAGGCTTCAGTAAGATTTTTGAAAATAAAATACAGCAGAATAAAAATAATCAACAGTGTAAAGGGCACGATCTCTTCAAGCTTCTTCTGAGCTTTAAGAAGGTACTCATACTGTCCAGACCATTCAATACTGTATCCTGGCGGCAAATCCACTTCGTCCGCCACAGTGGCTTGGGCTTGTTGAACATAGCCGGCCAAGTCCGTTCCTGCCTTCAAATCGACAAAGGTCCAGCCATTCAAACGGGCATTTTCGGATTTAATGACCGGAGGCCCTAAACGCACTTTGATGTCTGCGACCATGCCAAGCTGAATCTGAGCACCGGAGGCGGTCACAATCGGCAATTGCCGAAGCGCTTCCACCGAGTTTCGCCAAGATTGTGGGTAACGTAAATTGATGCTATAACGTTCACGTCCCTCAATGGTTTCTTGTAAGACCTTGCCGCCCACAGACGATTGCACAATATTCGCCAATTGCGCCATACTCAAATCGTATCGCGCCGCTTCAGTTCGTTTTGGCAGAACATCGATATAACGCCCACCTTCTGAACGGTCTGAAAACGCTGACAGTGTGCCTGGTACTTTTGATACCGTCGCTTCAACTTGTTTACCGACTGTTTGAATTTCAGCTAAATCATCCCCGGAAACCTTGATTCCAATCGGGGTTTTAATCCCAGTGGAAAGCATATCAATCCGCGTTTTAATCGGTTGAACCCAAGCATTGGTTAAACCAGGAATAGACACAGCATTGTTCAACTCATCAATCAGTTTTTTCAGCGTCATGCCTTCTCGCCATTCCGACTTGTCTTTTAACTGAATCGTCGTTTCGATCATTGTCAATGGCGCCGGGTCGGTTGCGGTATCCGCTCGACCGATCTTACCAAAGACACTTTTCACTTCAGGAAACCCTTTGATGATGCGATCGGTTTCTTGCAGCAATCCTTGCGCGGCACCAATGGAAATCCCCGGTAAGGTGGTCGGCATATACAGCAAGTCGCCTTCTTCCAACTCTGGCATAAATTCTGAACCAATTTGTTGCCATGGGTAGATAATGGTCACTAACGCCAACGCCGCGACGGAAATCGTGGTTTTAGGAAACTTCAATAACCCTTTTAACAAAGGTTTATACACCTTTATCAAGCCACGATTTAACGGGTTTTTCGATTCATCAGGCAGTTTTCCTCGAATGAAATACCCCATTAACACTGGCACCAAACTAATCGCCAGACCGGCCGCTACCGCCATCGCAAGTGTTTTTGTTAACGCTAAAGGCGTAAAAAGACGACCCGCCTGTTCTTGTAACGCGAAAATCGGCAAAAAGCTCAATGCAATAATCAAAAGCGATAAAAACAAAGGCAAACCAACTTCCTGAGAAGATTTTAAAATCAATTGCCAGTGCGTTTTACCTGTGGCGGCTTCACCTGTTCGATGTCGATACGCCTCTAAATGTTTATGCGCGTTTTCAATCATTACAATGGCGGCATCCACCATGGTACCGATGGCAATGGCAATCCCCCCTAAACTCATGATATTGGCTGTCACACCCATAGACTGCATAACGATAAAAGCCCCTAAAACACCTAACGGCAACGAAATAATCGCAACCAATGCAGAGCGTAAATGCAGCAAAAACAGTAACGACACCAGCGCCACTACAATCATCTCTTCAATGAGTTTATGGCTCAAGGTTGCCACGGAACGTTGGATCAAACCGGCACGGTTATACACTTCAACCAACTCTACTCCGTCAGGCAGGCCTGGTTGAATTTGAGCGATTTTTTGTTTCACGGCTTCAATGACTTTCTGAGCATTTTCACCCGAACGCATCACCACAATACCGCCAACCACTTCACCTTCACCATTCAGATCCGCAATACCCCGTCGTGGTTTTGCACCCAGCTTCACCCGTGCAATATCTTTCAATAACAAAGGGGTGTTCGTCACTGAGTTTTTTCCGACAGGCACGTTTTGCAAGTCTTCCAAAGTGGTGATATAACCTTTCACACCGACCATATATTCGGCTTCGGCCAATTCTATGACAGAAGCTCCCATTTCAACCGCACTTTGCTGAATGGCGGTTTGTACTTTGTTCAACGGCAGGTGGTACGCACGTAATTTATTCGGATCTACCTCCACTTGATATTGCTTAATCATTCCGCCAACGGCGGCGACTTCCGACACCCCGGGAATCGCTTGCAATTCAAATTTTAAAAACCAGTCTTGCAAAGTACGAAGCTCAGATAAATCCAGGTTGTGGGTTTTATCAACCAACGCATACTGGTAAACCCAACCGACACCCGACGCATCGGGACCTAAACTGGGTTGAACCCCGCTAGGGAGTTGCGCTTTGACTTGGTTGAGATACTCCAAGACTCGAGAACGCGCCCAATAGGGGTCGGTTCCTTCTTCAAACAACACATACACATAAGAGTCGCCGAAGAAAGAATACCCCCGAACGGTTTTCGCTTTCGGAACCGACATCATCAGGTTTGAAATCGGATATGTCACCTGGTCTTCTACCAATTGAGGACTTTGTCCTGGAAAAGGCGTTTTGACAATGACTTGAACATCTGACAAATCAGGAATGGCATCCAACGGTGTTTCTTGAACCGCTTTCCAACCCCAAACCGCCATCATCACACTGATAAGCAGAACCAAAAGTCTATTTTCAATGGAAGCTGCGATAATTGAACGAATCATAGAAGCCTCCTAATGGTTTGCGTGCGCGTTATGAGCAGGTTTCTGTCCGCTTAAACGACGCAAATTTGATTGCACCTGACTTTCAGAGTCGATCAAGAATTGTCCGGAAATGACAACTTCTTCGTTCGGTTGAATCCCTGAAATCACTTCAACGATGCCTTGAGTCTGCATCCCAGTAACGACTTTTTTCACCTTGAAGCTTCCACTTTCGTTCTTAACCACCACGCGTTTGCTTTCACCATCATCAATTACCGCTTCTAACGGAATCGCCAAGACATCGCGTTTTGGTCCACCATAAATAATGGTTTCCACCAACATGTTAGGTTTGAACTTCTGCTGGGCGTTATTCAAAGGAATTCGCACCTTGAATGCTTGGGTCACAGGGTCGGCCGTTGGATATAAATAATCAATTTGGCTTTCCCAGTGTTTTCCAGGGTAGGCCGGTGTTTTAATGTCCACCGTCAACCCTTCTTTTAACCAATCTTGCTGAAGCGGCAAGACTTCGGCTTCCACCCAAACGGTTGATAAATCCATTAAACTCATGAGTTCGGTTTGCGGCTGAACATACATGCCGGTTTGCACACTTAAGTCATTCACAAATCCCGTTTGAGGCGCATAAACCGGAACTTTATGGATAGGAGAGCCTTTTTTAGCGAGTGCTTTAATTGTACGGCTGTCGAGTCCTAACAGTTGCAAACGCACCTTCGCCGAATCGACCAGCGAATTGGCTTGTTGACCTAAACGACGCTGATTGTGTATGACCTGCAAATAATCTTGCTGTGCCGCCACAATTTCTGGGGAATAAATTCGGTACAGTAACTGCCCTTTTTCAATGGCATCTCCATTATTACGAACCGCCAAATCGCTGATCCAACCGGAAGCTCGTGGGTGAACGTGCACCACTTTTGTTTCATCGGCCACTACTTTTCCAAAAGTAGGCATGTATTTCCACAGCGTGTGTTTTTCCGCCTTCGCCGTGCGAATGGAAAATTTCTGTTGTAATCCGACAGCTGAAGCGTCTGTAGCTGAAGCACCTGAATTTACTTCAATTTCAGGTGCCGTTTCCATCTGAGAAAAACGTTGTTTAACTAGGTCCATACCGCAGATTGGGCAGGTACCGGGATGGTCCCGCACAATTTGTGGATGCATGGGGCAAACATATTTGTAAACCCCTTCGTTTTCGCCAAAGGATGGCGGAGAACTATCGGAGTCTTTTTGAGCCGCATAGACTTGAAGCCCGGGCATAGAAGTAAAAATAAGTGATAGAAACAACCAAAATAATCGAGTCATCATAATAATCCTTTTAGTCTTCTTTTAACGCCAATACACTGTGATTGGATGTAAAAAGAAATGAAACAGACCTGATCTCCCCTTTATTTAGGACAAACAGGCAATTAATCTAGAAGAAATTATGAAAATTTGGGAGGACGCTTTTCGTGAGTCAGTTCAGCCGAAACCAGTGTTGAAGTACTCGGTTGGACAAAAGACGCAACCACTGGTTGGAAAGAATAATCAATAAAAGGAGCGATATCGACCGAATGCATTGAAAAATGACATGATGGACCACAATGACAATCATCACCACACGATGGACAATGCATATCCGATGTTGAATCATGTTGACAACAGTCATGGGCAGATGCCATGTCGTGATGAGACATATTAGACATACATGACGCATGCTCAGCTTGCTGAGAAGCTGATATCGTTTCTGTTTCTGAAGCAACCGTAAGTTGCAACTGACTGAACAGAAAAACAAAAATGAGCGCGATATATGAAAATTTCATAGCTAAAGTCTAAAACAAATAAAATCCAAAAACAAATAAAAATAATTTGTGTGCTTTAAATGAAATCGATATGATGCCAAAAAAGAATACCTTTTAACCAGGCCTGACCACTTGAAAGATCTCCCAATCAAAAGGAAACGCCATGAATCAACCTAAAGATTCAGACAAAACATTGGATGAACGTACGGTGTTAAAAGAGCTTCTAATACAAGCACAGCAAGAAGCCAGCCACCAAAGACGACCCACTTTGGAATTAACCGATGAACAATCTAGGCAACTGGCATTACAGATTAAAAAAATCCTGAGAAAGCATTTGAACTAAATTTGAAGGGCTGCCTGTACTTCAGCGCGCTTCGGAGCCCCTACTAACATTTCAATTAAAGTCAAAGCAAACGCAATTGCGGTTCCAGGACCGCGGGAAGTAATAATTTGGCCATCCACAACCACAGGTTCGTTCAGATAAGTCATCCCCTCTGCCGGATGCTGATCGATCACGCCTGGAAAACTGGTGGCTTGCTTGCCTTCCAGAAGACCTGCCGACACCAACACCTTAGGTGCCGCACAAATGGCACCGACATAACCGCCCGCTACCAACACATTTTTTAAGAGTTGATGCAATCGCAGATCTTTATTCAAGTGATCTGCCCCTGGAAGGCCACCCGGAAGCACGACTAAATCAAACGGCGTTTTCAACACAGACTCTAATGTAGTCTGTGCGATTAATTGAACACCTCGACTCGCCGTAATGGTCCGATTATCATCAAGACTGGCCGTGACTACCTCTATTTCAGCTCGAACCAACAAATCAATCAAAGTGACGGCTTCTATCTCTTCGCATCCTTGCGCCAGTGGAATTAGTACCTTTTTTTGACTCATTCATGTCCTCGCATCTGTTGTGTAAAGTACATGCCTTTTAGTAAGCTTAATGCTTCATGCAGTTCATAGTCATTGGCCAGTAGCTCTTCAAGTGCTTTATCTGCTTTCTGGACGACTTTTTCCGCTTGTTTTTTGTCATCTTCATTATCTAAATGACCTGATAAATCTTTTTCTTTAATTCGAGTAAAGTCAGCCGCTTTCAATTTTTCAATTTTCACTTGATCAATTTTAATATCTGGCACAATCCCTTCCGCTTGAATAGAACGTCCAGACGGTGTGAAATAACGTGCCGTTGTTACTTTAATGGCCCCACCATTATTTAATGGAATCAAAGTTTGAACAGAGCCTTTACCAAAACTGGTACGACCGGCAATTAACGCACGTCTTTGATCCTGTAAAGCACCCGATACGATTTCTGAAGCCGAAGCAGAGCCTTCATTAATCAATACCACAATCGGTTTACCGTTAAGGACATCTCCTTCTTCCGCTTCAAAACGCATTTCTGAGTTTTTAACGCGCCCTTTCGTATAAACGATTAAGCCATCATTTAAAAAAGCATCCGAGACTTGTACTGCTGCCCGTAAAACACCACCGGGATTGTTTCTTAAATCCAACACTAAACCATTCAGTGGTTTTTTATTTTCCTTTTCTAACGCCTTAATCGATTTAATTAAATCTTCACCGGTACGCAGTTGGAACTGACTGATACGAACATACCCCATCCCATCTTTTAATAACTGCTCTTTAACACTCTTCACTTTTATAATAGCGCGAGTCAAAACCATCACAATCGGTTTATCTACACCATCGCGGACAATTGTTAATGTGATTTTTGAACCGGGCTTGCCTCGCATAATCTTAACTGCCTCAGCTAATGACTTACCTTTGACAGGATGTTCATCCAACTTGATGATTAAGTCACCTGCTTTCACACCAGCTTTTTGCGCAGGAGTATCATCAATCGGCGAAACCACTTTCACAAATCCGTCTTCCATACCAACTTCCATACCCAGTCCACCAAACTGACCGGTTGTATGTTCTTCCATTCTTTTATAATTTTTAGGCGGAAGATAAGCCGAATGAGGGTCTAAGCTTGACAACATCCCATCAATCGCCCCTTCTAACAATTTTTTATCTTCAATCGGTTCAACATAATCCGTTGAAATTCGATCAAAGACTTCCACAAATGCGCGCAGCTCTTCTAATGGCACCGCCACTTCTTTTGTCGCTTCAGCTCCAGCATCTCCACTCTTTCCTTCAGCCCAGACACTGGTTCCAACAACTGCCATTGCGCCTAAAATTGCGCCAAAAAACATCCAAAAACTTTTCTTTGCCCAAGTTACTTTCACTCTTTACTCCAAGGATTTATAGCTTTTTAACTCTAAAAGCACCGTAAAAATTAATTTAGTCCCATTATAAGTTAACTTTAAGTGACTTTAGTGTACTATTTATTTAGAATTAACATTTAAGCATATTTTTATATAACTATAAGATGGTGACAGAATAATGGAAGAAGTAAACCCATTGGCAATAAAAGAAGAAAACATTGAAAAAGCATCTAAAGCATTAAAAGCAATGGGACATCCGCTAAGATTAAAGATTCTATGTGTATTAGGAGACAGTGAACTACCTGTTATGGACATTGTTTCTAAAGTAGGAACCACTCAAAGTAACATTTCACAACACATTGATATCTTAAGAGAAAAAGAAATTATTACGTCAAGAAGAGAAGGTAGCAAAATTCTATGCCGAGTAAGAGACCCGCAAATTCTGAACTTACTTGAAGCAATGCAAGGGCCTGTAAACCAAATTGTGTAAACGCTCATAGTTTAAAATTCCCCGAAAAGGAAAATCACTATGAGCAACATCGACCAAGAAAAACTCAAAGCCATGGCCGCTGAGCTGGCCAAGGATATCAAAACTCAGAGCGACTTGTCTGACCTCTCAGCCAGTCTGCTTAAAATGACCGTTGAAGCCGCCCTCGGTGCTGAAATGGAAGAGCACCTGGGCTATCCCAAGCACCACAGTTCCGACAGCGACAACAGCCGAAACGGCTATTCATTTAAAACCCTCAAAGGCGACCATGGCGAAGTGGAAATCGCCATCCCTCGGGATCGCCAGAGTGAGTTTAACCCCACCATTATCAAAAAAGGCGAAACCCGCCTGACCAGCATGGATGACCAGATACTGGCGCTTTATGCCAAAGGCATGACCACCCGAGACATTGTGGCAACGTTCAAAGAGATGTATGGCGCTGATGTCTCGCCAACACTGATCTCCAAGGTCACCGAAGCGGTCATGGAAAAAGTCACCCTCTGGCGTTCTCGTCCGTTGGACGAAGTCTATCCGCTGCTGTATCTCGATGGTATTGTCATCAAGGTCCGCCAGGACAAACAGGTGGTGCGAAAAACCATGTATGTAGCGCTTGGCGTCAATACCGACGGCCAAAAAGAATGCCTGGGCCTGTGGCTGTCTGAGACCGAGTCATCCAAGTTCTGGTTGAGCGTTTTAAACGACCTTGAAGCCCGAGGCGTCAAGGACATACTGGTCGCAAGCGTTGATGGCCTGACGGGCTTTCCTGAGGCCATCAATACCGTCTACCCTCAGGCAGATGTTCAACTTTGCATTGTGCACATGGTGCGCAATTCCCTGCGTTATGTTGGCTACAAAGAGCGCAAACAGGTCGCCAACGACCTCAAACAGGTTTACCAGTCAGTGACCGAAGAAGAAGCTCTGTTGGCGCTTGAGCAGTTCGAGACCAAATGGGATGACAAATTCCCCAATATCGGTCGTTCCTGGCGCAACAACTGGGACAATGTGGCCACGCTGTTCCAGTACCCTCAGGCGATCCGCAAGGTGATCTATACGACGAATGCGATTGAATCTTTGAACTCGGTGATTCGCAAAGCCACCAAGAATCGCAAGATCTTCAGCCATGATAACTCGGCCTTTAAAATCATTTTTCTGGCCATTGAATCGGCCTCAAAAAAATGGACCATGCCGATTCGAGACTGGAAATTAGCCATGAACCAGTTTATGATTCTGCATGAAGAACGCTTGAAACCTTATGTTTGATCAACCGAGCGTTTACACAGAATTATTTACAGGCTCGCAATGCAACAAACATTCTGCCCAGTTTAAAAGCGTTTAAATATAGGTTTAAAATAACCATTGGACTTGCCGTCCTTTGGCCTATTTAGCGCGTCGCCATTCTTAAATCAAACTGTTGTCTTTCTGGACTGATGAGCGAACCATTATCATTTTTAGCAATTACTTTTGGTTCAACTGATTCTTCAGCCGCAACTAATTGTTGTGCATCATTCCTGTTATTTTCTGTTGCTTGATTATTGTTAGTTGTTTGGTCTTTCTCATCAGAACGTGCTAATTCCATTCTTGCATTATTCGCCATTTGCATGGCCGCCCGAGCCACACTGTAATCTTGTGAAGAAGGTTTTGCTGGGGCCATCGCTGCGGCTTGTACTTGTTGTGCTTTCAACAGCGTCGCTTCAGGGTCCCCTGCTATTGGGCTGGTATCAATGCCCACTTCACCACCAATCGCATAACGATTACCATCTGGACCAGTCTGATAAACATAACTGGCACCACTGGTAACATATTGCCCACCCACACCCAAATGGGCTTGTTCATGTGCCTTTACTTCTAAATCTCTGACCTTAAGTTGCTGAATAATTTGTGCAACTTCTTGCTCATTTTTTTTCTGATCAGCAATTGCTCGGCTTTTTTCATCTGTTTGATTATTTTCTGCACCGCTCTGGGTGCTTGTTTTTAGAGTTGATTGAAAGGTATCCAACGCTGAAGTTCTAGACTTCGATGGGATTAGAATCTCATTAGCGGGAGTCGTATCTAACTTGTGATCAGGCACATTTTGACTGATTACTCCATGGGGAGATGCATTAGGAGATATTGTATTAAGCGAAACAACCATAATATAACACGCATTGATGATTCAATAACTCAAGTATAACACCATGATTTTTAAATGTTAATTAATAATTTTATGAAGGAAATCAACTTTTTGCCTAAAACATATTTGTTTTAGGACAAATATTGGTAGAATCTCTACTCAATAAAACTACGTACTATTTTATGGAAAATTTAATCAAGAAAGCCGCTACATTATTATCAACTATTGAAGTACCTGATTTACCTGAAGTCATTTTACTTTTAAAAGAAGAACTTAATAAAAAATTCCCCAATACAGTCACCATTGCAAGCTTAATCAGCAAAGACCCACAATTACTGGCTGAATTTCTAGCCTTAGTGAATACAAATGTCACCAGTGAAAGATCTTTAATTCGTGATGCAAAAGCTGCAGTTAATCTGCTTGGATTGGATGATATACTGAATCTTTTTGTATCAACAATTATTTCAAATTTAGTTGCTCAAAATGCGCTCGAAAAATCCATCCTCACTCATGGCGCAAAATCAGGATTAGCTGCCGCAGAACTATCCTATTGGGTATATGATGTATCAAGATCACAGGCTTATATGGCAGGTCTTATGCAGAATATCGGTGCTATCTATTTGTCTAAATTAGAGCCTGATTTATATGAAGAAATGTTCATAGCCTCACTGAGTAATCCAATATCAGCTTATCAAAATGAGTTAAAACATTATCAAACGAGCCATGTCTATGTTGGTAGTCTATTAGCCAAAAAATGGCACCTTCAACCAGAAATTTATAAAACGATTCTGTTCCACCATGATATTGATTTCGCAATCAAAACAGTTGGAAACCAAACTATTAAACATTTAACAGCGCTCACCATACTTTCAAATTACATCGTCAGCTCAACAGATCAGGATCTATATATTAATCAAGAATTAAAAGAATATCGCGATGCCGCCAAACAAGTGCTTTCGCTCCCTGACAACGCGCTCACAGCAGCGATGGCAGCGGTCAATAAGTGGGGAAGTAAAGGCTTGGTTAATGCCAGCCATTAATAGTGCACTGAGATTGGCTACCCTTTGATATCGTCTTAATTCAATCAAGACTGGCAGTCTATTTTCAGCAGAATATCTGGAATCACTGAATTTTAGACAAAAAAAAGCCCGTAGTGATTGAACAGCTACGGGCTTTTCGGAATATAAGCTTGGGGATGACCTACTCTCACATGCCACCTGACACACTACCATCGGCGCTAAGACGTTTCACTTCTGAGTTCGGAAAGGGATCAGGTGGTTCCATCTTGCTATTGTCCCCAAGCAATGGGGTTATGTAAGCGGTTCATTGTCATGAACCACTCACTGAATTTGGAAAAATCTCTGTTTAAATCTTAACTTAGGCTTCAATGATCTTTAGAGTCTTACTCAAGCTCAAACATGTCAACCTTCAGTTCATCCATTGATAAACAAAAGTTACTTTTGAGTTGTATAGTTAAGCCTCACGGGTAATTAGTACAAGTTAGCTTCATTCATTACTGAACTTCCACACCTTGCCTATCAACGTCATAGTCTTTAACGGCCCTTTAGAAGACTTAAAGTCTAGGGAGAACTTATCTTGGGGCAGGTTTCCCGCTTAGATGCTTTCAGCGGTTATCCTTCCCGATCATAGCTACCCAGCAATGCCATTGGCATGACAACTGGAACACCAGCGGATCGTCCACTCCGGTCCTCTCGTACTAGGAGCAGCCCCCCTCAATTCTCCAACGCCCACGGCAGATAGGGACCGAACTGTCTCACGACGTTCTAAACCCAGCTCGCGTACCACTTTAAATGGCGAACAGCCATACCCTTGGGACCGACTTCAGCCCCAGGATGTGATGAGCCGACATCGAGGTGCCAAACACCGCCGTCGATATGAACTCTTGGGCGGTATCAGCCTGTTATCCCCGGAGTACCTTTTATCCGTTGAGCGATGGCCCTTCCACACAGAACCACCGGATCACTAGAACCTGCTTTCGCACCTGCTCGACGTGTCTGTCTCGCAGTCAAGCACCCTTTTACTCTTGCGCTCATTGCACGATGTCCGACCGTGCTGAGGGTACCTTCGCGCTCCTCCGTTACTCTTTAGGAGGAGACCGCCCCAGTCAAACTACCCACCATACACT
Source organism: Hydrogenovibrio crunogenus (assembly GCF_004786015.1). Taxonomy (NCBI): domain Bacteria; kingdom Pseudomonadati; phylum Pseudomonadota; class Gammaproteobacteria; order Thiotrichales; family Piscirickettsiaceae; genus Hydrogenovibrio; species Hydrogenovibrio crunogenus. The sequence goes on from NZ_CP032096.1 coordinate 1,956,979, forward strand.
GTCCCTGGGCAGGATTCACTGCCCTAGGTTAGAACCTCAATAATATCAGGGTGGTATTTCAAGGATGGCTCCACAATGACTGGCGTCACTGCTTCAAAGCCTCCCACCTATCCTACACAGATAGTATCAAAGTCCAGTGCAAAGCTGTAGTAAAGGTTCACGGGGTCTTTCCGTCTAGCCGCGGGTACGCAGCATCTTAACTGCGAGTTCAATTTCGCTGAGTCTCGGGTGGAGACAGTGTGGCCATCATTACGCCATTCGTGCAGGTCGGAACTTACCCGACAAGGAATTTCGCTACCTTAGGACCGTTATAGTTACGGCCGCCGTTTACCGGGGCTTCGATCAAGAGCTTCGCATAAGCTAACCCCATCAATTAACCTTCCGGCACCGGGCAGGCGTCACACCGTATACGTCATCTTTCGATTTTGCACAGTGCTATGTTTTTAGTAAACAGTTGCAGCCACCTGGTCTCTGCAACCCCCACTAGCTTAGAGAGCAAGTCTCATCACCGGCAGGGGCACACCTTCTCCCGAAGTTACGGTGTTATTTTGCCTAGTTCCTTCACCCGAGTTCTCTCAAGCGCCTTGGAATTCTCATCCTGACCACCTGTGTTGGTTTGGGGTACGATTCTTTATAACCTGAAGCTTAGAAGCTTTTCTTGGAAGCATGGCATCAACTACTTCGTCCAAAAGAGGACTCGTCATCAGTTCTCAGCATTAAGATCCCGGATTTTCCTAAGATCTCTGCCTACTACCTTAAACTTGCAACCATCAGCAAGCTAGTTTAGCCTTCTCCGTCCCTCCATCGCAGTTATAAAAAGTGCAGGAATATTAACCTGCTTCCCATCGACTACGCCTCTCGGCCTCGTCTTAGGGGTCGACTAACCCTACGTCGATTAACGTTGCGTAGGAAACCTTGGTCTTTCGGCGAGGGAGCTTTTCACTCCCTTTATCGCTACTCATGTCAGCATTCGCACTCGTGATACCTCCAGGATGCTTTACAACACCCCTTCGCAGGCTTACACGACGCTCCTCTACCATGCCATAAATGGCATCCACAGCTTCGGTACACTACTTAGCCCCGTTAAATCTTCGGCGCAGGCCGACTCGATCAGTGAGCTATTACGCTTTCTTTAAAGGATGGCTGCTTCTAAGCCAACCTCCTGACTGTCTAAGCCTTCCCACATCCTTTCCCACTGAGTAGTGTTTAGGGACCTTAGCTGGTGGTCTGGGTTGTTTCCCTCTTGACAACGGACGTTAGCACCCGCTGTCTGTCTCCCATGATTGCACTTGTTGGTATTCGGAGTTTGCAATGGGCTGCTAAGCCTTGACGGCCCGCTAGACCATAACAGTGCTCTACCCCCAACAGTGAGACATGAGGCTCTACCTAAATAGATTTCGAGGAGAACCAGCTATCTCCGGGCTTGATTAGCCTTTCACTCCGATCCACAGCTCATCCCCGCATTTTTCAACATACGTGGGTTCGGTCCTCCAGTACCTGTTACGGCACCTTCAACCTGGCCATGGATAGATCGCCCGGTTTCGGGTCTACGCCATGCTACTAAACGCCCATTTAAGACTCGGTTTCCCTTCGGCTCCCCTATTCGGTTAACCTCGCAACATAACGTAAGTCGCTGACCCATTATACAAAAGGTACGCAGTCACCCAACAAGTGGGCTCCTACTGCTTGTACGTACACGGTTTCAGGAACTATTTCACTCCCCTTATCGGGGTGCTTTTCACCTTTCCCTCACGGTACTGGTACACTATCGGTCGTTAAGGAGTACTTAGGCTTGGAGGGTGGTCCCCCCATGTTCAGACAGGATTTCACGTGTCCCGCCCTACTCGAATAACACTTAATAAGATTTCGCATACAGGACTATCACCTTGTATCGTCACACTTTCCAGAGTGTTCTGCTATCTTAATAAATGCTTTAGGGCTGGTCCCCGTTCGCTCGCCGCTACTTGGGGAATCTCGGTTGATTTCTTTTCCTCTGGGTACTTAGATGTTTCAGTTCTCCAGGTTAGCCTCCCATAAAGGGATATCCATAAAGGATGGGTTTTCCCATTCGGAAATCCACGGATCAAAGCTTGTTTACTAACTCCCCGTGGCTTATCGCAAGTTACTACGTCCTTCATCGCCTTCTACCGCCTAGGCATCCACCGTGTACGCTTAGTCACTTAACTATACAACTCAAAAATAACCTTATGCCTTTTGTTAACTCCACAAGTTCTGGTAGCTATACCATTTATGAACTGCTTCTGTTTATAAGATCTAATGAGTGTACGTAACTAAAAGTTTTTTACGCTGACATGTTCTCGCTTGAGTTTGTATCGTGATTTTAATATCGGAACCTTTACATTCGTCATATCAAAATCATTGAACTCTTAAGATACATTGTTACCTCGTTAGCCCAGTCGTTGGAGACAACTGGACTAACTCAATAAACTGGCGACACTTCAAACTAATTAAAGTTTAAAGTGCTGTCGTTATCATCAAATAACGCCAGTTTATTGTTTCTAAGTTTATTTTTTAACTTAGAGATTTTTCCTAATTTTTAAAGAACTTCTTTGTTTCTTCAGCCAATATGACTGTTAATAAACTCTAGTTACTTTTGTAACTAAAACTCATTAACAGGGATATTGGTGGAGCTATGCGGGATCGAACCGCAGACCTCCTGCGTGCAAGGCAGGCGCTCTCCCAGCTGAGCTATAGCCCCAATCGGGTAATCAGCAGGTGATCTTTCTTCCCCTGATTTCATTTCTGACTAACGATTTAGTGCAAAAATTGGTGGGTCTGGGTGGATTTGAACCACCGACCTCACCCTTATCAGGGGTGCGCTCTAACCAACTGAGCTACAGACCCAGGTCGTTCTCATCTTTTCAGTAATTCAGAAATAATTTATGTGAAAGCTAGCTTAAGCTCGCAACCGTCTTTGTCTTAAAGGAGGTGATCCAGCCCCAGCTTCCGCTAGGGCTACCTTGTTACGACTTCACCCCAGTCATGAATCACAAAGTGGTGAGCGCCCTCCCGAAGGTTAGACTACCCACTTCTTTTGCAACCCACTCCCATGGTGTGACGGGCGGTGTGTACAAGGCCCGGGAACGTATTCACCGTGACATTCTGATTCACGATTACTAGCGATTCCGACTTCACGGAGTCGAGTTGCAGACTCCGATCCGGACTACGAGAGGTTTTATGAGATTCGCGCACTGTCGCCAGTTGGCTGCTCTTTGTACCCCCCATTGTAGCACGTGTGTAGCCCATCCCATAAGGGCCATGATGACTTGACGTCGTCCCCGCCTTCCTCCGGTTTATCACCGGCAGTCTCATTAGAGTTCTCAACTAAATGTTAGCAACTAATGATAAGGGTTGCGCTCGTTGCGGGACTTAACCCAACATCTCACGACACGAGCTGACGACAGCCATGCAGCACCTGTCACTGCGTTCCCGAAGGCACCAATCTATCTCTAGAAAGTTCGCAGGATGTCAAGGGATGGTAAGGTTCTTCGCGTTGCATCGAATTAAACCACATGCTCCACCGCTTGTGCGGGCCCCCGTCAATTCCTTTGAGTTTTAATCTTGCGACCGTACTCCCCAGGCGGTCAACTTATCGCGTTAGCTACGCTACTAACCTTTTTAATAAGGCCAACAGCTAGTTGACATCGTTTACGGCTTGGACTACCGGGGTATCTAATCCCGTTCGCTACCCAAGCTTTCGCACCTCAGCGTCAGTTTTAAGCCAGGAAGTCGCCTTCGCCACTGATGTTCCTCCAGATATCTACGCATTTCACTGCTACACCTGGAATTCCACTTCCCTCTCTTAAACTCTAGATTGCCAGTATCGGATGCAGTTCCTAGGTTGAGCCCAGGGCTTTCACAACCGACTTAACAGTCCGCCTACGCGCGCTTTACGCCCAGTAATTCCGAATAACGCTTGCACCCTCTGTATTACCGCGGCTGCTGGCACAGAGTTAGCCGGTGCTTCTTCTAAAGTTAACGTCAAACTAAGCAGGTATTAGCTACTTAATCTTCCTCACAATTGAAAGTGCTTTACAACCCTCGGGCCTTCTTCACACACGCGGCATGGCTGCATCAAGGTTTCCCTCATTGTGCAATATTCCCCACTGCTGCCTCCCGTAGGAGTCTGGGCCGTGTCTCAGTCCCAGTGTGGCTGATCATCCTCTCAAACCAGCTATAGATCGTCGCCTTGGTAAGCCTTTACCTTACCAACTAGCTAATCTAACGCGGGCTCATCCTTTAGCGATAGCTTACAAGTAGAGGCCACCTTTACTCCGTAGAGCATATTCGGTATTAGCATACGTTTCCATATGTTGTCCCCAACTAAAGGGTAGATTCCCACGCGTTACTCACCCGTCCGCCACTCGACGCCCAAAAACGCACACCGAAGTGATTGTTCTTGTCGTTTCCGTCCGACTTGCATGTGTTAGGCCTGCCGCCAGCGTTCATTCTGAGCCAGGATCAAACTCTTCAGTTTAATCTTGATTATGTTTTTTAATGAGCTTAACTGCTCACAAAACTCTCGAAATTAACAAGGTACATGTTTTACCATATACATAGTTGTCGAGATTTTTTATATTTGCGGTTACTCACTTAAGTAACTTCCACATAAATTATCTCTGAATTACCTGATTTTTAAAGAACTCTTGGTCTTCCTTACCAAGCCGTCTCACTTCGTGTTCCGTCTCAGTAAGCCGAGTATTATAGGCTTAACTTCTAATCAGCGTCAAGCTTTTTTTACGCTTTTTTTTCGAAGTTTTTATTCTCGATTTTCATCTCAAATAGCCACTCAAAAAACCCTTTTAAACACTTCCAAATTCCGCTGCCGTAGCTGCTTTATTTGAGCTCTGTTTGAAAGAGATGCGTATTCTAACCGCCACCCGTTTTTTTGCAACCCTTTTCTTTACTTTTTTTAAAGTTTTTTGCTTTCTGATGCTTTTGGTTCGCAATACTACGATAAAGCGACATATTTTCGACTTATATTCTCCCTCAACACGTCAGCAAACCTTAAATCTGGATGAAATAAGAATCAAATGTTGAACTCGCTCGTTCCCTCTATACTTTTTAATCAAAAAACATACACTTTATAGAGAGACTATATTGAACGATTCTTTTTAGGAGAATAGCCATGTCCAGCAGAAGAGAGTTTATTAAGAACCTATTAGCCCTGAGTGCTCTCAGCTCAAGCTCGCTCAGCACCGTTAGTTTCGGAAAAGCCACCAGGCCTGGTCGTTTTTCTACAGGCGTGGTACTTGACCCTTTATTTTTTAAACACGACATGGCCGACCACCCTGAAAATGCCCAACGTTTAGTAGCCATTAATAACGAGATGGAAAAACAAGACATCTGGTCTCAATTAACGCCGGTTGAAAGCCGCCTAGCTACCAATGAGGAATTACTGTTAGCTCACACACAAAGCTATATTGATGAAATTGAAATACTGAGCGAGTCCGGCGGTGGCTTTTACGAGCCATACCAAGGTGACACTTACTTGAACACTTCCAGCTTTGATGCCGCCAAAATGGCGGCAGGCAGCAACATTAACTTAAATCTCGCCATTTACGATCGAAAGATCGACCATGGTTTCGCCCTGCTTCGTCCACCCGGTCATCACGCCTTACAAAATAAAGCCATGGGTTTTTGTATTTTTAATTCCGATATTATTGCCGCCCGTGCCTTGCAGAAATATAGAGGTGTCAAGCGTATTGCTATTATTGACTTTGATGTCCATCACGGCAATGGCACCCAAGACTTGTCGGACAATGACCCTTCCATTATGGCCGTCTCGATTCACCAGCACCCGTTTTGGCCGATGACCGGCGGACATACTTTTACAGGAAAAGACAACGCGAAAGGCACCGTCGTGAACTGCCCCTTCCCAAAAGGCGCTGGCGATCAAACCTATCTAAATGTCTACGACCAGGTCATCCACCCGAAGCTAGAAGCTTTCAAGCCCGAACATATTATTGTGTTTGCCGGTTATGACGCACATTGGCAAGACCCTCTTGCGGAGCATCAGGTCTCGGTAACCGGGTTTAACCAACTCGTAGAGAAATGCCTTAACTCTGCCAAGGAGCTCTGCGGAGGCCGAATCAGCTTTTCACTGGGTGGGGGCTACAACCTAGAGCCTTTAGCAAAATGTGCCGTCGGTACATTTCACACCTTACTAAACAACCCTGAAAAAAATATTGACCCAATTGGAAAGGCACCAACACCTGAGGTAAATTATCAGCAACGCATAAATGAACTGGTCACTTACCATTTATAAGAGGGTCGAAATGAAAAAGCTTCAATCCGTTCTGTTGATCTTATCAATAGGGCTATCATTAAATAGTGCCGCAGAACCTATGCCCATTTTTGACAGCCATTCACATTACTCTTTAGCGGACAGTCAGACATTATCCCCAGAACAGATTCAGCAACGTTATGACCGAAACCATATTATTGGCGCTTTAATTTCCAGCACTCCTACCGCCAAAACCGAATTACTCTATCAAGCGATGCCCAATCGGATTATTCCTTTTTTAAGTCTTTATCAAACCAAAGCAAACAAGCCAAACTGGATGCTTGACCTCTCAACGCTTAACGGTCTTAACGCAACACTCGACCACTTCCCCTATCAAGGCATAGGAGAGTTTCATATCTTTAAGCAAGATGTCTATAGCCCGGTCTTAGCCAAAGTAATCAAGACCGCTCAACAAAGAAACTTGATGATCATGATTCATGGTGATGCCGAAATTGTCGATCATATCTTCAAGCTTGCTCCTAACACAACGGTTATTTGGGCTCACTTAGGAACACACCCTACCCCCAACTCTTTAGCTAAGATTTTTAAAAGGCATCCAACACATCTATATATGGATACTTCGGTTAGAGATAACTTATTTGTTACTGCATCAGGCCAGATTAAACCGGAGTGGAAAGCTTTCCTTATCCAACACCAAGACAAACTTCTGGCCGCCATTGACACCTTCAGCACTCAACGCTGGTTAAGGTTCGACGACGCTGTCAGCAAAATTCGACTATGGCTGGAACAACTCCCAAAACCGGTCGCCGAAAAAATCGCCTACCAAAATGCCTTAGACTTATTCCAACCTCCTCAATAGACGCCCCAAAATACTTCAAACAAGCACCAAATCGAATAAAAAACACCAAAAATAAATTTTAAAAACTCCTAACACACTGAATTAAAAGGTCTTTTTTAACTGGTACACCCATTGCTTATTACGATTAAATAAAAACGTAATACTGTTTATGTTTGTTACTTTAAAAACAAACCATAACTCAAGAGACCTTTTCTATGGCTATACTTTCAAAATCTTGGACCACTCCACGCGTTGAACTCGATAAACGTTCAAGAAACTGGTTAACCTTCGCCAGTTTTGCGATTCCGATTCTGCTTTGGTCTATCGTCAGTTACGTGCCTTTCATCTGGCATCCGCAAGTAGAAATCACCGATCCGGGGGATGTCAGTTACTTTAGAGAAGGCACGTTGATTGATAAAGAAATTTATCAACGAGAGATCGATAAAATTCTCGTTAAACAAACCGAAACCGAGCAACCTGTTCACTTGCCAAAAGGTGAACCGGCCAATCCGGTTTATCTTCCAGCACCGCATGAAGTGGCTACGGCGCTTTACACAGCTTTCACAACACCGCCTAAACGCAGTAACGAACCCTGGTTTCATGAAAGCCTAGGACATTCCATTCAAATCATTGCTTGGGGGTTCTTTTGGTCCATGGTATTTGGCTTGCCGCTTGGACTGCTGGCTGGAACCTATGATTCGGCCTCTCGTTTAATCGAACCCTTTACCGAATTTTTTCGTTATTTACCCGCGCCGGCCTTTGGGGCTTTAGCGGTCGCCATCCTTGGTATTTATGACGCCCCCAAAATTGCCATTATCTTTATCGGAACCTTTTTTCAAATGGTATTGATTTCGGCTAATACCACTCGAAAACTGAACATGGCATTGATTGAAGCATCATTAACCCTAGGATGCAAAGGCATTTCGATGATTCGTCAAGTGATTATTCCAGGTGTACTGCCAGATTTATACCGAGATATGAGAATCCTGCTCGGTTGGGCATGGACTTACTTGATCGTAGCGGAATTAATCGGAACCAGTTCAGGGATTACTTGGTTCATCACACAGCAAGCACGGTATAAAAACTTCGACAATGTGTTTGCCGCCATCTTAATTATTGGGTTCATCGGTATTGTTACCGACATGATTTTAGCTCGCATTGGGAAGCGTCTTTTCCCATGGCATGGTTCACACTAAGGAGTGAGACAAATGACACAATCAAACCATCCCTTAGAAAAATGGCAAACACCGGCCATCAAAGACCGCAATCAACGCATTACCGAACGCCCTAAAGCTCTTGAGATTAATGCGCTTGAAAAATCTTTCGAACATAAAGGAAAAACCAATAAGGTACTCGATGGTATCGACTTTACCGCTTATAAACGTGAATTTGTTTGCGTCGTCGGTCCATCTGGCTGTGGTAAATCGACACTGGCTCGCCTGATTGCAGGCCTGGAAACCAAAGAAGCCGGTGAAATTTATGTGGAAAACAAAGCAGTCGTCGAACCTGGCCCTGATCGCGGCATGGTATTTCAAAGCTACTCTTTATTCCCCTGGATGTCGGTGAAAGAAAATGTCATGTTTGGTTTAACCCAAAGTGGCATGTCAAAAAACTCAGCCGAAACCGAAGCGTTGCAATGGATAGATTTAGTTGGGTTGGAAAAGTTCTCTGAGGCCTATCCACATCAATTATCCGGTGGCATGAAACAACGTGTGGCCATTATTCGAGCACTGGCAAACCAGCCTAAGGTGTTACTGATGGATGAACCCTTTGCGGCTCTTGACCCTCAAAACCGCCTAAGAATGCAGCAATATTTACTGGAAATCTGGCAAAACATTGATATCACCATCTTTTTCATCACGCATGACTTGGATGAAGCGATTTATTTGGCTGATCGCATCTTAGTGCTAGACGCGAATCCTGGACGCGTGCATGAAGTGGTCAATGTGCCTTTGCCTCGCCCCCGAGAAGAAGACACCATGCTCAGCCCAGAATTTATGGCGACTAAAGAATACTTGGAAAGTTTGGTTCACCCGCCACAACCAGAGCTAGATTTTGAAGAAAAATTAAGCATGGTGCGCCTTGTTCCCGTTAATGCTGAAGTACCGGATATATTCTAATGACACAAAATAATAATCACTTAGTCAGAACCAGCGCATCTTTACCCGCCAAAATATTGGAAGATTTGGACAAACTGGTCGTTGACCGAGGTTTCAACAACCGTTCTGCGCTATTGGCTGAAATCATTCAAAGAGAAGTGTCGGCATACCAGCAAGATCATACAAATGAAGTCATGGCAGGCACCTTAACTCTGGTTTATGACCATGCTGTACCCGGTTTGCAAATGAAACTGAATCAGCTAAAGCATCAATATGTCGCGGAAATCATTTCCTCAACACAAATACAGTTGATGAACCACCACACATTAGAAGTAAATCTAATGCAAGGACCCGCACAGGATTTAAACAAAATCAGCCATAAATTTCTCTCGAACCGAGGAGTGAAAACAGGCAATCTTTACTTAACCAATTTTGCTTTGCCGCCAATTTTTACGGCATCCAATGATTTTTCACAGGAGACGTCTGATGACTGAAAATACTGCTAACCTTTCTCAAAAAACAACCAGGCCTGGCGGTTTTATCTGGCAAGAACATTTGCCGGGTGGCGCACATTGGTCCGGCATCATTCGTCGCGGCACCGTGCTTCGTTTAACTGACATTGAAGGCAACGCCAATGTATCAATGTTAATGAACAACATTGAGGTTAAAAATGAACGCTACAACATGCCCGACACATTAAAAGCCCAAAAAACCGCGTTTTTGACGAAGCCCAATATGTGTTTTACCGATATGGGACGTGTCATCTGTTCAATTATCGAAGACACCTGTGGTTGGCATGACACTATCGGTGGGTTATCTCACGCCAAATCAGTCCAACAAAAATATGGTGACAAAAGCTACCAGACTGCTCATAACGACTACTTTAAAAACGGCTACGACAGTCTTTTAAATGAACTGGAAAAATGGGGGCTGAATGCCAGTGATATCATGCCCAATATCAACTGGTTCAGTAAAGTCCGCGTAGAAGATGACGGCAGCATGACCTATGTGCCAAACAATTCATCTGCGGGAAATTATGTTGACCTACGCTTTGAAATGGACGCCATTGTCTGCCTTTCAACCGTTCAACACCCGCTTGACCCCGCCCCTGAATACAACCCAAAACCAATTGAGTTGACCGTATTCAAAGCCGATGTTATCAAAAAAGACGATGCGTGCCGCTTACATCGCGCGGAAAATGAACGCGCTTATTACAACACCAAAATCTACTATGGAGAAAATCCCAATGACGAATGCTAATATTGATGCCAATCGAATTGTTTATCGTGAAGTCGTCGAAGCAGGCGATCCTTGGATGCATGAAGTCAAAGCCGGGCAGCGCTTTCGCATCGTCGACCTTGAAGGCAATCAAGCGGTAGATACCTTGTTTTACAATGCTCATGACCATTCCGAGCGTTATTCAGCGACGGATACGATTCGGGAGCAAGGCAATATTTATTTAACCAAGGGGTCCGTTCTTCAGTCGAACTTACTGAACCCCATGTTGACGATTGTGGATGACACCTGTGGTCGCCACGACACGATTGGTGGCGCGTGCTCAGCAGAGAGTAACACTGTGCGCTATGCCATCGAGAAAAGACACATGCACTCTTGTCGCGATTCTTTCTTAACGGCACTCGGGCAATGTGAATGCAATGCCGATAAGCCAATGACTAAAGGCGACTTATCCAGCAACATCAATTTCTTCATGAATGTTCCGGTCTCGCCAGATGGACATTTAGATTTTGATGACGGTATCTCTGCTCCTGGACGCTATGTGGAAATGGAAGCTCATATGGATACCTTGATTTTGGTCTCCAATTGTCCGCAACTGAATAACCCGTGTAATGGATATAACCCGACGCCTGTCGAAATGATTATCTGGAAATAAACAGCAAAACGAAATTGAACCCTTCAGAACGAGCTGAAAAGGAATAGCCATGTTTAAGAAAATTCTCATTGCCAACCGCGGAGCCATCGCAACCCGAATCATCCGTACCTTGAAACAAATGAACATTCAGTCAGTGGTGCTGGCATCCGATGCTGACCGCGCGTCATTGCACGTACAGCAAGCAGATGAAGTCATTTTCTTGAAAGGCAATGTAGCAACCGAAACCTATTTAAACGTACCGCTTATCTTGGAAAAAGCGCAAGAACTTGGTGTGGAAGCCATTCACCCAGGATATGGCTTTTTAAGTGAAAACGATGGGTTTGCCGAAACCTGTGAAAGCATGGGCATTAAATTCATTGGACCGGCACCTGACCATATTCGCGATTTCGGACTCAAACACACTGCACGCGAGCTTGCCATAAAAGCCAATGTACCGTTACTACCGGGATCAGACTTACTTTCCTCACTCGAAGACGCGCAACAAGAAGCAGACCGCATTGGTTTCCCGGTGATGTTAAAAAGTACCGCTGGTGGTGGGGGTATTGGGATGCAACGTTGCGATACGCCGGATGATCTTGCAGAAGCATTTGAGCAGGTCGCGCGTCTCAGTCAAAACTCTTTTGGTCAAAGCGGCATTTTCCTGGAAAAATTCGTGGTGAATGCACGCCATATTGAAATTCAAATCTTCGGGGATGGGCTTGGCAAAGTGGTTTCCTTTGGTGAACGTGATTGTTCATTGCAGCGTCGAAACCAGAAAGTGGTGGAAGAAACCCCCGCTGTCGGTATCAGTCGAGAACAGGTCGCCGAAATGGAAGCCCATGCCGTTCGACTGGGTGAGCTGGTAGATTACCAATCTGCCGGAACGGTTGAATACGTCTACGATGCCGATACCAATCAATATTACTTCTTGGAGGTCAACACCCGCTTACAGGTCGAGCATGGGATTACCGAAGCCGTGCGTGATGTCGATTTGGTTCAATGGATGATTCAAGTGGCTTACGACCAGACATTTCCAGAAGCGGTTAAGCCAGCACAAGGTCATGCTATTGAAGTACGTGTCTACGCCGAAGATCCTTTCAAAAATTTCCAACCCAGCTCAGGAAAACTGACCGGTTGGAAAATGCCAACAGATTGCCGTGTTGATACTTGGTGTACCAGCGGACAAGATGTCAGTTCTTATTATGATCCGATGCTGGCGAAAATCATTGTGAAAGGCGATGATCGTGCAACGGCGGTCACCAAACTTCAGACGGCTTTGGGTGAGACCCGTATCGATGGGTTTGAAACCAACATTATTTACCTGGCTGCACTCAGCCATGCGCCTGCGTTTATCAAAGCCAAAAACTTATATACCCAGTTTTTAAATAGCTTTACTCACCAACCGAGTACGGTCGAAATCACCAACCCGGGTACACACTCGATGCTGGTCAGTTACCCTGGTCGTTTAGGCTATTGGGACATCGGCGTGCCGCCTTCCGGGCCGATGGATGCCCTCTCCCATCGTTTGGCAAACCGCTGTTTGAACAACGAAGAAGAAGCGGCCACCATTGAAATGACGGTTTCCGGTGTCAGCTTGAAGTTTGACCGCGATACGGTGATTTGTATTACCGGGGCTAATATCAACCCTACGCTAGATAAACAACCGATCCCGCAAAATGAAGCCGTATCGGTGAAAGCCGGGCAACAACTGAAATCAAAAGTCATTAAATCACTGGGGCAGAGAGCTTACTTAGCCGTCAAAGGTGGCTTTGATGTACCGGATTATATGGGCAGTAAAACCACCTTCTCATTGGGTGGCTTTGGTGGTCATGCCGGCCGTCTATTGCGTGCCGGCGATGTATTGCATTTATCGACCTCTGTTGACGACACACAAATAAACCACCTACCATCGGAACTGATGCCAGAGTTGACCAATTATGCCGAAATCGCCGTGATTTACGGTCCACAAGGGTGTCCGGATTTCTTTACGGAGGAAGACATCGAAACCTTCTTCTCCACCGACTGGGAAGTGCATTACAACTCCAGTCGAACCGGGATTCGATTGAATGGTCCAAAACCCAATTGGGCAAGAACCGATGGCGGCGAAGCCGGATTACACCCTTCCAATATTCACGATAATGCCTACGCGATTGGCGCGATTGATTTTACCGGTGATATGCCGGTTATTCTGGCGCAGGATGGGCCTAGCCTAGGTGGGTTCGTCTGTCCGGCGACCATCATCGAAGCGGAACAATGGAAAATGGGGCAATTACGCCCTGGCGATAAAATCCGTTTCAAACCCGTTTCGACTGAAATGGCAGAAACCGCTTTAAAAGCACAAGAAGCTGCTTTGCAAAGCTTAACGCCAAAAGCCTTACCCGCTTTAACGTTTTTAAAGGAACCCACCGAACAATCGTGCCTCGCCTTTGAGCTGTCGGATAAAGAGCATGAATTCGGTGTCAAATACCGCCGCTCTGGGGACAGCCATGTCTTAATTGAATATGGTGCAATGGAATTGGATTTGGCTTTACGGTTCCGAATCCAGGTACTGACAGATAAACTCAAACAACTGAGAAACGACCAGGCCTGGCCATTTTTAAATGACTTAACCCCTGGTATCCGATCTTTGCAAGTGCACTATGATCCTCGCAAGATTTCTCAAAAAGACATCATTGCAAAACTGATTGCGTTGGAAGAAGAAATTTCTTCGGCACAAGATTTAACCGTGAAAAGCCGGATTGTGAAATTACCATTGTCTTGGGATGATCCGAGCACCAAGCTCGCGATTGAAAAATACATGAATTCGGTTCGTCCGGATGCCCCTTGGTGCCCGAGCAACATTGAGTTTATTCGCCGCATCAACGGGTTGGATTCGATCGAAGATGTAAAACGCATTGTATTCGAAGCCAAATACTTAGTAATGGGATTAGGCGATGTATATCTGGGCGCACCGGTTTCCACACCGCTTGACCCTCGTCATCGTTTGGTCACCACTAAATACAATCCGGCCCGCACCTGGACACCGGAAAATGCCGTTGGGATTGGAGGCGCATATATGTGCGTCTACGGTATGGAAGGCCCGGGCGGTTACCAATTTGTAGGTCGAACCATTCAAATGTGGAACGCTTATCGCAATACAAAATTTTTCCCACCTGGCAAACCCTGGTTGCTCGACTTCTTTGACCAGATCCAATTTTATCCGGTCAGTGAAGAAGAGTTGGCGCAAGCCAGACAAGACTTCCCATTAGGTCGCTACGATATTTCGATTGAAGAAACGACCTTATCACTGAAAGAATACCAAGCCTTTTTGGCCGAAGAATCCGACAGCATTGATGCTTTCAGAACCAAGCAACAAGCCGCGTTTGAAGCCGAACGTCAACGCTGGGAAGAAAACGGTCAGGCCAATTACGATGTGTCTTCAGACCAAGAAGAAATTGCGAATGAGCCGATGGCCGAAATCCCGGAAGGGTTTGAAGCGGCACTGTCGCCGATTACCGGAAGTGCTTGGAAAATTACCGTTAAGCCGGGCGATAAAGTCGAAGAAGGCGACGTGATTGCGATTTTAGAAACCATGAAAATCGAAATTCCAGTGGAAGCAGAAACCGATGGCGTGATTACTGAAATCTTAATTAATGAAGGCGACCTCATTCAAAATGGTCAAGCATTAATGGTTATGGAGGTCACAGACTAATGGACTGTCGTATCTCTCAATTACAAACAAGCTATGAGTCAGGGGAATTAACCCCCCGAAAACTGGTCGCGACGCTAAGGCAACAAGCACGGGAATATGCTGATTACAACCTGTTTACTCATCTATTGACTGAACAGGAACTGGAATTTTATCTAACTCGGCTGGAATCGACTGACCCGAACAGTCTGCCACTTTGGGGGATTCCATTTGTCATAAAAGACAATATTGATTTGGAAGGCATTCCCACCACGGCGGCCTGCAAAGAATTCGCTTATATGCCTAAGCAATCAGCCACTGTGGTGCAACTTTTGATTGATGCCGGCGCAATTCCTCTCGCCAAAACCAATATGGATCAATTTGCAACGGGTCTGGTGGGGACACGCTCACCTTACGGGGTTTGTCATAACGCATTTGATTTCGACATGATTTCAGGCGGTTCCAGTTCAGGGTCGGCCGTGGCGCTGTCTTTAGGGTTGTGCAGTTTTTCACTCGGCACCGATACAGCGGGGTCCGGTCGTGTACCAGCAGCGTTTAATAACTTGATTGGTCTAAAACCCTCGAAAGGACTGTTAAGCACATCTGGAGTCGTCCCAGCGGTGCGTTCTCAAGACGTGGTGAGCATCTTTGCCTTAAATGCACAAGACGCTTATACCGTTTTTGACACCGCAGCTCAGCCAGATTCAACCGATGATTTCAGTCGAACGGAAATCACCTTAACGCCTCCTGCATGGCCAACAAAACCGGTGATTGGTATTCCTGACAAAAACAGTTTAATCTTCAATGATGATGCAAAAGCTGAAGCCAATTTTATTGAGACCATCAAAACACTCAAAACACTTGGATTTGAAATCAAAGAAATTGATTTTCAGCCTTGGCTGGAAACCGCTAAATTACTGTATGGTGGTGCTTGGGTTGCGGAACGTTATGCTGCTATTGAGTCCTTTTTTGAAGCCAATGAATCTGTACTTGACCCTACAGTCGGCAATATCATTGCCGGGGCAAGAAATCTCTCCGCAGTGGATGCCTACAAAGGCAGCTATGCCTTACAAAAGGCGCAAAATGAAACGCAGTCCATCTGGAAAACCGTAGACTGTCTTTTAACGCCAACCACCCCCACTATTTTCAGTATTGAGGAAATCGAGTCTGATCCAATCGGGTTAAATTCGATACTCGGCACCTACACCAATTTTATGAATCTGCTGGATTATGCCGCCGTGGCCATGCCAACAGGATTCAGAGCCGACCAGATGCCAACCGGCATCACTTTGTTCGCTCCAGCTGGAAGTGACCGCAAGCTATTACAGTTGACTGATGAACTTCATGCTCATTTTGTTGACGTGGCTGGCGCTAAAAAAACCCCTCTTCCCACTGCGAACTCAAGCCTTTTTCAAACACCCGATACCATTCCATTAGCGGTGGTCGGTGCCCACCTCACCGATTTTCCGCTAAACACTCAATTAACTGAGCGTGGAGCGCAATTATTGAAAACCACTCAAACCGCGCCCAAATATCGTTTTTTTGAACTGGCTGGCGGTCCTATTTTAAAACCCGGTTTAGTCAAGGATGACTCAAAAGGAAGTTCCATCGAAGTCGAGGTTTGGGCGATGCCGAAACAACATTTAGGGTCTTTTCTCGCATTAATCCCCTCTCCATTAGGGCTCGGAAAAGTAGAACTGATCGAGGGCGATCAAGTGGTGGGGTTCATTTGCGAACCTTATGGCATCGAAGGCGCCACTGAAATCACTGAGACGGGCGGTTGGCGAAACTGGATGCAACAGAAAAACCCTCCTAAGTAACGTCCTGAATCGATTCAAAAAATGGCCAGGCCTGGTCATTTTTTTGAATTATCCTTGTTTTCTTTGTCACTTTTTGTACAATCAAACTAACTTCTTTTAAAAAATTCATACGTATAAAATCGGAAACACTTAGTCTTCCGTAAGCAACACATTTCTTTTGCATCACTCTTTAAGAGTGATAACCACGACACATACGCGTTCAACGACCAAGATAAGTGAAACACTAACTATGAGCGAACAGAACGAACAGGCGGGTCAGTTATACATTGCATTAATCAGTGTGCACGGTTTGATTCGTGGACAAAATCTAGAACTCGGACGAGATGCCGACACCGGCGGACAAACCCTTTATGTCCTTGAGCTGGCACAAGCATTAGCCAATCATCCTGCCGTCAGCAAGGTGGATTTATTTACCCGTCAAGTCATCGACTCAGCTGTTTCAGAAGAGTACGCCCTACCCATCGAGTCCGTCAGTGACCAATTTAATATTGTTCGAATTCCTGCCGGCCCCGATCAATACATTGCCAAAGAGCGCCTATGGGATTACCTTGATGCCTATACCGACAATATGATGGATTACCTGCGATTGCAGAAAAAAATGCCGGACATTATCCACAGCCATTATGCTGACGCAGGATATGTAGGCTACCACTTAGCCAACCAGCTGGCGATTCCATTGATTCATACCGGGCACTCCTTAGGTCGTGTGAAACGAGCACGATTACTAGCCAGCGGCCTAAGCGCAGATGAAATCGAATCTGTCTATAACATGACACGCCGGATTGATGCGGAAGAAGAAACCTTGGCCTCGGCAGAAAGAGTCATTACCAGTACGCATCAGGAAATTGAAGAACAGTATGAGTTGTATGATTTCTACCAACCGGAACAAATGAGGGTCGTCCCTCCGGGAACAAACTTAAATCATTTTATGCCACCCAAAGGTGACGAACTCACGTCTGATCTCTATTTTGAATTGACCCAACACTTAAAGACGCCTGACAAACCCATTATATTGGCGTTGTCGCGCCCGGACGCACGCAAAAACATCACAGCCCTGATTGAAGCTTATGGCCAGTCTAAACCCTTGCAAGCACTGGCCAATTTAATTATTATCGCTGGTAATCGTGACGATATTGACGATTTAGAAGATGGCGCACGCCATGTTTTTCATGATTTGTTGGTGGCCATTGACCGCTACGATTTATATGGCAAAGTCACCTTGCCTAAGCACCATCAACGAGACCAAGTCCCGTTTATCTATCGGATTGCTGCCGCATCGGGCGGTGTGTTCGTCAACCCGGCATTAACCGAGCCGTTCGGTTTGACTTTAATTGAAGCTGCTGCATCTGGCCTCCCGATTGTCGCCACAGAAGATGGTGGCCCAAGAGACATTATCGGTAACTGTGAAAATGGTATCTTAATTGACCCGCTAGAGCCTGAAACGATTACGGATGCCTTGTTAAAATTACTTGGCAATCAAAACTTAAAACAAACCTATATCGAGAAGGGTCTAAAAGGTGTTTTTACCCATTATGCCTGGGAAGCACATGCAAATAGCTACCTCGACTTGATTTGCCCAATCGTGAAAGAAAATGAACGTCTAGAGCGCAAAATAACCAAACGACGAACCGAGCTGTACCGAGATCGTGCATTCGTCACTAGCTTAGATCAAAACTTAATAGGCGACACCGCCTCTTTGCAAAGCCTCATTCAGCTTTTACGGTCTCATCGAAAAACCACTCTGTTTATCGTTGCAACCGGACGGCGCTTAGACTCGGCTTTAAGGCTTCTAAAGCATTACCATATCCCTGAACCGGATATTTTAATCAGTAGTAGCGGCACTGAAATCAGTTATGCGCCTAAATTGACAACGGACACATCATGGGAAAAACACATTGATTATCACTGGATGCCGCATAAGATTCGAAGCATGCTGGACAAATATCCCGGCTTGAAAAAACAACCTAAAAGTGAGCAAAATCACTTCAAAGTGAGCTATATCATTGATACCAGCATGGCAGACGTAGAAGAAATCAAACAACTATTGCATTGGGAAGAACAATCCGTCAATGTACAACTGTCTTTTGGAAAGTATCTGGATATTCTTCCCATCCGTGCATCCAAAGGAATGGCTTTGCGCTATGTCGCTAACCGCTGGGAAATTCCTTTGGACCGTATTTTTGTCGCCGGCGGTTCCGGTTCCGATGAAGATATGATGCGAGGGAATGCTTTAGCCGCAGTTGTCGCTAACCGAAACAAAGAAGAGCTATCACAATTGGTTGATGTCGACCGTATTTATTTTGCTAAAAAGCCCTTTGAAGAAGGCATCTTAGAAGCCTTGGAATACTATGATTTCTTTGACAGCTGTACCGCGCCGGAAGAACTTTCAAGGGAAGCCAATTAATGTCGTCTCGATTATTACTTTGCACGGATATGGATCGAACCATTATTCCAAATGGTGTTCAAAAAGAACTCTCCACCGCTAGACAGGACTTAAAAACCTTTTGCGACCGACCGGAAGTGACACTGGTTTATGTTACCGGGCGCCATCGAGCACTGGTTCAAGAAGCCATCGAGGAATATCAACTCCCTTATCCTGATTATGTCATCAGCGATGTCGGCACGAAAATTTACCAGACACAACAAGATGAATGGCAAGTACTTGACCAGTGGGAATCCGTCATCGACCAAGACTGGCATGGCAAAACCCACCAGGACTTACTCGAAACATTAACGCTTCTGGAAGGGATGGAGCTGCAAGAACCGAGCAAACAGAATACCCATAAACTCAGTTACTATGTCTCCTTATCAACCAATATTGACCGATTACTTAAAGAAGCCGATTCCCTGCTACAAGCACAGAAAGTCGATGCCAGCTTGATTTGGAGTATTGATGAAGCTGAAAATATTGGCTTGCTGGATATTTTACCGAAAAATGCCACCAAACTGCATGCGATACAGTTTTTACAACGTTTTCTAAACTACTCTTTGGAGGAAGTTGTTTTTGCAGGAGACAGCGGCAATGATCTTCCGGTACTCACCAGTGAAATTCATTCGGTATTGGTTGCCAACGCCAGTGATGACATTAAAAAGCAGGCGTTACATTTGGCACACGCCAATCAAACGACTGAAGCCTTATACCTTGCACAAAACCAATCAGGTGAAAACGGCAACTATGCTGCCGGTGTTTTACAAGGCGTTAGGCATTACATTCCAACACTTCAAAACATATAAAACATAATAAAGGTGATGCACACTATTATGATGACCCCTTCTAACATTGCCATTTTTGGCGAAGTACTGTTTGATTGTTTCCCAACAGGCGAAAAAGTATTGGGCGGCGCGCCCTTTAATATCGCCTGGCATCTTCAAGCAATGGGGGATTCGCCCACCTTTATCTCAAGAGTCGGTACGGATGACCTAGGCAAACAAATTATCTTGAGCGCTCAAGAATGGGGATTGAAGCCAGACCATATTCAGCTGGATCCGACCCATCCAACCGGGCAAGTCGCCATCACCGTTGAAGAGGGTGAACCCCATTACCTGATTACGCCTGACAGTGCTTATGACTTTATTGATCAACACCTTATTAAGCTGCCCTCTCCGCCCGATATTCTGTATCATGGAACTTTAGCTTTGAGAAACAAGCCCTCTCGCCAAGCTTTGGAAGCACTCATCCAAACCACTGGTGCGCCTTTATTTTTAGATGTAAACCTTCGTGACCCGTGGTGGCAGAAAGACGATGTCGAACAGTGGTTATCTCGAGCGACTTGGGTCAAACTAAACATTGATGAACTCAAAACACTCGGGTTTGCCACAAACCATACTGAATCTGAAATGCGTCAATTTCAGAACCAGTTTGACTTGGAGCAAGTGATTGTCACACGAGGGAGTGAAGGCCCCATTGTGCTCACCCAAGACAACCAATTTCATGAAAAAAAACCGGATGATTTAGCCAAATTTGTTGACACCGTTGGCGCTGGCGATGCCTTTACTGCGGTTTACATTCATGGTCTAATGTCTAAGTGGTCAATTGAAAAAACATTGGCTGCAGCACAAGGATTTGCCAGTCAAGTCATCGGTATCCGGGGTGCCACATCTACCGACCCCGCATTTTATCAACAATTTATTGATACACTTTAGTAACCAGACACGTTAAGTAGCACCCAAGATCGTTTAATTCAAACTATTAGGTAGCGTATGTACGAACAAATATCTCATTCTTTACTCAACGATATCCTAAATCAGATTAAGCCAGATATTTATGAACAGGACTTACGGCATTTCTACACTCGCCTGGGTGCAAACTTCTACGCCATTCATTCCTTGTTTGACCGACTTTACGGTAATCGACCAGATTTTAAAGAACAATCTCTACGATTAGTCGAGACCATGGCACGCCAATACATCAAGCGCCCGGACAAGTTGAAGGATTTGGACATTGAAAGGGAAGATGATTACAACTGGTTTCTGAGTCAAGAATGGGTGGGCATGGCGCTCTACTCCAATGGGTTTGCCAATGACCTGAAAGGCATGAAAGAACACTTGAGTTATTTTCAGGAACTGGGCGTCAACCTCGTGCACATTATGCCAATCATGAAATGTCCGGAAGGGCGAAGTGACGGTGGCTACGCCATCAGCGACTTTCGTGAAATCGACGACCGTATCGGAACGTTAGAAGATTTGAACGAATTGTCTTCTGAAATGCAGCAAAGAGACCTGCTTCTGGTGCTCGATGTGGTGTTGAACCATACCTCGGATGAACATGAATGGGCGCAAAAAGCACGTTCTGGTGACCCCGTATATCAAGACTACTTTTACACATTTGAATCTCGCAATATTCCGGACATGTTTGAACAAAGCATGCTGGAGGTCTTTCCTGAAACCGCTCCCGGTAACTTCACTTGGGATGAGGAAATGCAGCGCTGGGTCATGACGGTCTTCAACAATTACCAATGGGATTTGAACTACAGCAACCCTGCCGTCTTTATCGAGATGCTCGATGTGATTCTGTTTTGGGCCAATCAAGGGGCAGACATTCTTCGATTGGATGCCGTGGCCTTTCTATGGAAAAAAATCGGCAGCACCTGCCAAAACGAACACGAAGCGCA
Source organism: Hydrogenovibrio crunogenus (assembly GCF_004786015.1). Classification (NCBI taxonomy): domain Bacteria; kingdom Pseudomonadati; phylum Pseudomonadota; class Gammaproteobacteria; order Thiotrichales; family Piscirickettsiaceae; genus Hydrogenovibrio; species Hydrogenovibrio crunogenus. The sequence continues at coordinate 1,978,652 of NZ_CP032096.1, forward strand.
CCTGATCTTACAGCTTTTAAAAGACTGTTGTCAGGTCACCGCACCCGGCGTACTTTTTATTGCGGAAGCAATTGTGGCCCCCGTTGAAGTCACAAAATACTTCGGTGAAGATGCCGTCATCGCCAAAGAGTGTGAAATCGCTTATAACGCTACGTTTATGGCTTTGATGTGGGATGCGGTCGCGACCAAAAATGCCAAATTGTTGAATCAGGGCATCAAAAGCCTTCCAGTCAAGTTGGAGCGCGCAACCTGGTTGAACTATGTGCGCTGCCATGATGACATCGGGCTTGGATTTGATGACAAAGATATTATCAAAGCAGGCTACGACCCTAATTCTCACCGTCGATTTTTGATTGATTATTTAACAGGACAATTTGATGATTCGCATGCGCGAGGTCTACCGTTTGGTGAAAATGCCAAAACCGGTGACGCTCGTATCTCTGGCTCCCTTGCCTCGTTGGTTGGATTGCAATATGCCATGGAAACCGGCGACATTGAAGCCACTGAAGATGCGGTGAAAATCATTTTATTACTGCACAGCATGATTCTGGCATTTGGTGGTATCCCTTTGCTTTATTACGGTGATGAGATCGGAACCTTGAACGATGATGCCTACTTATCTGATCCAAATAAAATGGATGATAATCGCTGGGTGCATCGTCCTCATATTGATTGGGAAAAAACTGAACGCCGTAACACGACAGGCACAGTCGAATATCAAATCTTCAGTGCTTTGAAAAAAATGATTGCGGTACGTAAGGAAATCAGCGTGTTTTCTGACTTCAACAACCGAGAACTGATTGAGGTCGACAATGAGAACCTGTTTGTTATCAGCCGGTTTGACCCGCACAAATTCAGCGACCGCGTACTGGTGGTGGCTAACTTCAACAGCAAACCGCAATCTTTGAATCTGGAAGAAGTGAGTAGCTGGGGAAGTTACCAAAATGGTGAATTAATGGATTTATATACCCGACAGAGTCCGGAAATTTTCAACAATGCGTTGATTGTGCCAGGCTTCAGCTTTTATTGGCTATATGAAATGTAATATCGCTCCGTCCAAACGAAAAAACGACCAGGCCTGGTCGTTTTTTCATTCCAAATACAGTGAAAAATAACGGTTAAAACAAGTGGCTGTATCGCTCAATTTCCCAAGCGGATACCGTACGATGATATTCTTCCCACTCTTGTGATTTATATTTAATAAACTCATCACTCAAGCCTTTCCCCAACACCTTTTCAACAAACGGATCTTCGGCAAACGCACGCACCGCTTCACCTAAGTTTTGCGGTAAGAATTCAATCCCTTTTTCAGCTCTTTCTGCTTCAGACAACTCATACAGGTTTTCTTCTTGTGGCAAACCTGGGTCGAGTTTCTCTTTAATGCCTTCCAACCCAGCGGCCAAAACAAGTGCCGAAGCCAAATATGGATTGACCGAACCATCCGCGTTACGCGATTCAAAACGTCCGCCGCCTAAAGGCACACGCACGGAATTGGTTCGGTTGTTGGAACCAAACGAATTAAACACCGGCGCCCAAGAAAAAGTCGCCATCGCCCCTTGTCGAATCAGTCGCTTATAACTGTTTACCGTCGGTGAAAACACCGCACATAAAGCCGGGCCATGCTTTAAAACGCCAGCGATAAACTGATAACCCAGTTCCGTTAACCCTAACCCTCTTGGATCATCTTTCGGGTCGCAGGCAAACACATTCTTGCCGGTTTCTTTATCGAACAACGACATATTGAAGTGCGCCCCATTCCCGGTTTTATCCGCAAACGGTTTGGGCATCAATGTCGCCAACAAGCCTTCTTCCTGTGCATAATGCTTTGCCATATAACGGAAGAAAATAAAACGGTCACACATGGTCAATGCATCGCTGTACTGGAAATCGAATTCATATTGACCGTTTGCATCCTCATGATCCAACGAATACAAATCCCACCCTAGGTCATTGATGGTCGTGGCCATCTTATCCAGCCAGGTAAAACGATTCATAAAGCTGCGAACATCGTAACAAGGTTTAATCAACTTATCGTCCCGATCGGGAACCGACAAGGAACCATCCTCTTCTTCTTTCAGCACAAACAACTCACATTCGATACCGAGATTAAATCCAAACCCCATTTCTTCGGCTTCTGCCAGTACTTTCTTTAAAGCCACCCGTGTGCTGATTTCATAAGGCTCGCCGTGCAAAGTGTTATCTGCCGCCATCCAGGCAACTTCCGGCTGCCAAGGCAACTGAATTAAACTGTTTAAATCCGGCACGGATGCGATTTCATCCTCATTCGGCATTTGTCCTAACCCATCCAGTGCATACCCGGTGTACAGTTCAGATCCTTCAAGCATATGCCCCAAATGATCAATCGGGACAAATTTTCCCTTTGGTATTCCATGAATATCGACATAAGCGCCTAAACAATATTTGACGCCCATGTCTTTTAATGCCTGTTTCTTATTCTCAATATCATGACTCATAACTTCTTATCTCTTTTAAAGGTTTGTTTTATCAAAATAGCCATACGGCAGAGGGGACGTTTCCGTCATTCCTTTTTTGACCACACAACTTAAATCTTCAACCATCCAGCTAAATAACTCTTGGCCTTTTTCGAACGTTGCCAAACTCGGACATCCGGTCACACCGTTTAAGCTGGTGCGGTTTACGGGGTGCGAAAACACACAGCTCTCCGTTCGATCAGGGTCATCACTGTCTTGCAATTTATCTTCTCGTACCAACTCTGGCGCCAGCGCCATCATCAACGAGGTTTCTGCTTCATTGGCATGCCAGTCTTCGGCATCTTCAAAGTGGCGGTCTTTCACTCGCTCACTCACCGTTGCCGAATTGACCAGCGCCACCATAAAACCATCATGCTCCGCACGCAGCATTTCCAACGCACAGCGTAAAGGGGCGAAGTTGGAAACATGACTGTTTAAAATAAACAATCGCTTAAACCCGGAAGCATGCACCCAATCGCCAACTTCCTTAACCACATCGATTAAGGTCTTCGGTTGCAGTGCAATCGTGCCCGGCCAGCGTTCTGAATGCCCGATGGAACAGCCATAAGGCAATGTCGGCAATAAAGCCACCTCCGTTTGTTCAGAGACTTTTTCTGCCAGTTGACTGGCAATCTCCGAATCCATCCCACAACCCAAATGCGGACCATGTTGTTCCGTCGCCCCTACCGGTAACAACGCCGAATCGATACCGGAATTCACCAATCGGGACACTTCTTCCCATGTCATCTGATGCCATTGGTTCATTTTTTTCTACCTAAAATCCCTCTTTTTCATACACAAACCAACCCCTTGCCAGAAAGAGACCTTCTAACAATATATTGAAAATGAAAAAGAATTTAATTAAGAAAATAGCCGCAGAGCTGCGGCTATGATTATTTAAAACGACTGGGTTGGATTACATTCCCAGCGTTATAGAAGGGTCAATATATGATTTGATATCTTGTGGATCAGCGTAAACTTTATTGGCAACGTTAAAGTCATCAGATAGCTTGGTTGAACCATAGATTGAGCTAAATCCGTCACCTTTCTTGAAGTGTTTCTTAGCTTCTTCTAAAGATAAGATCTTAGTCCCTTTTACAAACTGACTATACTTCTCAGGCGTTAACCCGACACGTGATGCCATAATTGCAATCGCATCCGCTTTGGTTTTAGGATCATTCACGTAATCAACAACCTTATACCAAACCTTAGCCACTTTTTCCCACTCGTCACGCTTCGCAGAATAACTGCTTGGAGAGACGCATAGCATGTCATAGATTAGACCCGGCTCATCCGCACTGGTATAAATCGGTTTTGATCCAGGAACAAGATCCAGAGCTGAACCTGAACTTGGCTGCCATGCCACAATCGCATCCACTTGACCAGAAGCCAATACTTGTGGCGTTTCGTTAGTTGGAACGTTCACCAACGTTACATCAGATTCTGACATCCCATTGTCTTTTAAAGCATTTAACAGTAATAAATGACTCACGAAACCAACTTCAACGCCTACTTTCTTACCTTTTAAATCTTTAATCGAATCAATGCCTGGGGCACCAATCACCATGTCATTGCCATTACTGTAATCGTTCATTAAGAACATGACACTTTGCGCGCCTGTCGCACCGGTCACCAAAGCATCACCATTGGTCATACCCACAGCATCGATTTGCCCCGCTGCGAATGCATCCATAGAAGCAACATAATCAAACCATTCAAACTTAACATCCACACCTTCTTTGGCGAACCAGTCTTTTTCAATGGCTACTTCCCAAGCAACCCATCCTGGCCAATCACTGTAACCAATTTTCAACGGTTCCGCACTCACTGAAAGCGCTTGAGCGGAAAGGAATAATCCTGAGAACAATCCTAATAGTTTTTTACGAGAGAACATCTTGACACCACCCTAAGTTATTACAAATTAAAAGAAAGGTAATAACTTATAAACACACTATGAACCAGTTTTCTATAAATCATTATTTATCAAAAAGTTAACAAAATAACAATCTTTTAAAAGACGTATATAAAAATATTTTTTGCATCAATATAGAACATAAAATCACATAATGTTTCATTATTGTGCGCGTCGAGCTTCTAAAAAAGCAGCCAACATAATCAAACTGCCGCCAACCATTTCCAGCGGTGTCATGGTCTCACCTAAAATCAAACTCGCCGACACCACCGCAGTCACCAATTCCATGATAATGATGATGGAAGAACGCCCTGCCTCAATATGTGTGACCGCCCACTGCGTTCCAAAATTAGCGGCCATCATCCAAACAGCAGCATATAGGAATAAAATCCCCCAGGCCTGGCCAGAAACATCGAATGACACTGGAATCTCCATCTGAGTAATAACCGCGCCTGCCAATAAAAAAGCACCGAAAAACATGAACGCTAACTTAATTTTGACCGGAACTGCCTGTGAAACACGAAACACAATATTATTCATCGCAAATAAAAATCCAGACAACAAGGCAACCCCGTCAATCCATGAGGGAGGCGCCACAAAAGCGTGCAACCCACCCACCACTAAAAAGGCGCCGAAAATTGAAAATCCCACCCCCAGCCATCGGATCTGATCAATCTTCTCTTGGAGAAAGATGCGCCCTCCCAGTACGCCCCAAAGCGGTACCAGGTAAAACAACACCATGACCCGAATCACTTCGCCATAAACCAGCGCAGTATTAAAAGCGAGCTGGGCACCACCGCCCAACAAAGCCACCCCTAACAACACTTTCCATGACGTTAAAATATGATGCCGTTCCCGCCAAGCCCAAGGCAGAATCAAAATAAACATAATCAGATACAAAAAAAGGGTCAACGGAACCCCATCAAACCCCATCTGATTCAGATACTTCAAAGGAAGCCAGGTTAACCCCCATAAAACTGAGGCACTAAAAAGCACGAAGATCGCGACTGCTTCCATATAAAAGATCCTTATTAATTTTCGTATTGATTAAACTTGAGACTTTAAAAACTGATTGAAATGCTGACGCTCGGTTTGCGCCATCCATTGATTGATTTGCCAGATATCCGCGACAGGTGCTTGCGTGAAAGGCAATAAATGACAATAACCATCCGGCCCAAATTCCGGGGTCATGGTTGTAAAGGCTTTGCCCTGATCCAAATGATCATGCCAAATAGCTTGCCAAAAAGTCTGATGCGAACGCAGTGCCGCTTCATACTCCGGTGCAGCCGGATGAGGTACTTGAGGTCCTTGATCGTATCCAACGCGAGCATGGACATGCGCCACCCGTGGCACCAACTGCATCAATGTCTCCATTTCCGAATCCATCAGACGCTCACACACCACACACCAATGACTGATGTCCGCGGTCAACTTTAAATCCGGCAATTGCTGCACGATTCTTAAGGTCGACCACGGATTAAAGAAAGGACGACTCCGGTGCGTTTCAAAACTCAACGGCAGCCCATACTCTTTTGCAATACCTAACGCCTCGCCATAAAAGTCCACACTTTGAGATTCTTCCCAAGCATCACAACCGGTTAAACAGGTGGCCGCCACAGGCGACAATATCAAACTGGCTTCCAGCCGTCTTTTAAAATCATCCAAGTGTTGTTTGGGCGTCCAATCTCGCTGAGGCACATAATCCCCACCGGTGACAATCTCGGCAATGTAATCCAATCCATTTTGATTTAACTGATCGCGCCACTCTTTCTGTTCGGTAACGACTAATGGCGCTGGGCCTTCAATTCCATCAAACAAAGCGTCTTTGGCTTGAAGGCAGGCCTGGTCAAATTTAAGCGTATTGCCCCAAAGGCTTTTAAACAATTTAAGTTCCATTCGCATCACTCAAAATGTTTTGGAAAACGATTATGGCGCTGAAAAAATTCCCAGTCATGATTCGGCCACAAATTGGCTTCATTTTTTTGGCTTAGATATTTCAACTTCTGAATACTTTCAATCGCCAGTTGCTCATTGTCTTGCCAACACAATCCCGGGGCGATTTCTTCTTCGATATTCTCAGAAAGATCGGCCGCGTCGCCCGCCAATAAAATCGGGCTGCCTTTTGGCATCTCAATCAACATCGACATATGCCCCGCAGTATGTCCCGGTGTTTCAATCGCGCTGACACCCGGCACCAAATCATACTCACCCGTTTGAATCTTCCAGTTCAAAGGCAATTCAAAATCCGAAGCAAAATAGGCATCATCCGCCGGCTCTTTAGCCGCCTGCATTTCTTTTGCATGCACATGCACTTCCGCATGACAAAATTCACACAACCCACCCGCATGATCAAAATGCAAATGACTACAAAAAACCAAATCAATATCTTCCGACTGAAGACCTAACACTTCCAAACGATTCGGCAGTCGCTCTTCTTCAGACATTTCTGGTGGACCAAACGGAAAGGCATCATTTTCGTAATATTGCTTTCTTTGGTCGTCTTGTTGAATCTTTTGGTAATCACACCCCACATCAAACAAAATTCGACCATTTGTCGTTTCAATCAAATATGCCAAAATCGGTGCTTTGATCAACTCTCCATGCCCTCTATTTCGAGTTGAAAGCGTTTTTTCGTAGGTATGTCGACCGGTTAAAATCGGCCAAAATTTGGTTACTTGTGTCATAAGCCTGCTCTTTTAAGATTAATGTGCGGTTAAAAAGGAAACCCCATCCACCCCGATAAAACTTTCCCCTTCATCTTGCTTCACCGGTAGATTAACCGGATCGCCATTCAGGATTCTCGGCACACGATAACGATGAAAACTTTTGATTAAATGCTTAAAGGTCAAAATCTGCTGATAGTCGTTGCCGAACATCTCGGCATGCAGTTTCGGCAATCGATACCAAGGTTGCAGCATGCTTTTGTGATGCACATTGTGATAACAAAAATTCAACACCAACAAATTCACCCAAGGGTAACGCAGCGACAACAAATTAGAATAGGTATTATGTTCTTCAAACTCAGCGTCTCTGAGTTTCGCCTCTGGTCCTCTTTTCTGATCCAATGTTTCAAACACTTCATAAGTATGTTGATGCACATCCATAAAACGCATCACCGTCAAAAACATTAAATAAGCGATGGGATACAACCAAAGCACATCAATGGAAATGGACGCCAAGCCCCAGAAAAAAGCCACTCTTAAAATCAGAACCGTCACGACATGGGTTCTGCGTGCACGACGACTCTCTTTGATAAACGGAAGGACAATCACCAAAAAGTGCATCCAAATTTCCAGTGCCGGAATATACGCCCATTCGAAAGCTTTAATGACTTTTAAAAACAGAGGATGCTTTTGTAATAAAGGACGGAAATCAAAAGAAACCACATCGGCTCGGTCAATGTGATGTCGGTTATGTTTGTTTTGAATATCTTCAAAGTGAGAATAACTGGTGCCCGTGACCCATAACAGGATTTCAGAAAACCACTGGTTATGTTTTTTATTCCTAAACAAACTGTGGTGCGCGGCTTCGTGAATCAAATAAGCGGCAATCACCATCGAGTGCGCCAACATCACCACACCAATTACATTCAGCCAAAGAGGCTCTGACAAAACAAACACAAAGCCAAACACATACGTTAACGCAATATAGGTAAATGCTAAAAAATTAGGTAACTTTGCATCTTCATGCCTGAATAAAGACTGCTTGTTATCCATCACTCACCACCCGACCCTAAACGCCTTAGTTATTATGAAATATAAAATTTGTAATAACTAAGTTAGCAGTGACCATGCCATAAACATAAGGTATTGATTTTGAATGGATTAATGAATATTTTGTTATTTAGAGGAATTAGAATTGCACCAATAAAGTGCTAAAAAAATTTAAGAATAGTGAATAAAGTTATTAGCAACTATTAGAAAAAATTAAAATGGTGCCTCATCTGTGACTTGAACACAAACCTACCAGTTATGAGACGAAGACTCTATTAACATATTATTATACAAATATCAACAAGTTAAACTACAGACTCCTTCCCAAAAACCTGCCTTAAACATGCTTAAAAAGGATTTAAATACGTTAAGTTAGCCTAAGTTGTGGGAAAGAAGAAATACAAAAATCCACTACTAAAACAAAGATCAGGAAGACCTTACAATCTCAGTAACCAAAATACTTTTCAAGCGCGAGTTAAGCCTACTTAGCAAATCTGCACTTAATTCATTACCTCCCTCAATATGTAGTGGTCAAGTAAATTTGGCCACGTCTTTAGAGCAATTTAACCAGTAAATCTGCTCCGCCTTATTTGGCGTTTTACCGCCGTTAAATTGATGCGGCCTCACCTGTGAGTAATACCCCAGAATGTAATTTCCGATGTGTTTTTTGGCCTCTGCCAGATTCCGATAACCCGCTGTTGGAATCCATTCAGTCTTTAAGCTTCTAAAGAAGCGTTCCATTGGGCTGTTATCCCAGCAATTTCCTCTGCGACTCAAGCTCTGTTTTATCTTGTATCGCCACAGCGATTGGCGATATTTAACACTGGTATAATGGGTTCCTTGGTCGGAGTGAAACATCACACCTTCCGGTTTCCCCCTAGACTCATGAGCTATCGTTAAGGCTTTGACTGTCAATTCCGAATCAGGAGAGTAACTCATAGCCCAGCCAATAGGTTTTCTGGCAAACAGGTCTAGCACTACGGCAAGATAAGCCCAGCGATTGCCCGTCCAGATATAGGTGACATCACCCGACCACACTTCGTTCGGTTTACTCGGTGAAAACTGTCTATCGAGCAAGTTAGGTATGGCAATGTGTTCTTGCAACGCTTTTTTGTAGTTATGCTTCGGCAACTGGCAGCTTTGTAGTCGCAATTGCTTCATCATCTTGCCAGCACGATAACGACTGATTGGTAATTCTCTATCAGAGGATATCTGCTCAATCGTTCTTGCCCCGGCTGAACCGTTGCTTTCCGCATGAATTCGCCGAACCATAGCGAGTTCTTTAACTCGTTTGGCATTCGGTCGTCTGCGACGATTTTTCCAGTATTTAAACGTGCTACGGTGAACCTGGAAGACCTTGCAAAGACGCTTGACTGAATAGCGCTCCTGAAGCTTTTTGATGACCTTCAGCTGTTCAGTGAATCCGACATCAAGAGCGCTGTAGCCTTTTTTAATATGTCTTTTTCCTCTTCGAGGTACTTAACCCGCTTTTTGAGTTGCTGAATCTCAATCTGTTCAGGCGTTAAAGCACTGGCTTTAGGCGTTTTACCTTTGCGTTCTTCACGCAACTGCTTAACCCACTTATTCATCGTTGATAAACCAACACCCATGGCTTCAGCGGCTTCTGATGCCGTATAGCCCTGGTCAACGACCAATTGCGCAGATTCAAGTTTGAATTCGGCTGAAAATGTTCTTCTTGTCTTTGTCATTTTGACTCACCTTTTTGATTTAGATGCATTTTAGCATCTCCAATTAGGTGGCCAATTTCACTTTACCACTACAAAGAGATAATAAAAGCCCTGAACAATGAGGGCTTTTTTATTTGTTTAGAAACTCCTCAAAATTCTTGAATACTGATTACCTTCTTTTAATCTACTGCCATTCTTTATCGCTTAAGTCAGAACATATCAAGACTATGCTCTACCTCTCTATTATCAGCGCGATGAAGCAGAACTAATATGTTCATAAACCATTCCCAAAATCAAACGTGCAAACCCATTTTGGACCTGTTCATTACGAAGCACCTGTGTTGCCATATTTTGGTGGTTATCCATACTCTCGATAACAGCATTAGTAATCAAAGCCGGAAAATCCCCTAGCATCGTTTGTTCTGGAGTATTTACTTTAAACTGGGCCATTACACCTTCATTTTCCATCACTTTATCGCGAATTGTCTGAGCATAATTTAGCTTATCATCTTCAGTCAATTCCCCCGCAAACAACTCATTCATGACTTCTACTATATGCGCAAGCGTATCTGCTTTGCGGTCTTTACCGTAAGCAGAACCTGGCTCTTTAATTCCACGTATTTCAGAACCTGTTAAATCGATGTTATAGGTCTTTTGATTTTTAATATTGTAATGAGTCATCTCCACTTCAGATAAGTCGATAGGAGGCTCATACTCGCCTGTTACTAGATTCGGAACCAGTCCTTTGGCAAAAGCATTTAACTTCTCTAACTCTTCATCACCATAGTCCACTATTTGTGATAAAAACTCATACATTCTCGCAAAGGTCCCTAAGTCTTTTTTGAAAATATCCAGCTCATCTTTATCTTCTTTCGAACCTTTCAGATCCATTTCCGCGTTATGAATTAAAGCCTCATCTTGATTGGCTTTTGCCATATTTAAAGCATCTCTTGCAGAGTTAATCGCCTGAACAACCCTCTTATATCGGTGATTAAATCGATCCGACGCTGGCTTAACCGCTGAAGCCATCGCTGCTTGTGTGCCTTTAGGATCAAAAAACGCTTTGGCAAACTGATCGACTTCTTGTTGGGTATAAATGGAACTTGAATCCAGTTTAATTTGTAAATCAAATATCAGATTTGGATCCGTCACTGCATCAAGCTTAGCTGATGTATAGTAAGGATCAAATGCCTCTTTAATCTCTTCGGGTTTATTAAAAAAATCTAGAATAAACGTCTTATCTTTTCCTGGGTAGGTACGATTTAAACGTGACAATGTTTGCACCGCATCAACGCCGCTTAACTTCTTATCCACATACATTGCACACAGCTTTGGCTGATCAAAACCAGTCTGGAATTTATTCGCCACCAGCATCACTTGATACTCATCGGTATCAAACGCCTTACGCATATCACGACCTTTTAACCCTGGGTTCTGATTAATTTCTGTATATTCTTTAGGCTCCCCTTCCACATCATCCACCACACTCCCAGAATAAGCGACCATGGCCTGTAAATTCGGATACCCCTGATCTTCAATGTATTGATCAAACGCAATCTTATAACGTACTGCTTCTTTGCGTGAAGACGTCACCACCATGGCTTTAGCTTTGCCGCCCAATAAAGGGGCGATATTGGTTCTGAAGTGCTCGATAATAATCTCGATTTTCTGTGCGATGTTGTATGGGTGCAGTTTCACCCACTTAGCCAGCTGAACCTTGGCTTTTTTACTGTCCACTTCTTTATCATCATCGTGACTGGCCAGTTTGTAAGCCACATCGTAAGTGGTGTAGTTTTGCAGAACATCCAAAATAAAGCCTTCTTCAATGGCCTGTTGCATTGTGTAAATATGAAAAGGTTCTGGCTTATTTTCATCGGATAATGGTAATTCAGGATGCTTAGGACGCCCAAACATCTCCATAGTTTTTGGTTTTGGTGTCGCCGTAAAGGCAAAGAAACTGATGTTCTTGCGATTGGTATTGGCTTCCAAGGTGGCATTCAACACATCTTCCGCTGAAATCTCTTCGTCCTCTTCTATCTGTTGAGCACTCAGTACTTCCTTTAGCTTTTTAGCGGTGCTGCCAGACTGCGAAGAGTGCGCTTCATCCGCAATAATGGCGAATGTTTTATCTTTTAGCGAGGTCCTTTCTTGAATCACTTCCAACACAAACGGAAAGGTTTGAATTGTGACCACAATAACCGACGCGGAATGTTCTAATGCATCCGCTAACTTAGCTGACTTGCTCCCCTCGCCTTCTTCTCGGTTAATAGTGACCACCACGCCACTTTTATGGTCAAACTGAGTAATAGTCTCTTGCAGCTGAGAATCCAGAACGGTTCGATCTGTTAACACTATGACGGTATCAAAGACTTGTTGTTGCCCTGTATCATGAAGAGATGAAAGCTGGTGTGCCAACCAGGCGATGGAATTGGATTTTCCCGATCCCGCACTATGTTGAATCAGATAGTTATGCCCCGATCCCTGTTCTTTGGCATCAGCAATAAGTGCTCGAACTGCATCAAGCTGGTGATAACGCGGAAAGATCAGCGATTCTTTCAAATGCTTCTTGCCGGTATGATCTTCTTTGTACTCTTGTTGCAGGTGCAAAAAACGCCCTAATATGCGTAACCAAGTGTCCTTGGCAAAAATCTCTTCCCATAGATAGGCAGTCGTATAACCATGTGGATTAGGAGGATTGCCCGCCCCGCCGTTACGCCCCTTGTTAAACGGCAAGAAAAAGGTATCTTTGCCGTTTAATTTAGTGGTCATATAGACTTCATCGGTACTCACCGCAAAGTGCACCAAAGCACGCTTTTTAAACGCTAACAGAGGCTCTTCTTGTCTGGTTTTGGGGTCTTTAGGTTGGCGGTCGTATTTGTATTGATTAATGGCATCCTGTACGTTCTGGGTAAAATCGGTTTTCAGCTCTAAAGTTGCCACCGGCAAACCATTCACAAACAGCACCAAATCAATCGAATTCTGATTATGTTCGGAATAATAAACTTGCCTTACCACACGTAAAATATTCTGCTGATACTTTTTTACCAGGCCTGGTGTGGGTAAATCGGGCTGAAACTGACATAATCGAAACTTACCGCCAATAAACTTCATCTCATTACGCAAATAAAACAACGCGCCCTGCTTATCCAGGTTCTTGGCCACCTCTTTCACCAAGTGCGAATCCGTATCCGTCGCATAACGCTTGGCAAATTTCTCATAAGCTTCAGGTTGCGTGTTTTTGACAAAACTCACCACATCTTCAGGATACAAAGCCAACGCCTTGTCGTAGTCATCAGATTGTCCTTCAATCCAATCATGATTGGTAAGATGCTGGATGATTTCAGTTTCAAATACGATTTCTTTATGTTTCATATTGTCTCTATTTAAAAGTCTTCTATAAAACCTGGCATCAACTCACCCTTTTTATTTACCAAGATCAGCTTTAATTCTTTCAGCTTAGATAAATCTCTAGACTTGGTTTTATCGGTCAGCTTGCTATACAGCGCTAAATACCACGGCGCCTTTTTCAACTCACTCAAAGACATTCCAGCACCATTATGTAAAACCGCATTCACAATCGCATACTGTCGGTCATTAATCTGCTTTTCATCATGTATTCGCTTCAAGTTCGCTTCAAATAACACAATATGAATCAGTCGATTCACACGATCATGTAAGTGATTAATCGTTTCCAGCATGCCCTCTAAAAAGAATTCCACGAATTCTGCATTGGCAAATTCATTCTTCTTGTCCGCCGCCTTTCTACAACGATTAAACAGCGCAAAATACTCATGAATATTTCTTAAATAGTAATTCGCTTGGGCAAAAGGTGCATACCGAAACCCGTCAGAATACAGAATACCCGCTTCCAATACGCGCCCGACCCGGCCATTTCCATCCCAAAAAGGATGTATCAACTCAAAATACAAATGAACCAATGGGGCGCGTATCAATGCAGGCACGCCTTTTTCGGCCAGCTCAGCCTGCCACGCCAATAAAGATTCCAGCAATAGTCGAATATCTTTCCCAAGCTGAGGCGGCTTATAAACGCCCCCATGTTCGGCATTACCCACCCGTGTTACGATTCCTTTTGGATTGTCTCGCAACAATCCTGGTTCGTTGTTTTCATTATCGGCTTCTAAGCCGTCATAAACTAATTGATGAATTTTCAGAACATCGGCTAGTGAGGGTTGCCAACCTTTTTGCACCGACACCTCACGAATATAATCGTAGGCATTTCGAATATTCACTGCACGCTTCTGCTGAATGTTTTGAACTTGCTCTGGAGAAAGCGATAACGCCTCTTGAGTCTCCTGCTCAGAAAGCTCGCCGCCTTCAATCGTATTGGTGCCAAAAACCGAACTGACTACCACCTCTTTTTCAAGGTCGTTCGCCACCGTCGCTAATGGCGAGGTACGAAAACGTTCCTGAGCATCCATAACCCGCTGCAACAACACAGCCAAATCGTCATCATTTAGGCCAAGCTGAAACTTAACAATGCCTGACCGGATCGTCTCAACTCGTTTTGTTAAGGTTTCGTCCAACAAAATGTCCATTAAATTGTCCAGATAAAAAAAAGAGTATTTTACTTATTATTCAAACATTTACATAGATTTAACTATACTTAACGTCTAAAAAAATGTCCACTAAAAATCTTCTAAAGTGTAAGTTTCATTATAGATACTTAACAGGTCTTTTCCATTGTAAAACCAATACCCCGCAGGTTGAACGCTATAATCCAACTCCAAAACGATTCTGGTTGCCCGAGTTAACGACATTTCTTCGCCATTAAACAAGACTTTCTTTTCAGAAATGACCTCAGCGGTAATCGAATCATCCTCTACATAAACTAAAGTTGAACCAATAGGAATACCCATTTCGACATAGTTCATATTAGGACGTCTTTTGGCTTTTTTAGCCGAATTCTTTTCAGACTCACTTACTCCCACATTCAGCTGCTGATTAACCTGTGGCGTGACCTCCTTAAGTCTTAACAGTTTTAATACCGCTATCGCCTGCTCTGGCTCAATGTCAAAAAATTCTCGTTTAGGGTTAACACGATTTGGATGAAAAGCTATATGTAATGCCTGCTCCACCACGGAACAATCCTCAACCTCAACCGCATACACACACTCAAACGGCAAAGGCACGCCAGTTGAATACAATTGCGACATACGCTGCTCCACATCGGTTTGCGTAGTCTTGCCAATCTTGACCATATTCGGCATCGCTGGATTGGTTAAGACATAGACGATTTGGTTTTCATTCATTTGCATTATCATAATATCACTGACCAATACTGTTAATATCTTGGTTCATTTATGACTTCCTTTATGGATTAAGAATTTGTGATAGCACTTGTGCCAGCTGACTCTGGAATACCAAAGAACAAATTGCTGCTAAAGCCATTAAATAAGGAGCTTGAATATCCAAGTTCTCAGGATATCTCAAATACCCACCAAACCGATGTCTAAACTCGATTAAGAGAGCTTGAAAATACACTTTAGGATATGTCATTAATAAGTTAATTCTCCTAACACTAACAACTTCACCAACCTGTTTGTTAATTTCCTCAAAAACAAAATACCTTAAAACTAGCCACCGAGATTCATAATAATAATCCCATTCAGTTTCACATTGTGGGTGACTCATATGTGCCAAATCAGATTCAAAACTACCTGGCGAAACGTCAATTAATAGACCCGAAAGTTCATCACTGTGATAATCACGGTCTAAAATAGATGGCGTTTTAAAAAAATCATTTTTCCAAAGCTGAGTTAACTCCTGATGGTATTTAAAGGCATAGGAGTAGTAACGAATAGTTAAAAATAAAACAACGAGTGCCAATAGAAGACTTAAAGCTTCACCTTGCTGGAAAGAAATTTTTAGGATAAATGTATTAGCCTCTTCAATTACGGCACCGGTAAAAGTCACAACAATTAGAACGAGGCTAACGGTAGTTAGCAATAGCCTTTTTGACTTTAGCCCTTCGTCAGCATCAATACGCTCTTTTAGAGTTAGTTTCTTATCAGTTGACATCCCCCCTCCTCACATCAATCTTGTTGTTGACCAGAGCGGTTTTGCTTTCTTTTAGTAGCAATATAATTTGTTGGGATTTTTCGATTTTCATATATATTTTTGGTAATTTTCTCATCTAAATACGAAACCGTTTTATTTCCTTTATCTATTACAATTATCTTTGGGAAGTTCTTTTTATAGCTACAATTGCATGCCATAAAAATATTGAGCATAGCAAACCAAAAAATAAACTTTCTATTTCCATACCTTTAACAAGAAACTGGTTAAAAGGTATTACTGATTTCGCCCAATCATTTATTATGTCTAATACAGCTATTGGTAATGAGTAATTCAAACGAGCAATATCTGAAATAGTAAATTTGTCATGAATGAACGTATAAACCGAAAATAAAATTGTTGTAAGAAAGAACAAGATTAATGGGCGTATATAACACTGTCCAAAATCAGATACTTTATGATTAAACCATAGAAGAAACCTTTTAAAATAATTTTTGCTCTCTTCTGCCAAGTCCTTTCTATACTCAACCATTTCACGCTTGAAAAATTTATTAGCTTCAATGTGATTACTAGCTAAATCATATGAATTTTTTATAGTTCTATATGTCTCTCTTGTCGAAGGTCCGTCAATAGTTATACCAAGAAAATTTGATTCACTATTGTAATTACACTTCCCTAAATCTACGCCTTTAAAAAACTTGGCATCCCTAAAACTGATTACCTGATTAAATGTGTTATGAATAAAAACGGCTTTTTTACTTTTTACCTGTAGGCTTTCAAAGCCCACAAAGTTTTCAAACACACACTTTCTGATATAAACTGAATCGCATATAGAACCATTCAAATCAGCAACTTTTTCAAAATTGCAATCATCAACAACTAAGCTTCCTATATCACAAGATTTAAGCTCGAATTTGTCTTCAAATAAGCTCTTTCTAAGTAAAATATTTTCAATATAACCGCGTGAACCTTTATAACCGCTAAGAATAAAACGCCCACCCACCTTGCAGTTTTCGATATTAATCATCTTTATTTTTTTAGATAAATTGATAGCAGAAAAAATAGGTTTTTCAAAATAACAATATTGAAAATACACTTCAGATTTGAAAGTACAATTCGAAAATTGACTTGCAGCCAGAATCAAATCATTAAGCTCATCCCCTTTAGCAATAACTTGCTTTTCAAAAATACATTTAGAGTACAAGGATGAAGAAGGGTTCTTTAGAAGCATATAGTTCACTAAATGCCATTCATGTTTAAAAGTACATGATTCAAAAAATACTTGCTGATTCATTAAGGCCAAAGAAGCTGTAATTTCACAATCTCTAAACGAGACATTATTAAGTTTGTGCAAGACTTTAATGTATTCATTAGAACTAAAAGGGAATTTGATTTTGGTTAATTGGACTTCAACACTTCTTATCTCATCAAAAAATGCATCAGGAGGAGTTACTCTATTAACGATTCTAAACCCAGTATCATAGCTATTCTCGTCTTCTACTACCCCGAAATAAGGATATAACTTAAATTGAAATTCATTAAAGTCACCATAAAACTCACCGTCAATCTCTAAACCTTCATCCAGATCATTATCTGAATATCCATACTTATCTATACGACGATAGCTAAGCTCACCACCTGTATCAGTTTCATCAACTTTTAGGACTTTCTTTAAATTGGAATCAAAATAAAGGTATCCGGCTATATGATTTATAAGTTCTATGCAAAACTCGTTATATTCTTCAAATAATCCATTCTTATTACAGTGAAGGATGCAATCCGAACTTCCTTCAGAGCGCTTTCCAATACATCGGCTAACACAACAATAACTATTCATCGTTCCCCCTAACATCAATTTTGCCGGTAACCGCTGCGGAGATTAGGGCGGTTTTGCGTTCTTTGAGCAGTTCTATGGCTTGTTGGGATTTTTCGATTAGGGTGTCGATTTTTTTGGTTTGATTATCGAGATAATCTACGATTTCTTGTTGCTCCATTTTGGGAGGAAAAAGGTATTTTGCTTCCCTGATGGTATCTTGTCCGATATTAGGGTCTTTTCTCGTACCTTCCGCCCCAACCATCCAATAAGGTCGGTAATGTTGAACAAAATAATGCAAATACTCGGACACAACTTTATTCGCATCAGGTATTACTGCACAAACAGCTTGATTGATTGTAGAGTTAAACTTTAACAACGAATGTTTACCGATTGTTCCTGCACCACCATACATACCTAGTAACACACTGCCCTCAGGGATAATTGAACAAGCTGTTTCAGCAACTGCCTTTTCTGTAATCTTGATTGGAGTATCAAACAACAGCGCATTATTAAGGTCTGTCGTTCTAATCCAAGGGTAGATACCATCCTCGTAATATAAATCTTGCTTTGAAGTATTAGGCGTACCACCGCTATCGGTATTTGCAACCCATTTAATCTTCGGTTGCTCCCAATGCTCAGGGATTTGGCCTAGCCATTGGATGCCTGAGTCTTTGAGTGGGGCGTTGGGATTGAGGCCTTTGGTGACGGCGTGGCTGATGACGGCTTGGCGTTTTTCTTTTAGCAAAGCAATCATGGCTTGTTGCTTTTCAATCAACAAATCTATTTTGCCTGTTTCTTGGTCTAGGAAATTGGCTATAGCTTTTTGTTCATTAATAGCAGGCAACGAAAATATAAATTTTGGTATATCTGCCATACTTATATTTTGTTGGGTATTTGATGTACTCAACTGTTGTATTTGATATTGAGTAAGCGGACTTTTTAACAAGTATTCCAGATAAGGTGCCAGCACCTTGTTTAGGTTTGGTTTGATAAGAGCCAAAGGTGACCAAATGCTAAATTCAAAATCTACCTTTACTCTAGCTACTTTACCTATTGAAGCCGCTTTTCCTAATAAAATATCATCCTTTTCAATGTCAGCTTTTTTCTTGTACTCTTTGTGGTCCTCTTGACTTATGTATCGGCATTTATCAAAAACTAATTCACCATTCTGAATACCATCCACTGACAAAAAAGGTATCCCAGAATCAATAAAAACTGGCGTTGTATGAGGCCCATCCGTAATGGATGCTCTAATGATGTTTTTTAATCGATTCGTACTCCAATCAAGTGGAATCTGACCCAACCACTCAATTCCAGAATCTTTATAACTTGGATAAGGTTTATATTTACCCATATTCATGACCTCTGGCATTAGGCATGCACCTCATTCAGAAGCTTAAGAATATCCGCTGTAACCGCATCCAAATCCGCATCAATTTCTTCCAAGGCTCTGGGTGGTGTGTATTCATAGAAGTGTCGGTTAAATGGTATTTCGTAACCGACAATGCCTGTTTTTCCGTCTTTGTCATCGGTTTTGTTTTGATCTATCCACGCATCCGGCACATGGGGTAACACTTCTCGTTCAAAATAGGTTTGTATGTCTTCTTTTAATGGGATGTTTTCGTAATCCCGTAAGTCTGGATTGGGTTCTGGGTTACCTTTTTTGTCGGTGCAAATCACTGCATTATCGTTGTGCTCGGAGATGTGTTTTTGTATTAACTTAAATTGCGCGGCGGTGAGTTTGACTTTAAAGTGGGTTTTAAAGATTTCCCGGTCAAGCAGTTCGTCTTCTGGAATGGATTTTAAAGCGTCTAACACTTCGGTTTTAAGCAGGCCTGGTAGTTTTTCAAAGGCTTTGTCGGCTTGCAGGGCTGCTAATCTGTTTTCATCATGCGGGTAAAAGGCGAGCTGCAATGGGCGCTCAACGGTAATGCGTCTAAAACCAAAGTCGGTGGTATCAAACACCTTGGAGGTTATATTCGCTTCAAAGTCTCCGTAAAGCCGGTTAATTTCTTTGATGTGCGTTTCATTGAGCTGTTTGCGTTTTGATCCCAATGATTTACGCATGGGCTCACTCATGGCCGTGGCATTAATCAGTTGTACCTTGCCTTTACGCTCTGAGGTTTTGTGGTTGGACAAAATCCAGATATAGGTGGCAATGCCGGTATTAAAAAACATATCGGTTGGCAAAGCGATAATGGCTTCCAGCAGGTCGTTTTCTAACACATAACGCCGTATTTCGGATTCGCCCGACCCTGCGCCGCCAGTAAACAAAGGGGAACCATTGAGGATAATGCCAATGCGGCTACCCGGCTGTTTATTGGCTTTATCCGCTTTTTCGGCTGGTCGCATTTTAGAAATCAAATGCATTAAAAACAGTAAAGAGCCATCGCTTACTCTGGGCAGGCCTGGTCCAAATCGGCCTTCGTAGCCTTTTAAGGTATGTTCGTCTTTAACGGCTTTTTCGACCTTTTTCCATTCCACACCAAATGGCGGATTGGAGAGCATGTAATCGAACTTTTGGTCATCAAGCTGGTCGTCACTGAGGGTGTTGCCGTATTTAATGTTTTCAACCGGCTGACCTTTTATGAGCATGTCGGCTTTACAGATGGCGTACGATTCCGGGTTTAACTCTTGCCCAAAGGTGACGAGCTTGGCTTGTTCGTTCATCTCATGAATGTATTCCGAACCGGAGCTTAAAAACCCGCCGGTGCCCGCGGTGGGGTCATACAGGCTGCGTACAATACCAGGCCTGGTTAAAACGTCATCATCCAAACTAAACAGTAACGAGGTGGTTAAACGCACAATGTCTCTGGGGGTAAAGTGTTCCCCGGCAGTTTCGTTGGAGGCTTCGGCAAAACGACGAATCAGCTCTTCAAAGATTAAGCCCATGTCGTGATTGGTGACCACCTCGGGCTTGAGGTTAATGGCCGTGAATTTTTCGACCACTTTGAACAACAGGTCGGATTCGTCCAGATAATCCAATTGTTCGATAAACTTATAACGCTCGAAGATTTCACGCGTATTGGCGCTGAAATCATTGATATAAGCCTCCAAGTTGTCTTTTAAATTGTTTGGATCACCCAGCAAAGAAGCCAGATTATAAGGTGAGGTGTTGTAAAAGCTTTGGCCGGATTTTTTGGTTAGAAAGGCTTCTAATGGAATATCTAAATGCTTGCGCGCTTCATACTCATCAATCACGTCTTGTTTGGTGGGCTCCAACACACATTCCAAACGGCGCAACAACGTAAAGGGTAAAATCACTTTTCCATAATCTGCTTGTTTATAATCTCCACGCAGCAGGTCGGCGACCGACCAGATAAACGAAGCAATTGAAGAAAAGTTTGTGTTAGACATGCATGTTCCTTAAAAAGTGTTTTTACCAAAAGAAGTTATTAGTACTAAAAAAGTTTAAGACTGACAATTTTGCGTAATACTATAACGTGTTTACAGAAGATTGCATGATTTTATGGCCTTTCAGGCAATCCATCAAACCCCTCTCGTGTTAATGATTTATTCAAAGTTAAACGACTCACCTTAAAATGCTCTGCTACTTCTTTTTTAGTAATATTTGGGTCTTTTAACATGGCAGCTGCTTTTTGAACATCTGACCGGGTCATCGAAGGTTTTCGACCGCCTTTACGACCTCTTGCTCTTGCTGCTTTAAGACCTTCAAGAGTTCTTTCTCTAATCAAACTATGCTCGAACTCAGATAAAGCACCAAATATATGAAAAATGAGCTTCCCACCAGGAGAGGTGGTATCAATAGATTCAGTTAATGACTTAAAACCAACCCCTTTAGCTTCAAGCTCTGAAATAATCTCAACGAGATCTTTAAGGGAACGAGCAAGCCGATCCAACTTCCACACCACCAAAACATCCCCAGCTCTCAACATCTTTAAACAGAAACTAAGTTCAGGGCGATCTTTGCTCTTACCTGTAATTTTTTCTTTGAAAGTTTGTTCACAACCTGCTTTCGACAAGGCATCTACTTGAAGTTCAAGATTTTGATCCTGAGTACTTACTCGTGCATAACCTACAAACATAATAAAAGGTACCTTTTATAATAATAGATTTATTATCGTAATTTCTTTACACAATAACAAGTACTTTTGTTAGTTTTTAGACTTGGCAGGTAGATGTAAATAAAACGGTC
Organism: Hydrogenovibrio crunogenus; assembly: GCF_004786015.1. Lineage (NCBI taxonomy): Bacteria > Pseudomonadati > Pseudomonadota > Gammaproteobacteria > Thiotrichales > Piscirickettsiaceae > Hydrogenovibrio > Hydrogenovibrio crunogenus. The sequence goes on from NZ_CP032096.1 coordinate 2,000,465, forward strand.
GTTTTATAACTGTATTACAATCACTAAAACTAATACAACTAATAAGTTGTTTAAAAAACATAATACAATTAATTAGTTGTAAATTATTATTTAAACAATATTTAAGTTGTTTTTATTGCATAAAACAACTTATTAGTTGTAATATAAGGACATTCAAATACATTGGCTATAAACATGAAAAACTTAAATGAAATATCAAAAGCCTTAATCAAAAGACGCAATGACCTTTCCCTTGATCAGACAGACATGAAGTCTCGTATAGGCATGTCCCAACAACAGTACTCAAAATTAGAGTCTTCTGGCGAAATGAGATTAAGCACCTTATTGAGAGTCTTAGAAGGATTAGAGCTTGAAATTAAGTTCATCCCAAAAGAACATCTAAAAATCGAAGCCTTCATTTCTGATCAAATTGAAAAAAAACCGGAAAATTTAGACAAACTGCTAGAAACCATGTTTGGTAAAAATTTAGAGGAAATCGATAAAACCTTAGAGCCTAAAACCGAATATGACCCAGAAAGCTTTGAATCTAAACTAAAGGCTCTTGCTGATGACTAAAAGACATGAAGACGTAGCTGCATTACGCATAACTCTTCAGGGAGTTGAAATAGGAGTTCTGACACATTATACCGGCGGTAAGAATATCCTTACATTCTCACCAGACTATATTGCCATACCTGAATACTTAAAACCCACAATCTCTCTAAGACAAATAATTACTAAAAGTTTTGTTGAAAAACCAATAGTCAGCAATCAAAAAATAATGCCTATTCTTTCAAATCTTCTTCCCGAAGGTGCATTAAGAGAATGGATGGCGAAATCACTAAAAACTCATCCCGACAATGAGTTTGCTTTAATGGCCTACGCTGGTAAAAATCTAACTGGTGGAATTATTGCCATCCCTATCTCTAAAGGCGAAATTCCACCTTGGGCGTTAGACTCTCGGCAAAGTACGGACCCAGTACAGATCAACGTCACAGCTCCTGAGAACAAATTCTCGCTGGCTGGCATTCAAATGAAATTTTCCTCCAAAAGAGAAGATGGTCGTTTTTTAATTACAGATGACACCAACGGAGATTCCTGGATTATAAAAACCCCTAGCACACAGCACAAAAACGTGCCTGAAAACGAGTTCACTGCTATGACTCTTGCAAAAATAGCGGGAATAGAAATTCCAGAAATAAAACTTATTAAATTAAGTGACCTAGACAACCTGCCTGATATAAAACTACCCGACGAAGAGTTTGCATATGCCATTAAACGATTTGATAGAAAAGCTAAGGCTGATGGTTTTCAAAGATTACATACAGAAGATTTTGCCCAAATCCTCAATTTATACCCAACCCAAAAATACGATAAAGTAAATTATGAGCAGATGGGATTAATCATTAAAGATTTTAGTCAAAAAGGACTTTTTGATGTTCAGCAGTTCGCCAAAAGACTACTTATCAATATCTTGTTAGGAAATGGGGATGCGCATATTAAAAACTGGTCGATGATATACCATGACCAACAAACACCTCAGCTCTCACCTGCATATGACATTCTCAGCACGATGGTTTATATCCATAATGAACGTGATTTAGCTTTAAACATGGCTAAAAATAAAGATTGGTACGCAATGTCCTTCGAACACTTTAAAAGCTGGGCAGAAAGAATTGACGTCAACTGGAGTGCAATCAAAGTTCATTTAGATGAAACCATGAATATAGCAAGAACAAGATGGCTAGAAGAATTAAATCATCTTCCTATGATTGAGCAGCACAAATCTCAGCTTAAAGAGCATTGGGCAAAATTGCATCCTGATTTTAGAATCTAGGAGAAATGCTGTAAAACTCCAAGATTATGTACGATATGTATATATCGTGCGTACAAAAATGATATTTCGCCTTCAAAATGAGGTTTTAACACTTGTGAAGCATGGAATGGATAAGTGACACTTTAGTTCTGCTACAAATTTACGTTTTTTAAGTGACACTCTAAAAGCCATCACCTTTAAGAGTACCCGTTTAAGCAAACAAGCTATTTTTTATTCAACACACTTTTTAGGTTTCAAGTCATCCGGATCCAAACAAAGCGCTAATTATCCTGTATTCATTCCATACTGTACGACATCAACACAACCATACATTTTGTATCAGCAATATCGAGTCACTTTGTAAAAATCAATTGCTCAATTTTTTTGTATTTTTTTATAAAAATTTATTTAAACATTGCTCAGACACAATTAATAATATTGTGACGCAGACATGTGACCGTCACAATTACAAATTCAAAAAAATATTTTTTTTCTCCTAGTGACGTGCCTATGCAGAAAAAATGCTCCCACTAGTGACGCACCTATGCAGATTTATATAAAAAATTTCTAAAATTAAGTACAAAAAATCAATTTTTAAAAAAGTACTTTAATCAATTCCACCCCCTGTTTCTAAGAACTGCATTAGCAACCAAATATAGAAAATCCGCTAAAATTGTTTATTATGAAGTGTGTTAACATTATGTTTATAAAACGAAAAGGTGATAATAATGGACAAAATCGATCCTACAACTTCTTTAGTCATTGGTTCAATAGTTGTGCTTCTTGTAGGCGGATATCTAGTTAGTTTCGCCCTCTGGATGCTTAAAGTTGCCAATAAAAAAGAAGAACAAGAAAAACGATTAGAGACCTGTAAAGAGTCAATATAATTTAAAACTCTTTTAAAGCCACATCGATCATTAGGTCTCATTAAAACTGAATCGCCACAAATAAAGAGGAATAATTATGTGGTTATTTTTAGGATTTTTAGCTTTTGGAGCTTTCATTTATTTTTACGGAAAAAAAATTGAAAAGCAAAAAGAAGAAATAGGTATCCAAAATAAACCTGAAGAAGATGATTCTTTTGGCTATGGTGTGGATCCTGGTGACGTTGCAACCTATGATGATTAGGTGCCTTAAATTAATCCCCTCATAATTTACTATGTGGGGTTACTATCTTCCTCCTGAACGACTTGAAACTTCATAATCGGTACCCGCAAATACCTGCTTTAACTTGCTCTCCATTAGGACTGGAATCTTTTGCTATGAAAGATAGTCTTTAGCCTTATCTACCATGCGCCCAACAACTGAACTAACAGGTTCCTCTACCTGGTAGACTCAGGCTACATATCGCTGCCAAGCACGTCAAGATCTTCTCTACGATCTATTTGACAAGAGATTTTCTCTTGTTGATCCGCAGATGGTGCGGAACCATGCATGTCATTTATTTTTGGCATAATTTTACTACCAAAAAAATTGTTTGTACTGACATATTCCTGATAACCTTATCGTGCTTTCTGACTAAGCTTTCCCAACGTCAGTTTATGCCACAGGTGTAAAGTTTTACGTTTAGACATGGTGTAGTGGTAAAGTGAAATTGGCCACCTAATTGGAGATGCTAAAATGCATCTAAATCAAAAAGGTGAGTCAAAATGACAAAGACAAGAAGAACATTTTCAGCCGAATTCAAACTTGAATCTGCGCAATTGGTCGTTGACCAGGGCTATACGGCATCAGAAGCCGCTGAAGCCATGGGTGTTGGTTTATCAACGATGAATAAGTGGGTTAAGCAGTTGCGTGAAGAACGCAAAGGTAAAACGCCTAAAGCCAGTGCTTTAACGCCTGAACAGATTGAGATTCAGCAACTCAAAAAGCGGGTTAAGTACCTCGAAGAGGAAAAAGACATATTAAAAAAGGCTACAGCGCTCTTGATGTCGGATTCACTGAACAGCTGAAGGTCATCAAAAAGCTTCAGGAGCGCTATTCAGTCAAGCGTCTTTGCAAGGTCTTCCAGGTTCACCGTAGCACGTTTAAATACTGGAAAAATCGTCGCAGACGACCGAATGCCAAACGAGTTAAAGAACTCGCTATGGTTCGGCGAATTCATGCGGAAAGCAACGGTTCAGCCGGGGCAAGAACGATTGAGCAGATATCCTCTGATAGAGAATTACCAATCAGTCGTTATCGTGCTGGCAAGATGATGAAGCAATTGCGACTACAAAGCTGCCAGTTGCCGAAGCATAACTACAAAAAAGCGTTGCAAGAACACATTGCCATACCTAACTTGCTCGATAGACAGTTTTCACCGAGTAAACCGAACGAAGTGTGGTCGGGTGATGTCACCTATATCTGGACGGGCAATCGCTGGGCTTATCTTGCCGTAGTGCTAGACCTGTTTGCCAGAAAACCTATTGGCTGGGCTATGAGTTACTCTCCTGATTCGGAATTGACAGTCAAAGCCTTAACGATAGCTCATGAGTCTAGGGGGAAACCGGAAGGTGTGATGTTTCACTCCGACCAAGGAACCCATTATACCAGTGTTAAATATCGCCAATCGCTGTGGCGATACAAGATAAAACAGAGCTTGAGTCGCAGAGGAAATTGCTGGGATAACAGCCCAATGGAACGCTTCTTTAGAAGCTTAAAGACTGAATGGATTCCAACAGCGGGTTATCGGAATCTGGCAGAGGCCAAAAAACACATCGGAAATTACATTCTGGGGTATTACTCACAGGTGAGGCCGCATCAATTTAACGGCGGTAAAACGCCAAATAAGGCGGAGCAGATTTACTGGTTAAATTGCTCTAAAGACGTGGCCAAATTTACTTGACCACTACATGGTAAACCTGTTTGAAAGTGTAAAGAATTACGCCTTTCAAGTGGACAATATACCTGTATGCCGAGGATTACGCTTCATAAACCTATATTTTGTTCTGTGAAACGTAAAACTGGTTGCTTTTAGTTTGGTAAAACGTAAAAGTGGATACCTTTTAAAGAGTCTAATTATGTTGTAACCAAAATTACTACGCCACTAAAATCAAATTATTCAGATGAATTGTATTTTTGTAGGTTTTGTAGGTTTTGTAGGGCTACTTGTGTACTTAAAAATAATGAGGTGGTGATACGTAATGGTTGTTTACAACCATTGCGAATCACCGCCCGACAACCGACTAAAGGGAGGGCGTCAGTATCTATTTAGATAGTAATACCTTTTTTTAAAGTTGCACAGAGGTTGCACAAAATAAATAATACTTTAAAGAAAAGAAATAAAAACAAGACAAGCTATTGAAAATAAAGAAATAAATTGGTGCCTCCTCTGTGACTTGAACACAGGACCTACCGATTATGAGTCGGGTGCTCTAACCAACTGAGCTAAGGAGGCGTAAGGAAGGTGTTAAACAAAAACCACCAGGCCTGGTGGTTTTTTGGTTGCCTATTATAGGCAAATTAATATTTTTTGCAGTGGTTTTTCAACACTACAAAACGATATTAATCTAAGAAGCTTTTTAAGCGTTCCGCACGACTTGGGTGACGAAGTTTACGCAAGGCTTTGGCTTCAATCTGACGAATACGCTCACGCGTGACATCAAACTGTTTACCCACTTCTTCCAGCGTATGATCCGTGTTCATGCCTAGCCCGAAACGCATACGAAGCACCTTGGCTTCACGTGGTGTTAAAGTGCTTAACATTTCACGAACCGTTTCACCCATGCCTTCTAAATCGGCAGAGTCTTGCGGAGATAAGATATTGGAATCTTCAATGAAATCTCCCAAAGAAGAATCTTCATCATCCCCAACTGGCGTTTCCATTGAGATCGGTTCTTTGGCGATTTTCATCACTTTGCGAACTTTGTCTTCCGGCATTTCCATTTCTTCAGCCAGCTCTTCAGGAGTCGGTTCACGCCCCATTTTTTGCAGCAACTGACGCTGAATACGGTTCAGTTTGTTGATGGTTTCAATCATGTGCACCGGAATACGGATCGTACGAGCCTGGTCGGCAATCGAACGGGTAATGGCCTGACGAATCCACCAGGTGGCGTAAGTTGAGAACTTGTAACCACGACGGTATTCGAACTTCTCAACCGCTTTCATGAGACCAATATTCCCTTCTTGGATTAAGTCTAGGAATTGTAGACCGCGGTTGGTGTATTTTTTGGCAATCGAGATTACCAGACGCAAGTTCGCTTCGATCATTTCACGTTTTGCAACACGTGCGATGCTTTCGGCTTTACTTAAATCTTTGTAAATTGTTTTGTATTGATTGATTGGCATTTTTTCAGCTTTTTCAATCATCGCCAGGCGTTTTTGAGCTCGCTTCACATCAGCTCGCACTTCTTCCAGTGCATCGGCTTTATCTGGGTGCGCTTCTTTCAGACGGTCTAAGACTTCATAATCCGTTTCAGACCCAACGAATAGTTTTAGGAAGCTTGGGCGAGGCACACCCACTTGACGCATCACAACATTGACGATATTACGCTCTTGTTCACGAATGGATGAAACGCGTAACTTGATGCCCTTAATCATGCGGTTTACGAAAACAGGCGACAGTTTGACGGTTGCAAGCAATTCGACAATTTCAGCACGTTTTTTAACGGACTTCGGATCAGAATAACCGTTCTTTTCTTCTGCTTTCAGCGTATCGGCATTCAGTTTGGCTAACTTTTGCAAAAACGCTTCCAGCTCTTCTGGATTAATACCGTCTTCTTTTGGTTCGCCTGAATCGTTGTCTGGCGACAGCTCTTCAATTGGAATATCGACCAAGTCTGCCGGGCGAATAAAACCTTGAATCAAGTCAGCGGTTTTTCCTTCACCGTCTTCGATTCGAGAGAAAGAGGCTAGTAACTCCATAGCGACCTGAGGATATTTGGCCATGGCTTCAAGCATGTCACGAATGCCGTATTCAATACGCTTCGCAATTTCGACTTCGCCTTGACGCGTCAACAGCTCAACCGATCCCATTTCACGCATGTACATACGAACAGGATCTGTTGTGCGACCAAATTCAGCGTCTACTTCTGCTAGAGCTAAGATAGCGGCTTCAGCTGCCGCATCATCGAAGGTTTCACCTTCTTTGGTCAACAACTCATCTGCATCGGGAGCAGACTCAAATAATTGGATTCCAAAATCCCTTAGAATCGTTAAAACTTGCCCCAGTTGATCTTCTTCAATATCATCTGGCAGAACATCATTCACGTCAGAGAAGGTTAAGTAACCAAGATCCTTGGCTCTTTCAATCAAATCGATTAATTGCTGCTTTCTTTCTACTCTTGTCATCTTCGCCTCAATTTTAGATTCTAAGGAAGGAACGCCTCCCAAAAAATAGAACAGAATATTATACTAGATTTTTTAATTTAACGCTTTGAAATTTAATTAAATTCTAATTTTATCCTTGCAAAATTAATGCCGTTTTTTCAATTCATTAATTTTTTTTGCAACGTTTTTTTGTCTTTTTCTTTTTTCAATTCTGACCCAATCTGCAACACAATCGCTTTGAATTCATTTTCAATGAACGCTTCATTCTCTTGGATTACAATGGCATACACTTGTTTTAGAACATGTGCCCGGTTCGCTTCGCCTAACCAGCTTTCTAACGACTCACTGATATAGGCATTTTGTTTTAGCACTTGAATCGCTTGTGCTAAAAAACGGAATTCAGCATTATGCGATTCTTGTAAATCTTGTAACAAGTCGTCTGAAAACACGGTCGCCCAATGGGCGCGTAACATTAACAGTCGAATCAATCTTAATACAATGCTGGTCGCTTTGATCCGAACAGGCTGTTCATTTTTTTTCTTCGCAGAAGGCTGCTTGGTGGAAGAGACCCGAATCCCCATAATTTGCCCTAAACGCCACACCGGCACATCCACATAATCTGACAAAACCTTGGTTAACAGATCCGGCATAGCGCCTGGTGCTGATGCAATATAAGGTGTTGCCAACGCAATCAGTTGTTGCTGGCCTTCCACAGTGGATACCGGTGAGCCTAAACGCCCAATCAAGCCTTTAAACAAGAAGCCTGATAAAGTCATGGCTTGCTGAATGCGGTTTTGAAACCCTTCAACCCCTTCTTGGCGTACCGTGGAATCCGGGTCTTCGCCTTGATCTAAAAACAAAAACTTGATCGAGCGCGTATCCTGCATTTTAGGCAACGCCAATTCCAATGCTTTCCAAGCGGCTTTTTGTCCGGCGTCATCTCCATCAAAACAAAACACCACTTCATTGACCTGACGAAACATAATGTCCAGGTGTTCGGTTGTAATCGCAGTCCCTAACGTTGCAACAGCATTGCGAATACCGAACTGCGCCAGAGCAACCACGTCCATATACCCTTCTACGACCAAAATATGATTGACCTGTTGCCGTGCTTGACGCATTTCATACAGACCATACAAGGTCACTGACTTATGAAATATGGGCGTTTCTGGAGAATTCAAGTATTTAGGTTGTTCTTCTGCAGATAAAACTCGACCGCCAAAGGCAATGACCCGCCCACGACCATCGCGAATAGGGAACATTATGCGATGCCGAAAACGGTCATAGGTTTTGCCATCTTCTTTTTGAATCAACATACCTGTTTCAACAAGTTGTTGCTTGAGTATTGTATCGGCCTTTAAGTTAGAAACTAAACTGTCCCAACCAGGAGGCGCAAAACCGATAACAAATTCTTTGGCGATCTCAGCCGTCAACCCTCTTTGTTTCAAATAGGTTTTGGCTTCTGCTGATGCGGGATGACTCTTGAGTTGTTGGCGATAAAATTTCGCGACACTGTGCATGACGTCATATAGATCGCGTGTTTTTTGTTGCTGCTGTGCTTGTTTTTGGGTGAGTTTTTCTCTAGGCACTTCCATGCCGTTCATGGCTGCTAGGGTTTCGACGGCTTCGACAAAGGACAACCCATCATAGTCGGTTAAAAACTTGAGGGCATCGCCACTGGCACCGCAACCAAAACAATGATAGAACTGCTTTTGGGCACTGACATTAAAAGAAGGGGTTTTTTCATCATGAAACGGGCAACAGGCTTTGTAATTGGTGCCTGCTTTTTTTAACGGCACTCGTTGATTAATGACTTGCACGATATCGGCTCGTGCCAGCAAGTCTTCAATAAATGAACGAGGAATCGTTCCTTTTGCCGTCTTATTCACTAATGCGCAATCCTTTCAACTTTAAATCCGATTTAATGAAACTAAACACATGTTATCCACAGAAAAATACACAGGCTCTAAACGCAAAAAACCCGTTAGTGAAATCACCAACGGGTTTTATCTTATCAACGATCAGTTAAGTGAATTAAATTAATACAGTCTTTGTATTAGCTTAATTTTGCCTTAATCAGTTTACTGACTTCTGCCATATCGGCACGACCTTGCATCTTTGGCTTTAACAGCCCCATGACTTTCCCCATATCCTGCATGGAGGATGCTGAAACGTCTGAAATCGCTTCATCCACTAATTGCGAAACCTCTGCTTCTGTTAGTGGTTGTGGCAAGAAGTCTTGAATAATCTTCATTTCTAAAGCTTCTTGCTCAGCCAGCTCTGGTCGGCCTGCTTCTTCGTATTGCTGCAAAGAATCGCGACGTTGCTTCAACATTTTATCTAAAATTGGCAACACTTCCGCGTCATCTTCAAGCGTGGTCTGATTATCAATTTCCACTTGCTTGATTGCAGCCTGCATTGAACGAATTACCGCTAGGCGCTCTTTCTCTTTTGCCTTCATGGCAATCTTCATTTCTGAAGTCAGACGGGCTTTTAATTCACTTGACATTGATTGACCTTTTATCCAGTCAAACTTAGTACATACGAGTCGTACGACGGTTTTCACGCGACAAACGTTTTGCTAAACGCTTAACGGCTGCCGCTTTCATACGCTTTCTAGCCCAAGTTGGCTTTTCATAGAACTCACGCTTACGTGACTCTGTTAACACACCTGCTTTTTCGCAAGCACGCTTGAAACGACGTAGTGCAACGTCAAATGGTTCTGTATCTCTTACTTTTACGCTTGGCATAATATACTCTTTCTTTAAAATTCGTTTTATGACTTTCAATAGGGAAAATCGGGAAAACGCGAATTATAAAATTAAGTGCCTTGTTTTGCAAACAAAACTTCAGACATTTCTTGAGTTTTTGTTAAAATCGTTAACCTTTCTTAAGTACTCGACACTCAATAGGCTCTAGTAAAACGATTTTATGCAGACAACTCATTCGAATCCGTCATCTCCTTCCTTAACGCTTGGCATTGAAACGTCTTGTGATGAAACTGGAATAGCATTATACCATTCTGAAAAAGGATTAATTGCACACACGCTTTACAGCCAGATAAAACTTCATGCGGAGTATGGCGGTGTGGTGCCGGAACTGGCTTCTCGTGATCACATTCGAAAGATCACCCCGTTGATTCAGGAAACGTTGAAAAAGGGTCAGGTCAGCGCGAAAGACATTACCGGCATTGCCTATACGGCGGGACCGGGGCTAATGGGTGCCCTGCTTTCAGGTGCATCGGTGGCTCGCAGCCTGGCGTTTGCCTGGCAAATTCCAGCCATTGCCATTCATCATATGGAAGGCCATTTACTGGCGCCGATGTTGGAAGAAACCCAGCCGGAATTTCCATTTGTCTGTCTGTTGGTGTCTGGCGGTCACACAATGATTATTCGAGTGGACGGCATTGGGCGTTATAAATTACTCGGCGACACCTTAGATGATGCCGCAGGTGAAGCGTTTGATAAAACCGCTAAAATGCTTGGTTTGGGCTACCCGGGCGGACCTGAAGTGTCCAAACTGGCGTTGCAAGGCCAAACCGATCGTTATAAATTTCCACGTCCGATGGTGGATCGCCCTGGCTTGGACATGAGTTTCAGTGGTTTGAAAACTTTTACCCTCAACACATGGCTAAAAGCAAAAGAGAGCGGTGATGATTCTGAACAAACCAAAGCCGACATTTGCCGTGCGTTTGAAGTGGCGGTGGCCGATACGTTGAGCATTAAATGCAAGCGTGCTTTAGAACAGGAAGGGTTGAACCGTTTGGTGGTGTCCGGCGGCGTCAGTGCGAATCGTGAAATTCGAGCGAAGCTGGATGCGTTAATGGCGAAACGAAAAGGCAGCGCTTTTTACCCAAGGCTTGAATTCTGTACCGACAACGGTGCGATGATTGCCTATGCCGGGTCAAAACGATTAGACGCCGGGCAATCTTCTGATTTAAATTTTGCCTGCCAACCTCGCTGGGATTTGGAATCACTGGAGCCGATAGACCCCATTGAAGTGGCTTAACGCCTTCCAACTCTTACAAACAAAAAACGACCAGGCCTGGTCGTTTTAACCTTTAGCTTCCTCAAAACGTCTCTTTTCTTGATGATTTAATGCCGCAGAGCGAATAAGTGCAACAAACACCGCCAATAACAACCCTAAAACGATAGCAACTGCGATAATCAATTTTCCTTTGGGTTTCACAGGGGCTTCCGGTGTGCTTGGCGACTTAAGTACAAGAAAGGTATCAAATGTAATGGCTTTCAATGCTTTAAGATCATGTAATATCTTTTCTTTTTCAATCTTCAGCATTCTTAAACGCTCTGAATAAGGCAAGTTACTTTGACGATTTTTAAGCTGATCAACACGCGGATTTTGCTTCAAAAGCAATAAATCTGCTTTTAAAGCTGAAATTTGCGGAATAAAGGCGGCTAAATTCTGGCGGCGTTTCAAGCTGTTTATTTCTGCCGATAAGATTTTCGTTCCCATCCAATATCCTTTCATACCAGATTGCGTATTCACATCAACAATCATATTGGACGTATTTTTTGCTTGCATTGTTTTGCCATATTGCCCTGGTTCAATAGGCTCTGTAATACCTAACTTTTGGGCAATCCGCAAGTTTTCATTTAACCGCTGTAATTGATCATCCAAATTTTCTTTTGAATTATCAATCAGCGCTTTGATTTTTTGTTCTATTTGTTCACGCTTTAAAGCATCAGCTTCTTGTATGCGTTCAATTTCTGATTCGATTTCTAAATTAATTTTTTGATTTTCCAGCTGATAGTGAAAACGATTTATTCCTAACACTTCATTTAAATGTGAGGTTAAATCTTGTTTAAGGGCATTAACCGCTTGACGGTTCGCAATTTCTAAAACAAGTGCCAATGCTTTTTGACTGGCTTGTACAGAAGGCAACGACATCGAAAGTTTGGTCTTTTGAAGAACGGATAGCTGCACTTTTTTATTTTGCTCTGGCCATGCCACCTTCAACTTGCCATCATTCAGAAACACTCGCAACTCTGATGCAGAATCAAAATCATATCCTGCATTGGCTAGGAGTTGATTCAACGTTTTTGAGTTAGATAAAACTTGAAATGTATTCTGATTTTGCAAATTCTTTAAGAACTCAACATAAACTGATTCACGATCAATATCTTGGGTGTTCGACAAGCTCTTTAACGATGCGATTTGACTACTATTAGGCAGTGCCACTTCCGCTTCGGATTGATATATTTTTTGTGCGGTAAGTACATAAATCACCGCCAGCAGCAATACAGTCAACACAATTCCGACAATCAACTTTCTTTGCCGAACTAAAGCACGCCACAATTCAAACAAATCAATTTCATCATCTACATGGGCACGATCGGGCGTCGTATTCATTGGCTTCTCCTAACCCATAAGTAGTCAATATTCCATCTTTTTCTGACCTGATATAACACCCCCAGCAGAATCATAAATAAAAACAGACCTGCGTAACTTACATCCCATTGCCAAATTAAATACAACACAAAAATGTGAAATAGGCTCATTGCAATGAACCCTAATTTAGAAGGCAACATTAAAATGGCAGGATAAAAAAACGTCATCACCATACCAAAAGAGCAGACTTTGAGGGAAGGACACTTCAAAAACCAATTCAAAACTTTTTTCCTTAAAAACACGTATTTATAAACAGTCGCTAATTCTACTTTGTTCCTGATTTAGGTACAAGCATTTTGTCTCGATAATAGGAACAAATGAAAACCATTTATTCCCCAGAATCTAAAATATTGTGCCTTTGGTTAAGAAAACAAAGAGAACTAAAAGGACTCACAATGAGAGAAGCGGCCCATTTACTTGGAAAGCCGCATTCTTTTATTGGAAAAATAGAAGTCGGTCAACGACGTTTAGATGTGATTGAATTTATTTGGTATTGTCGCTCCCTTGGGTTCGACCCCATTGAAGGGATACGACAACTCTACACAGAAAAGCACACTTAAAATTTAAATGCGTAAAAAGTTGTTACTGGTTCAGCTTATGACTTTTTAATCAAATCTTCTTCTCCTTTTAGCAATCGCTCGATATTGCTTCGATGACGCCAGAACAAAATAAGGGTCATGATGGCCGTCACCGACACCCAAGCCATATTGCCGTCGGCCAATAAATAAATGTAAAGTGGCGCCAAAGCCGTGGCGATTAAGGCCGACAAAGAGGAAATTTTAAGAACCTTCGCCACAAACAACCATGTACCGGCAACAGCGGCACCGATTGGCAAAGACAACCCAAACATTACTCCCAGCATGGTTGCGACCCCTTTGCCACCACGAAAGCCAAAGAAAATTGGGTAAAGGTGACCAATAAAACTGGCAAACCCAACCAGAATAACGGCCAAAGGCGACCAGCCCGCCATATTCGCTAAAGCAACAGGCACAACCCCTTTCAGCATATCGCCCAACAAAGTGATCGCCGCAGGCTTGGAGCCATAAAGTCGCTTAACATTAGTTGCACCAGGGTTGCCAGACCCTTCCTGACGTGGATCGCCCAACCCCATTAAACGACAAACAATAATCGCTGACGATAGCGACCCTAAAAAATACGCGCCTGCAATCCCTGCTAACTCTATTTCTGACAAGCCTACCACTGATGGTCACCTTTATTTATCTTAAAAACTTGGAGCGTTATTCTAGCGGAATGTGCGATAATTTCGTACTTAATTCCTTTATTTAAACCACAAGAGAACTTTATGGCACTGGATATCATTTTCATTCAAGGGTTGAAAATCAACGCCGTCATCGGTGTGTACGACTGGGAAAAACAATTCAAACAGCCGTTAATTTTTGATCTGTCATTATCCACCGATCTTCAAGCGTCTGCTCAGTCGGATGACATTAATGACACGGTGAACTATAAGACGATTGCCGATGAAGTGATTGAGTTGGTGGAAAACAGTCGTTATGAATTGATTGAAACATTGGCGGAAGCGACTTGCCAGCAGATCTTTCAACGCCATCAAGCGGTGCAACAAATTGAATTGACATTGAAAAAACCAAACGCGGTGGTGGAAGCGGAAACCGTGGGATTAAAGATAGTTCGTTCTCGCTCTTAAACGTTTTAAAGCGCTCAAAACAAAAAACGACCAGGCCTGGTCGTTTTTAATAATAATGAAGCCACCCACACTCTAACTCGATTGCGCCAACATTTCTTTTTGTGCCTGAGCGGCCTTTTTTATCATCGGCACGATTTGTTCCATGTACAAACAGGCCTGATGTTCGGTAATCCGATTCAAATCTTGATAGTCCTGTTGGAACTGCTGACCATTTTGGCGAGACATATTACGCATGACTTTATGGAACAACCGCTCTCCCTCTGCCAGACGCACCAGCGTAACCAACTGTTCCGCTGAAGCTTGCGGCAGAAAACTTTGCAAGATACGGTCATCCACCGTGATCATTTTGGTCGCCAAGTTTCGATAGGTATTGAGTTTTCTACTCAACCCTTCCGAACTTGAAGACGTTGCTTTCTCCAGACGATCACTCACCACCTTTTGCAGGCTTTCCAGTGCCTGTTGCGGCAACTCAAAACTCACAGGCCCAGTTTCCAAAATATAAAGCCCATCATGATCTCGTTTAGCGGTAATTTCCATGTATCATCCTACTTTGTTAGGTCATGAAACGATTTAAATATACTCGGTCATTTCATCCATAAATTCAATCTTGCCTTGTGATTCAAGATCAAACATCTTTTCAACGATTCGTTTAATCGCCACTTTAGCATCACCTTCAGACGGCATAATCGATTTTTCAAGGTCAGCACTCAGTTGTTTAGACAAAATACTGCCTACATTACCAACTACCATCTCTGACAGCTCGGCATCATTTGCAACCTGCATTAGTTTCAGCAAATCTTGGTTATCAATTGAACGTACCAATAACTGCACACCTGCTGGTGTCAGCTCTTTAATTTTTCGCCCTAGTTCAATATAACTGTTTAGAATGGAATGCGTTTCACCATGCTCTAACGCAATCAAATGCTCCAGCGTAATATTCAATAGCTCAACCGAAAAACGATCCATTTTAATCGACGCATAGCCAATATGGATTAACCATTCATTCTCATGAACTTTTTTAATTCCTAACTTCATGTCATCCTGCCTTAAAATCGGGTAAGCCTTCTTAATGATACCGTTAAAGCAAAAAGACTGCCAAATACCATCCAGTTATTTGCTTCATACTATAATATAATGTTTTAAAATTTTAATTCAATTAAACGCTAGACTGGTCACCATGAAACCCAATCAACAACTCCCCTCGCCTTCTGAAGAGGCGCAACAAAAAAGCCTTTCGTTACAACAAAAGATCCGTCAAATGCTCAAACGCCACGGTATGATGCCGTTTCCACGTTTTATGGAAATGGCGCTTTACACCCCAGGGCTGGGGTATTACGCCAGCGGCTTGCCAAAGATCGGTCAGCAGGGCGACTTTATTACCGCCCCGGAAGTATCATCTATTTTCTCACGCTGCCTTGCTCGACAAGCAGCGCAAGTACTCGAAACATTGGACACCCCCAATGTGATTGAATTCGGTGCTGGGAAAGGCACCATGGCAAAAGACATTTTGCGGGAACTGGATGCGCTAGAACAGCCTATTGAACAATACTATATTGTTGAACTCAGTGCGGATTTAAGAGCTCGGCAACAAGAAACCCTTCAAACATTACCTGAAACGTTATTTAACAAAGTGGTCTGGCTGGATCAATTACCAAAAGACTCACTGCAAGCCGTGGTGCTGGCCAATGAGGTACTAGATGCCATGCCGGTTGAAAGGCTTCGCTTGGAAGAAGATCAGAGTCTTCGTGGCTATGTCACGTTTAATGAAGACAAACAACGATTTGAGTGGGATTACCACCCAATCACAGACGCCACACTTCAGAAAGCCAGCAATGCGATTTTAAACCTCATTGGTACTCCGTCACCGCGCGGGTATGAAACCGAAATCAATTTAAACATTCACCCTTGGTTGCAATCCATTGCGGATTTTTTAAGCCAAGGCGCGGTGCTTTTAATCGACTACGGTTACAGCCGAAAAGAATATTATCAACCGTCCCGTCACATGGGAACGCTACGTTGCCATTACCAACACCGAGCGCATGGCGACCCTTTCTTTTTCCCGGGGTTACAGGACATTACAGCTCATGTGGACTTTACCAGCGTGGCGGAATCGGGCTTTGACACAGGCTTTAAGGTCGCTGGTTACACCACCCAAGCGCATTTTCTAATGGGCAGTGGCTTATTGGAAATGTCTGGCGACCCGACGGCCGACATTACCGAATCGCTTAAAATTGCACAGCAAATCAAAACATTGACCTTGCCCGATGAAATGGGGGAGAGCTTCAAAGTCATCGCCTTAACCAAAGACGTTGACCTGTCATTAATCGGATTTAAATTACGCGACTTACGCCACCAGCTTTAAGGAACCCTATTTTATGGAAATATTTCAGGCCGCTATTTTAGGCATTATTGAAGGACTAACCGAATTCCTACCCATTTCATCTACAGGTCATTTGATTGTTGTCAGTGATTGGCTGGGAATTGAACAAACCAAACAGAACACTGCCTTTGAAGTGATTATTCAGGTCGCAGCCATCTTGGCCATTTTTTCGCACTACAAAGAAAAATTTTCGCTGCAACATCTTCGGCTTTGGAACAACGTTCTGATTGCCTTTTTACCCATTGCAATCATCGGGTTTATCTTTCAAGACACTGTGAAAGCCTTTTTTACCATTGAAACCGTCGCCTGGTTTTTCATTATCGGCGGTCTGATTTTCCTCGTCATGGAAAAGCTGTATGTGGACGGCAAACACCGAACCCAAGACATAGAAGACTTAACAATAAGACAAGCTTTTTGGATAGGAATCATTCAAGTGTTTGCCTTAATTCCCGGAACCAGTCGTGCTGGCGCATCGATTGTCGGCGGTGTAATGATGGGGTTGGACCGAAAAACAGCGGCTGAATTTTCATTCTTACTCGCCTTGCCGGTGTTAATGGCAGCTTCTGGTTTGGATTTGCTCAAGCATTATGAAGACTTCAACAACACCAGCTGGACCCCTTTAATGGTTGGATTTTTAATGGCTTTCCTTGCCGCTTGGCTGACCATCAAAGTGTTTATTAAATTCCTGCAAACCTTTACTTTCAATGCATTTGGGGTATATCGTATTGTCTTTGGAATTGTGTTATTAATTTGGTTCGTTTAATGCGTTAACCTGATATCAAAAGGACTGTCATGATGCAGCTGTACACTACTCAAAGCACGCAAGCGATTGAACGTTTCGCCATTGATCAGCAAAGCATTCCTGGACTCCTTTTGATGAAACGCGCCGCTTATTTTAGCTACCAGACCCTTCGAAGATGCTATCCCGATTCACAAAATGTTCTGGTCGTCTGCGGCACGGGCAACAATGGCGGCGATGGATTGGCTCTGGCGCAGTATGCACTGATTGACGGTTGCAATGTTTCCATTGCGTTACTGGGATCACAAGATAGAATTAAAGGTGACGCCCAAACTTGTTTGCAGGAATGCCTGGCACTTGGCCTCTCGCCGCAACCGTTTGACTCTGCCTTACTTGAAAATGTCGACACGATTGTGGACGCGGTGTTTGGCACAGGTTTAAATCAGCCAGTGACCGGAAAGTACGCTGAGATTTTTGAACGCTTGAACGAAACGCATACGCCCATTCTGGCACTCGATATTCCCAGCGGTTTACAAGCTGACACCGGCAACATCTTAGGCACGGCGATTCGTGCCAGCCACACTTGCACATTTATCACCCATAAGCCGGGACTCTACACTTACCTTGGCCCCGAAACGGCAGGCAAAGTTCATTACAGTCCATTATTTCTAAATCAGAGCAACTACAGCGGACATCCTCCTATCGCTGAAAGCCACTCTCTCAAATATTGGCTAAACCAACTGCCTAAAACGCCTGCATCGAGCCATAAAGGCACGCGAGGCACCCTCTTGCTGATCGGCGGAAACCATCATATGATGGGCGCCATTCAGTTAGCCAGTTTGGCTGCTTTAACCACAGGAGCAGGCCTGGTCAAAATCATCACCCAAACTGATCACTTAACGGCTTTAACCCAGGCTCAGCCTGAACTTATGACTTACACCCAACAAGATTTTGAGCAACAAGCCGCTTCGGCTAAAGTCATTGGCATTGGCCCCGGATTGGATCAAGATGATTGGGCAGTTGATCGCTTCCATGAGACGCTTAATCAAGACATACCCAAAGTGTTAGATGCCGATGCATTAAACCTGTTAGCGAAATCGCCGCAACAAGATGATGATTGGGTGCTTACGCCCCACCCGGGAGAGGCAGCCCGATTACTGGGAACATCAACGGAAGCCATTCAAAGCAACCGAATCGAAGCCGTCAAAAGACTGCAACAAAAGTATGGTGGCGTCATTGTATTAAAAGGCAATGGCACCTTGGTTTACGATGGTAAGCAAATGGAATTGTGCACCGCTGGCAATGCCGGCATGGCAGTGGGCGGAATGGGAGATGTTTTAACCGGTGCGATCACCAGTTTTATCGCACAAGGCATGGATTTATATTCCGCTGCATGTTTAGGGGTTTCTCTACATGCACATAGCGGCGACACTCTAGCCAATCAAAAAAGCCAAGCCGGAGTCATTCCTTCCGACCTGGCTTTGGTAATGAGTCAGCTGTTAAGCTATGCCAGCAAAAATGCTTGAGTTAGACCTTAGGCAGAAACGCACTCAGCTGATTGATTTGCTGATAAAGCTCATCTTCACTGTCCGCCACCAAGTTGATATGCCCGAGTTTTCGCCCCGCTCTTTCAGCTTTATCGTACAAATGCAAAAAAGCCTTCGGCATCGTCAAAACGTCTTTAACGGGGCCTGTTTCACCAATAATATTTACCATGGCGGCAATTTCCTGGCGCGGTGAGGTGTCACCCAACGGCAATCCGGTAATCGCCCGAATATGATTTTCAAACTGACTGGTCAATGCGCCTTCGATTGTCCAATGCCCTGAATTATGAACTCGCGGTGCCATTTCATTCGCCACCAGTCCATCCACCGTTTCAAAAAGCTCCAGCGTTAACACGCCGACATGATCCAACTCATCCAACAAAGCTTTCATATATTGTTCAGCCTGAGTTTGAACCTCTTCTGAAATCTGACGGGCCGGTGCGATGGTGTAACGTAAAATCCCTTCATGATGGACATTCTGCACCAGCGGATAATAAACATGCTGATTATCAACATTACGAACCGCGACAATGGAAAGCTCGCGGCTAAAATCGACAAAGCCTTCCAAAATAAGTTCTCGCCCGCCGACTTCCTTCCAGGCCTGGTCAATTTGAGTGGTTTCTTTAATGACAAACTGACCTTTACCGTCATAGCCTTCTGTGGTGGTTTTCAACACGGCAGGCAACCCAATTTCATCCACCGCTTGTGTCAAGCTTTCTAATGAATCCACCACTTGATAAGGAGCACAAGGAATATTTAAGCTATCAAACATGCCTTTTTCACGGCCACGATGTTGAGAATAATACAGCGACTTTTCCGCCGGAAAGACCGGAGTGGTTTCGGCAATTTTCCGAACCAACTCAACCGATGTATTTTCACTTTCATACGTCATGACATCGGAAAAGGCAATCAGCTCCGACAAGGAAGACGCTTCATCTTTTTCTGTATACATATGCCCCAACAGTGCCGAAGGTTCTTCATGACTGGCGCCTAAAAACCCGAATTTTTGTCCTAACGGATAGCCGGCAATCGCTAACATGCGACCAAGTTGTCCGGCACCTAAAACACCAATCTTTTTTGTCACTGGGGTCATATCATTCCTCAAACTGAAATCTCTGTAACAGAATCAGCCGACAAAGTCGGCTGATTTTCTTAAAAAGAATATTTTACGTTAAAAGTTTTGCGAGATTGAAATTAATCTTTTAAGGGAGGGTCGGATCAGGATTTTCTAAAACGAACTGAGTTTGAGCTTCTCGAAACGCTCTGACTTTCTCTCGTACCGCAGCATTTTGGTTGCCGACGATTTGCGCCGCCATAATACCGGCATTCTTCGCACCTGCTTCACCAATTGCAAGCGTTCCGACTGGGATGCCGCCCGGCATTTGTACGATCGATAACAAAGAGTCCTGACCGCTTAATGCACGGGACTGCACCGGCACACCTAAAACAGGCACAATGGTTTTAGCCGCAACCATACCGGGTAAATGAGCTGCACCGCCAGCCCCCGCGATAATGACTTGCAGCCCACGTGCTTCCGCTTCTGACGCATACTCAAACATCAAGTCGGGTGTACGGTGAGCCGACACGACTTTCACTTCATGTGCCACGCCGAATTCTTCAAGCATTTCAACGGCCTTTTCCATGGTTGGCCAATCTGACTTGGACCCCATAATCACACCCACCAACGGGATGTTACTTCCTGTTTTTGCGGTCGACATACTTTCGTACCTGTTTTGAAAAAAGCCGCTAATTTTACATGACTTCTGTAGATATGCAAGCAATATCACTCAAGAGCATAAGCGGCAAGTCTTTGTTACTATTAATTTTTATATATTTTAGACTAGAACGGCACTGAGGAGAAGGTTGATATTAAGCGCGTAATAATCCGACTTGGCGAGAATCCACTACATAATAAGTATTCCCCCCTTCTGACTTCGCTCCTTTCTTAGCGCGAGTCGCGTAGGAAGATAATTTTTGTGTATGGTCAAACACCCCTGGATGAACCAGCAAAACGCCAAGAGAAAGCGTCATCATTGGGAAGAAAACCTCTTTACCGGATCTATCTTCGGTATAAATCCCACCATGCTCACGGTCTTCCCGAGTATAAAAACTGGCCGTAGCCCCTTGGAAGCCGGTCAAAATACGCTGACAAATTTCTTGATACGCCAACATAGGAATCACAACCACAAAATCATCTCCACCAACATGTCCAATAAAACTGGATTGCTGCCCCACCGCATCCTGGAGCACTTTTGCCACTTCACTGATCACTTGATCCCCTTGTTCAAAACTATAGTAGTCGTTATAAGGCTTGAAGTTATCCACATCCACATAAATCACAACAAAGGGCAGTTGTTTGTCCAAATACTCTTGAATCGTATTCTGAATAGGGACATTCCCTGGCAATCCAGACAGTGGATTGGCATATTGTGCACTTCGAATTTTCAAATCGGTAATCACTCGAAGCAGTTCCATAAAGGAACCATAACCTTTATAAAGTCCTTTTTCAGTAATGATAAAGGTTCCTTTATCATAAGAGCCGTTCTCGGTAATCTCACGACTAACCTCGACTAAAGGCGTATTCCAGTCAAAAACAAGCGGCGCTTTATCCATGACTTTTGAGATGTTCTTTCGGCCATGCAAGTCACGTCCGAATTTACTGGCCAATAATTCGATCAATTCTCGTCGCCACACCACACCATGCACCACTCCCTGCTCCACTATCGGCACAAATTCAACACCAGGGCGATGCAACAACTCTTCCGTAATCGCATCTACCGTGGTGTCTGGAGGCATCGTAAACGCTTCACGACACAACAACTTCACCGTCTCTTTCGGGCTGGCGATGTCTTTAATGGATTCACGCCACTGGTAATCTAAGGTCAGTGCGGTTGAAGGAGAAGGTTTTTTCAATAAGAACCCCTGAACAAAATCCACACCAAGCTTCTCTAAGATTTGCAACTCGGCTTCGGTTTCCACCCCTTCGGCGATAATTTTGGTGCCTAAGCTTTTTGCCAGCGTTAGAATCGTTTCCATAAACCGATATTTATCGGCTTGCTTATCAATGTTGGCAATGAAGTGTTTGTCAATTTTGACAAAATCAGGCTTTACTTCCGACCATAGCTTCAACCCATTATAGCCCGATCCCAGATCATCAATTGCCACCTTAAACCCCATCTTGCGGTAGTGCTTGATGGCGTTCAAGAACAACCCGCTGTCTTCAACCGGTTGCAGTTCGGTAATCTCAATAACCACTTGGCGAATATTCAAACCGTAGTACTGCAAACAATCCAGCGTAAGCCCCGTGCGATGTTCGGTATTCATTAAAGAACTGACGGAAATATTTAAGAACAGCTTGGCTTGATTTTGATGTGTCGAAACCGCTTGCATATAGTTTTTAATGGAAACTCGTCGGGCCATCAAATCCATCTCAAGTAAACAGTTGTGCTCCGATGCAACATTAAACAAGTTGGCGGGCGAGTATAATGCTGAATCTTCCGGACCACGGGTCAATGCTTCAAAAGCATAAATCGAACGTGTTTTAAGCCCCACAATCGGCTGAAAATGGGTGCTGATTGCCTGTTGCTCAAATACCTGCTGAAGCTCTCGCCCCAAGTGCGTGTTTTGCAATCCCGTGCTTTTTTCGGCTGGCAATACGACTTTTTCCACATCAAACCCTTTATGATCCTGTTAACGCTTGTTGGAACGCTGAGATAAAACGCTTCCTTAAAACTGTTTGCGGATAATAGCAAAATGATTTTTTATGAATATGACAGTTTCGTGATACACCTATCCGTGCTTCCTGTTGAAATAATAACTATTTTCGGTAAAAAGCATAAAAAACTTGCATCACACTGCTTTTTTAAAGAAAATGGCGACCTAGCGCCGATTTGAATCATCAGCTTGCGGGCGCATAAAAAGTACGGCTAAAGCGAGGAACTGTCTATGTAGTATTCCCGCCTGATATCCCGTATCTCAACTTTGTATTGAATAAACTTTGAGGACACGACCCCATGACAACCACAGTATTTACTTCTGAATCCGTCTCCGAAGGCCATCCGGATAAAATTGCAGATCAAATCTCCGACGCGATGTTGGACGCCATTATGAAACAAGACCCTAAAGCCCGCGTGGCATGTGAAACCTTTGTTAAAACAGGGATGGTCATGCTAGGTGGCGAAATCACCACTTCAGCCTGGGTAGACCAGGAAGAATTGGTTCGTCAGGTCGTTAATGACATTGGTTACAATCATGGAGACTTAGGGTTTGATGGCGAAACTTGCGCTGTGCTAAGTTCTATTGGCAAGCAATCGCCAGAAATTGCTCAAGGCGTGGATGAATACGATGACCACGAACAAGGTGCCGGCGACCAAGGGTTGATGTTTGGATATGCTTCGAATGAAACCGATGTTCTGATGCCGGCTCCGATTTATTTTGCCCACCGCTTAATGGAAAAACAAGCCGAACTACGAAAAGCAGGCAAGCTTGACTGGTTAAGACCGGACGCTAAAAGTCAGGTCACTTTACGCTATGAAGACGGTCAGCCTGTTGCCGTGGATGCCGTCGTATTATCGACGCAACACGCTCCCGAAGTGGATAACAAAGACCTGCATGAAGCCGTTATGGAAGAAATCATTAAACCTGTTCTACCGGAAAACTGGCTGCACTCGGGAACTCAGTATCACATCAACCCGACAGGACGTTTTGTCATTGGTGGCCCGGTTGGCGATGCGGGACTGACAGGCCGCAAAATCATAGTGGACACTTATGGTGGCATGGCTCGACATGGTGGCGGGGCGTTTTCCGGAAAAGACCCTTCCAAAGTTGACCGCTCAGCTGCATACGCAGGGCGTTATGTTGCTAAGAACATCGTGGCTGCAGGCTTAGCCGACAAATGCGAAATTCAGGTTTCTTATGCGATTGGGGTGGCGGCACCGACGTCGATCAGCATTGAAACATTCGGCACGGAAAAAGTGGCTGTTTCTTTGATTGAAAAGCTGGTACGCGAACATTTTGATTTGCGCCCGAAAGGCCTCATCGCAATGCTGGATCTGTATCGCCCGATTTATCAGAAAACAGCCTCTTATGGTCATTTTGGTCGCGAATTACCCGAATTCACTTGGGAAAAAACAGATAAAGCGGCGGCATTAAAAGCAGACGCGGGTCTGTAAAATCAAAGCAATACAAGAGGATTTAATCGGATAAAACAGCCAGACCTGGTCGTTTTTATTCGGTTAAACACAAGGAAACCTTATGCAATCTCAACAGAAATACGAGCAAAAATTGAGTTTAGAATTTTTTCCGCCACGAACAGAAAAAGGCGTTGAGAAACTGAAAACGGTCATTGAAGAGCTGGGAACGATCAACCCTGAATATATGTCTGTGACTTATGGAGCAGGTGGAACCACTCAAAACCGAACCATCGAAACCGTTGAGTACATCCAAACACAAACAGCTTTTGACGCCGCCCCACACTTAACGTGTATTGGCGCATCAGAAGAGAGCGTTCTTGAATTATTAGACCGTTATGAAGCCATGGGAATCAAGCGCATCGTGGCATTAAGAGGCGACTTACCTTCTGGCATGATGGATCCAGGCGAGTTCAAATACGCCAGTGATTTAATTGCTTTTATTCGTCAGGAACGTGGCGATACCTTCAAGCTGGAAGTGGCGGCCTACCCGGAAACCCATCCACAGGCGCGTAACTGTGACATCGGCATCAAATGGTTCAAACACAAAGTGGATCAAGGAGCGGATTCGGCCATTACCCAATATTTTTACAACGTGGACAGCTATCTGTATTTCATCGACAATTGTGAACGTTCAGGAATTGATTTACCGATTGTGCCCGGCATTATGCCGATCACAAACTATGAAAACCTGATTCGTTTTTCAGAAGGGTGTGGCGCAGAAGTTCCTCGCTGGTTAAAATGCCGTCTGGAAAGTTTCGGCGATGATACCGACAGCTTAAAAGCGTTTGGGGAAGATGTTGTCACTGAACTCTCTCAGAGATTACTTGACGCTGGCGCACCAGGGCTACATTTTTACAGCATGAACCAATCTGCCCCTACGCTTAATATTGTCAATGCGTTAACCTTTAAAAACACCTAATGCTAATTGAGTGGTTCTGATGAGAATTCCTCGCTTTTATTTACCAAAGACCTTCCAGGAAGGGCTGTCTATTTCTCTAGACAAATCGCAAGCGCACTATGCCTTGACGGTTTTACGGTTAAAAGATCAGCGTCCCGTTGAAGTGTTTGATGGCAAAGGCCATCAAGCGCATGCCACACTCCAGGTCACAGGGCGTAAAACAGCGGATGTGTTAATCGAACACTGTGAATCGGTCAATACCGAATCGCCTCTGCAAACAGTATTGCTACAGGGCATTTCAAAAGGCGATCGAATGGACTACACCATTCAGAAGTCGGTCGAACTCGGTGTTACGGCTATCCAACCGCTTTTCACTGAGCGCTGCGACGTCAAACTGACGGGAGATCGATTGAATAAAAAACAAACCCAATGGCAAGACATTGCCATTAATGCCTGTGAGCAATCCAACCGTAATATTGTCCCAACAGTTTTACCACCACTCTCTTACGGTGACTGGCTAAGCACACACAAAAAAGTGTCGGGACTGGTGTTGAGCCCAACAGCTGAATATACCCTGCAAACGCTACCTTCTTCGTTATCAGAAAAAACGATATATTTACTCATTGGGCCGGAAGGCGGCTTAACCGAAGAAGAGGTCTTACAAGGCACTCAACAAGGACTGACTTCCATAAGATTGGGACCGCGCGTTTTACGAACAGAAACCGCGGGTGTGGTCGTTTTATCCGCATTGCAAACCTTATGGGGTGATTTTCGTTAAACTGAGATTCAAGAAATTTCAATGTGAATCTGTATAATTAAAACTCAATAGAATAAATTAGAGAGCACTATGCCAACAGTCAATCAGGTACCTCATCTACAAACGGCTTTAACGGGCCCTTTATTGGAATTGGAGCAACATCTTCTAAACCATCAAGCGGATATAGAATGTTGGTTTCGAAAACAATTCAAGCAGACCCCTGCCCCGTTTTACGCCTCGGTTGATTTGAGAAACGCCGGCTATAAATTAGCGCCGGTTGATACCAATCTGTTCCCAGCAGGCTTTAATAACTTACACCCTGATTTACGCCCACTGGCCATTCAAGCCGCACAAAGCGCCATCACACAAGCGTGTCCCATTGCCGATGGCGTATTACTAATTCCGGAAAACCATACACGTAATCAATTCTATTTAGAAAATGTCGTCGTTCTGCAGGAGATTTTGATTTCCGCCGGCTATGAAGTTCAAATCGGTAGTCTCAACCCAGAAATTACGGAAAACACCACCATTGACCTTCCTTCTGGCAAAAAACTCACGTTAAAGCCATTAGTCAAAAAAGACGATCGTGTCGGCGTGGAAGATTTTTTCCCTTGTGCCGTGCTATTAAACAACGATCTGTCCAGCGGTCGCCCGGAAATTTTAGAAGACATTGACCAAACCTTGCTTCCGCCACTGGATTTAGGCTGGGCGAACCGGTATAAAACCGAACATTTTGATCACTATAAAAATGTCAGCAACGAATTTTCAAAAATCATCGAAATCGATCCTTGGCTCATCAACCCGATGTCTTTGCAGTGTGGTCCGGTCAATTTCAAAGACCGCACGGGGCTGGAATGTTTGGCAGGCGCGGTCAATACCGTTTTGCAGGAAACCCAACAATATTACGATCAACATGACATCGACAGCGAACCATTTGCGATTGTAAAATCTGACAGCGGGACCTATGGCATGGCAATCATGTCGGTCAATACACCAGACGATGTACTTAACTTGAACCGTAAGCAACGTAACAAAATGTCTTCCGCCAAAGAAGGCTTGGTGGCCGAACAAATGCTGGTTCAGGAAGGGGTTTACACCAATGAACGCATCAATGATGCGGTGGCGGAGCCGGTGGTGTATATGATGCATAACCAAGTCATCGGCGGATTCTATCGTGTCCACACCGGCAAGGGGTCTACCGACAATTTGAACTCCCCAGGCATGCACTTTGAATCGATTTCATTCCAAAGTTCTTGTGTGATGCCGGATCAAAACCAAGCACCAGATGCCGGTCCAAACCGCTTCTACGCTTATGGCGTCGTCGCCCGCTTAGCCCTATTAGCCGCGGCACGGGAAATTGCAGCTTCTAAAAATGCCAGCGAGGTTGAAAAAGCATCATGAAACCATGCAAAGTCGGCATCGTCATGGACCCCATCTCGGAGATAAAACCCTACAAAGACAGCTCTTTTGCCATGCTTTTAGAAGCACAACGTCGTGGCCATGAGCTGTTTTACATGCAACCGGAAGATATTTTTTTAAAAAACGGTCTACCTAATGCAACGATTACCGAACTCAAGGTTTGGGATCGCGCGCAATCGGACACCTCTTCCCAGTTTTATGGATTCGGTGCCAGTTATGATACAGCCCTTTCAAGCTTAGATACCATCTTGATTCGACAGGATCCACCATTTAATAACGACTACCTGTATTCGACCCATATGTTGGAGCTGGCTGAGGCCGAGGGGGTGTTAGTCGTGAATAAACCGCAATCCTTAAGAGATGCTAATGAAAAACTGTTTGCCAGCTGGTTTCCGAACTGCATTCCGCCAACCTTGGTTTCAGCGAATGCAACTCAACTGAAAACATTCATTAACAACCATCAAGATGTTATCTTAAAACCACTTGATGCAATGGGCGGCGCATCGATTTTTCGAGTCAAACAAAACGACCCGAACATCAATGTCATTATTGAAACCATGACTGACCATGGCCAACACCACATTATGGCGCAGATTTATTTGCCAGAAATCAGGCAGGGGGATAAACGTATCCTTCTGATTAACGGCGAACCGGTTCCCTATGCGCTTGCACGAATCCCTGCTGAGGGCGAAACTCGGGGGAATATCGCAGCTGGAGGCAAAGGAATTGGCATTGAGCTTTCTGAACGCGATCGTTGGTTGTGTGAGCAGATTGCCCCGACCCTTCAGCGCAAAGGATTGCATTTTGTTGGACTGGATGTCATTGGTGATTACATTACTGAAATTAATGTCACCAGCCCGACCTGCATTCGCGAGTTGGATGCTCAATATAATTTAAATATCGCCGGACAGCTGTTTGACCACCTAGAGTCTCTCCGAGCATAATCTCTTACCTTTAAATGCCCAGGCCTGGGCGTTTTAAAGGCCGGTAACGGAATAACCCTGTCTGCTTTTATTTGGAGAAAAAACGCCGTTTTATGACTTCCTTCTCTTTTCGACCGCTTCCGATTTTTAAAGGGCTTAGCTTTTTTTTGCTACTGCTTGTTTTGAGTAGTTGTTCCCAACCATCCTATGAAAAAGTACAGCAAACTTTTTATGTGTTTGGCACTGAAGTGCAGGTAGAAATCGTCGACACGCCAAAAGACAAAGCACAACACGCCATTCAAACCATCGAAGCACGTTTTCAGAAATTCAATCGCGATTGGCACGCCTGGGAACCGGGCGGCATCATTGCCAAAATCAACACAGCCATTTCGCAGCAAAAGCCCATTGAAGTACAGGAAAGCATCAAAGCTTTTATTTTAAAATCAAAAAAACTGGCTGCCGAATCCGATTATTTATTCGACCCCGGCATTGGTCAACTGGTGAATCTATGGGGCTTTCATTCAGAAGACTGGCATGGCCCGCCACCGTCACAAAAAGTCATCCAGCAATGGCTAACAAGCAGACCATCCATTAAAAACATTCACTTTAAAGGCAATCGCTTAATCAGCGATAACCCAAATGTGCAACTCGATTTTGGTGGCAATGCAAAAGGATTAGCGCTAGACATTGCCATTCATAGTTTAAAATCTGTTGGCATCCAAAATGCGATTGTGAATATCGGTGGCGATATGCGGATTATTGGTTCCAAAAACCCAAATCGACATCAAGCCTGGCGTATAGGCATTCAAAACCCAAAACACCCGGGACAGATTTTAGCGGCAATCCAAATCCAAGGGGACGAAAGCATCGTGACATCAGGTTCTTATCAACGTTACTTTGAATGGAAAGGAAAGCGTTACAGTCACATCATTAACCCGAACACAGGCTATCCGGCGGATCACTTTATTTCCGTCACTGTAATTCACAAAGATGCCACCACTGCGGATGCGGCGGCGACAGCCTTAATGATTGCCGGCCCCAAGCATTGGCAAAAAATTGCACAACAAATGCAGATCACAGAGGCATTCATGGTTGATGACAATCAAAAAACCTATGTCACACCGGACATGGCAAAACGTATGCAATTAATAAATGAGGATTCAGATTAAAAAAACGCTCCAAATCTCATGTTATCCGCCATAGGTCATACAAACTGATATAATTCGAATTTATGGAACATTTAAACTCTTTGGAACACCACTTTCTTATCGCCATGCCCAATTTGACGGAAAGCTGGTTTGATAAAACCGTGATTTATATTGTCGAAGACAATGAACATGGCACGATGGGGCTGGTCATTAATTTAGAACATAATTTAACCGTTCCAGAATTACTCGACCACTTTGAGCTGACAGTGGAAGCACCGGAAACCTATGCTGATCAGCCTGTATTGATGGGAGGACCCGTTGATTTAGAACATGGATTTATTTTGCATGAACCTCAAGGTGCTTGGCAAAAAAGCCTTCCTTTACGGGACAACCTCGCCATGACGGTTTCTGAAGACTTCTTAAAAGCCATGGCAGAAGGCACTGCTCCAGAAAAAACGGTGGTGTGTTTAGGGTTTTCAGGCTGGGAAAAAGGGCAACTGAATGACGAAATTCAAGCCAACAATTGGCTGACGATTCCTTATAATGAAGCCCTATTGTTTGATGTTCCTCATGATCAGAAGTGGCAAGTGGCTTTAAACACGCTCGGCATTTCCCCCGAATCGCTGAGTATGGATGCCGGTCATGACTAAGCCAGTTGAAGGCGTCGTGATCGGTTTTGACTTTGGTTTAAAGCGTATCGGGGTGGCGATTGGACAGACCATTACCCGCACCGCCACCCCGGAAGCGATTGTGGCCAGCAAGGATGGCAAACCCGACTGGGAACATATTACTCGCCTGTTTGAGGAATGGAAGCCAAGTGCGATTGTCGTTGGGTTGCCGATGCGCTTAAATGGAGAAGAACAAGCTTTAACACAACCTGCCCGTAAATTTGGACAGCGCTTGAGTGGCCGTTATCAAAGACCGGTTTTTTATATCGAAGAGCAACTGAGCTCTATTGAAGCTGAACAACGCAAAACAAAAACCAGTCAACCGATGGATGATCACGCCGCGCAAATTATTTTAGAAAATTGGTTAGACGCTCTCTAAATATCAAAAGGAATTTCAATGAGACTCTCAACGCCCAACCTCCAACTGAACGAACAAGGAAAGTTGCGCCACTTTTTAACCATCGAAGGGTTAAAACAACATCATTTAACCGAAATTTTAGATGTTGCAGAAAGTTTCATTGACCCCGTGACTGGTGAGATCAGCAAAGTGCCTAATTTGCATGGTAAAACCATCATGAATTTGTTTTTTGAGCCCAGTACCCGAACTCTCACTACGTTTGAAATTGCGGAAAAACGACTCTCCGCTGATGTCGTGAACCTAAACATCGAAACCTCTTCCACCAAAAAAGGGGAGACCTTACTCGATACACTTTGGAACTTAGAGGCCATGCTTGCCGATGTGTTTGTGGTTCGCCACAGTGAAAGTGGCGCAGCTCACTTCATTGCTAAACATGTCGCCCCCCATGTTCATGTTGTGAATGCAGGCGACGGACAGCATGCCCATCCAACCCAAGCCATGCTGGATATGTTTACCATTCGCAAACACAAGGGCGATATTTTTGATCTCAAGGTCGCCATCATCGGCGATGTGCAACACTCCCGCGTCGTCCGTTCCCAAATCCAAGCGCTCAGCATTTTGGAAGCACGTGAAATCCGAGTCATTGGCCCTCAAACGCTCATGCCTTCGCATCCGGAAGCCTTAGGGGTACATGTTTACGATCATATCGAAGAAGGTTTAGACGGAGTGGATGTCATTATCAATGTCCGACTGCAAAACGAACGCATGAAGAGCGCCCTGCTACCAAGTGAAAAAGAATTCTTTAACTTGTATGGTCTCACGAAAGAGAGACTGAGTTACGCCAAGCCCGATGCTATAGTCATGCACCCTGGTCCAGTAAACCGCGGCGTGGAAATCGATTCTGAAGTCGCCGATGGTCACCAATCCGTTATTTTAGAACAAGTCACTTATGGCATCGCGGTTCGTATGGCGGTGATGAGTATCATCATCGATAACGCCAAGCAACTGAACGCAGATAGACAAACCACGAAAAAGGTAACAGAGGAGGCTCGCTCTTGAGACTTTTAATCGAAAATGCTCGTATCATTGATCCGAGCCAACAAATGGATCAAGTATCGAACCTTTATATCTCTCGTGGACGTATCCTTAAAATCAGCGACACCGATCCGGAAGGCTTTACAGCGGATCAAGTGATTGATGGTGCGGGAAAATGGGTGTTGCCAGGCCTGGTCGATTTACATGCCCGCCTTGCAGAACCCGGTAGCCGTTATGAAGGAAACATTGCATCAGAAACCAAAGCGGCTGTCTCCGGGGGCATTACCACCATCTGCAGTCCACCGGACACCAACCCAGTGAATGACACACAAGCAGTCACTGAACTCATTCAGCGTCGTGCTCGCCAAGCAGCTACGGCATTCGTATTGCCGATCGGAGCACTGACCCAAGGGTTGGAAGGCAAAATGCTCAGCAATATGGCGGCATTGAAAAATGCCGGCTGCATTGCTCTGAGTCAGGCCAGTCAACCCATACAAAACCCGCTGACAATGAAAAATGCGATGGCTTATGCAGCCAGCAATGAAATCTTACTCATGCTACGCTGCGAAGACGCCGAACTGAAAAATAATGGTGTCGTGCATAGTGGTGTGATTAGCAGCCGTTTGGGTTTGTCTGAAATTCCAGCTTCCGCAGAAACCGCGGCACTGGCGCGTGACTTGATTCTGGCTGAAGAAACCGGCGCACGCGTCCATTTCTCCCAGATATCCACCGCACGTTCTCTGGAAATGATTACCGATGCGAAAAAGCGAGGCATGCCGGTAACCTGTGATGTGGCCATCCACCAGCTGCACCTGACCGAATATGATGTGATGGACTTTGATTCCTTGTTCCATGTGACGCCGCCATTACGAACGCATGAAGATAAAGAAGCCCTGCGTCTCGGCGTTAAAATGGGCATTATTGATGCCATTGTCAGTGACCACACGCCTTTGGATCGTGATGTCAAATTACTGCCGTTTGGAGAAAGTGAGCCAGGTATCAGTGGATTGGAAACCTTACTGCCCTTAACGTTAAGATTAGTCGAAGAAGGCGTTCTCGACCTCAACACCGCTATCAGCGCCTTAACGCAACGCCCGGCCGATATTCTGGGCATTCATAACGGCAGCTTGATTGAAGGGCATTATGCCGATTTCAGTTTATTCAACCCTGAAACACCTTGGATATTAAACCGCTCAGAAATGGTCAGCCAAGGGGATAATTCACCTTTCCAAGGGTGGGAGTTCACCGGGCAAATTGAAACGACTTATTTCCAAGGCCGCCCCGTCTATCGTAACAATCAAGTATAAAGAAATAGCGTGTCGGTGGTTTTACAGTTTATCCAACAGATAGAACAGCCGAATGGCTATTGGCTAGTAGAGTTTGAGCAGAAAAACACGCAACCTGTGCCTGTTAATTTGCAACTCACGATAAATGAAATTGCCTTGCAACTGTTTGCCCAACAGGACAACCGGTTACAATTTCTGACAACTCAGGCAGTGTCCTTACCCCCGGGTAGCGAATTTAATGCCTCAAAAAACAGCCAGGCCTGGCTATTTTTACCGGAACTCGTTAACAATCTGTTACCAAACCACCCCATTCTGATCGTGGCTTCGGGAATCGAAATGGCCACGGCTTTTTATCTTTCCAAAACGTTATCTCAAAACTTTGACGTACGAACCATTTTACATACAGCAGATACTTTTCCTTTCCAAATCAAACCGGCGCGGTTTATGTTCGCTGATTTCCCGGCTTATGCCATTGGTGCTTCCACATTACTGGAAGATTGGAAAGTGCCCAATCGCCTTTGTTGCAATACTTTTCTACCGGGAAGCTACGAAGGCAGTCTCTCCGAACTGTTGACAGAATGGACGCCCCCTTCCGACTGGCAAACCCTCGACTGTAATCAACTTTAACCTAGCTTAATAACGTCGTTTAATCCGTTTCGTTGGCTTCTTGCCGTAACTCTCTTGCAACGTTTTCTAACGACTTGGCGGCTTTATGCGACACTTCCGAGTGCACCACGCCCAAAGCAGCGGTAATCAACGTTTCCAATTCTTGAAAATGTTCTTCGGTAATGACATCCACTTGATCGTCAGAAAGCATTTGTTGAAAACGCTCTACGACTTCTTTAGCGTGTTTTTGATAATGTAAACTCATTCTGACCTTTCCTTTACGCTTTAATCTTCTTTAAACACATCTTCACCACTGCTGATGATTAATGGATCCTGTTGTAACACGCCTTCGTTTTTGTCCTCGTAATCAAAATAATTCAAAATAAAACGCATAGCTTCCAGTCGGGCACGCTTTTTATCATTTGATTTGATGACCGTCCAAGGCGCCTCAGTGGTATTGGTGTAAAAGAACATATCTTCTTTCGCTTTGGTGTAATCATTCCATCGATCTAAGGATGCCAAATCCATCGGACTGAGCTTCCATTGTTTAAGGGGGTCGTTTTTTCGGGCATTAAAGCGGCGTAATTGCTCTTCTCGCCCGACTGAAAACCAAAACTTCATCAGGTGAATACCACTTGCGGAAATCATGCGCTCAAATTCAGGTGCCTGATGCACAAACTGATTGTACTGAGGCGGGGTACAAAATCCCATCACGCGTTCCACACCCGCGCGGTTATACCAAGACCGGTCAAAGAGCACCATCTCTCCCGCAGTGGGTAAATGTTGCACATAGCGTTGAAAATACCATTGGCCTTTTTCAGTTTCACTCGGCTTATCCAAAGCCACCACTCTCGCGCCACGAGGATTTAAGTGCTCCATGATGCGCTTAATGGTGCCCCCTTTTCCTGCCGCGTCTCGACCTTCAAACAAAATCACCAAACGCTCACCGTTGTGTTTAATCCACTTCTGCAGCTTCAAGAGTTCTATTTGCAATAATTTTTTGGTTTCTTCATACTCGGAACGAGACATTTTCTCGGTATAGGGATAACTCACATCACTGGATTGAATTTTTTTCATTTATTCTCCTGACTTTCAACACAAGGTGATTTACATCACGCAAAGAACTCAAATTAAACAACCTGATTATTTATAATCTTTTTCTTCTATTCTACGCTGGTGGCAATCCACCCCATAATGAAATATATTAATAAACCATACAAACTCATTTTATACAGGGCATTTTTATGACTACCTCTCTGATACAACGTTATCAAAACGTCCAGAAGCGGATTGATGACGCAATGCTGTCAGCCAATCGTACAGACCACATCCAATTATTGGCCGTGAGTAAAACCAAACCTATTGAAGACATTGTCGCTTTGGCCGAAGTTGGACAGCGCGCTTTTGGGGAAAATTACGTTCAAGAGGCACTGGATAAAATAGAACAAAGGCCGGACTTGGAATGGCATTTTATTGGGCCGATTCAATCCAACAAAACCAAACCTATTGCAGAAAATTTTCACTGGGTTCACAGCGTAGACCGTTTTAAGATTGCACGTCGCTTGTCTGACCAACGACCAGATAACTCACCAAGCCTCAATATCTTATTGGAAGTCAACATCAGCAATGAAACCTCCAAAGCCGGGTTTTCTCCAACTGAAATTTTAGACGTCGCCAAGCAAGTCCTAGAGCTGCCTCATCTTACCTTGCGAGGACTGATGGCCATTCCAGCCAAAACCCATTCTCATGAAGAGCAAAAAGAACCGTTTCATCAAATGAAAGTGCTTTTAGATTCTTTGCAAGCAACCTTTCCAGGCCAACCTATTGATACCTTATCGATGGGAATGTCAGCTGATCTAGAAGCCGCAATTGAAGAAGGCGCAACCATTGTTCGAATCGGCACAGATATCTTTGGTGCTCGCACCTAAAAACATGCCGCTTGAAAACAAAAAACCGAGTCCATGTTTAAATACAGACTCGGTTTTTTATTATGTCACCAATCTTTAGAGTAAAGACTCATTTCTTTCACTCTTAAGTCTCAGAGGTTAGCTGCTCATCTTTTATCGCCGGCTCAGAGGGAGGATTTCCTTCTTCACTCTTATGGGCTAACGGTTCCACTTCGACACCGCTAGGCTTTAATGTTTGCTTATCCAGTCCGGCAGCTTCCGCTAATTGATCATGGAATGATTTCACACGATCGTACCAAGTCGAAAAATTGGTTTCATCTCCTGCTCTTTGCGAGACGGTTCCTGCCAATAAACGATCAAAGGTTTCTCGTGCATTCACAAACTTTTCATTCATCTTCTCAATGATATTTTGCCAGTTTTGTAAATATGGCGGCAGTTGAGCGATTTGACCTTTCGTTTCTTCTGAAGGTTCTGCTGCCTGTTGTTCTGTTCCTTTGTAAGCATTCGCTTGCTGGTACGCCACGGTTGCACTTTCTGTTTTCTGTAAATTCAAATTAAAGCTTTTGATCTGACCAAAATCGATTTCCAGGCTTTGTACTTTTTCAAACGCTTTCTCAATATCACCATTAAAGAACTCGCTCGCCAGTTTGTCGACTTTTTCGAAGACGTCATAAACCGCTTTCAACTCATCTTCATTCAGATCACCCTTAATGGAAAACCCAAAACGCTCTTGAAAAGCCGTTGCCTCCATAGCTTCTGTGCTTTCAAAATAACGAGCACCTTTTGGGCCTTCTTGCATAGATTGCTCTTGCTTATAAGACTGGTATTGTGCGTACAATTGTCGAAAATCGACTTGAACAACATCCCCCTCTTGGGTTTGCAAGCTCATCGTCATGGTTTGACTGTACTGATAGGATTGCTGATATTTTTCTATCGCTGAAGCCGCTTGCATCCCTTTCGTTGTTGGCGAATAGACATCAGAAACCGATGAAGCAGCACCATCGCTATTATCTTGAGCCGCCACACTTTCGGCTCGGTGCTTAGCTTTTAACGCTTCATCCAATGCACTGGCTGACTTTCTATCATGATTCTGCATATAGTTGACAGAATCATTTTGAGGTGTAATAGTTGCCATAAGAAAATTCCTTTTCTAATTCTGAGAGGGTAACCCGCTTTCACCTAAACGACTCCCTTATTATTATTTTATAGCTTACTGTATATGTAACGGCCACTGCACTATAAACTTTACTAAATTAATTTAAAAATCAATAAATTATTTCAAACCCCTCTTTCTTCAAGGGAAATCTCTCCATTCTTTACTAAAAATTTCCTTCCAAATATAGGGCTTTTTTGCTGCAACGCGATTTCATAAATTTGATGATTCACCATCAAAACGCTTTCTTTTGGTTGCATTCCAACTATTTTCGCTTATCCTTAACGAACCAGTAAACTTACTTAATATTGTCTTACAAAAGAGACGCCTTTAACTGAAAAAGAGAGTGTTATGTTTGAAATTGCAAAGCAGCGATTGAGTGACGTTTTTAAACATATTGACGTAGAAGAAGAAGTGATTACTCGACTCTCCGTGCCGAAAAGATCCATTAAAGCCAGTATTCCGGTTCGAATGGATGACGGCAGCCTTCGTATCTTTACCGGTTATCGTGTGCAATATGATGACACACGCGGCCCCACCAAAGGCGGTATTCGTTACCATCCTCGGGTCAACGAAGATGAGGTGACCTCTTTAAGCTTCTGGATGACCGTGAAATGCGCCGTGGCCGGATTGCCTTTTGGTGGCGCCAAAGGCGGCATCACCGTTAACCCAAAAGAACTCTCTCAGTTAGAAATTGAGCGCCTCTCTCGCGGGTACATTCGGGCCTTTGCAGATGTGATTGGAGAAACGCGAGACATTCCGGCACCGGACATGTACACCAACGCCACCATTATGGGGTGGATGGCAGATGAATACTCCATCATATCTCGCCAGCAAGTTCCTGGCATTATTACAGGAAAACCCGTTCACTTGAACGGCTCTGAAGGTCGCACACAAGCCACTGGCCAAGGCGCATTATTCTGTTTGAATGAATACGCACGCCGTCAGGGCTGGGACATTAATAACACCACCGTCGCGGTACAAGGATTTGGGAATGCCGGGTACCATTTTGCTCGCCTCGCGCAACAAGAAGGATATCGAGTGATTGCAGTCTCTGATTCCAGCGGGGGCATATTGACGCCAAGTGGCCTGAACATAGACGATGTCAAACAGTACAAAGATCAGACATCTGAACTGCAAGCCGTCTATTGTGATGGTTCTGACTGCAAAGTGATCGAACATGAAAAATTAACCAATGAAGAATTACTGGAACTGGAAATTGATGTTCTGGTCTTAGCAGCGATGGAAAACCAGGTCACACAAGAAAACGTAGACAACATTCAAGCCCATACCATTCTTGAAATTGCCAACGGGCCGGTATCCCCGCAAGCGGATGAAGTACTTTATGCTAAAAACATTCAAATCATTCCAGATGTGTTGGCGAATGCGGGCGGGGTCACCGTCAGTTATTTTGAATGGGTTCAAAACCGCGCGGGCTTTTACTGGGAAGCAGATGAAATACGAGCCAAATTGGCTAAAATTATGCAACGAGAGTCTAATATTATTTATGACCTAGCCATTCGTTATGAAACCTCTTTGAGAACGGCGGCTTATATTCATGGCATTGAACGATTAGCTGGGGCGATTAACCAACGAGGAAACTGTAAATTCTTTAAAAAAAATTAAGTGTTGCAACATGATTTTTTAGCGGTCAGACTTACCGAACCTGACAGGAATTCGTTATAATAGCATCATATAAAATTGCGGTTCAGACCATTTGAACACCACTCCAATTTAAACGAAAAGAGATTTGCCCATGA
This sequence comes from Hydrogenovibrio crunogenus, assembly GCF_004786015.1. Lineage (NCBI taxonomy): Bacteria > Pseudomonadati > Pseudomonadota > Gammaproteobacteria > Thiotrichales > Piscirickettsiaceae > Hydrogenovibrio > Hydrogenovibrio crunogenus. Next base: position 2,038,358 of record NZ_CP032096.1, read on the forward strand.
ATTTAACCATTTGCTTTATTGGCGCTGGAAACATGTCGATCAGTTTGATTGGCGGACTGATTGCCAGTGGATACCCTAAAGACAAAATACGGGCAACAGATCCCTCTGAAGCAAGACGGCGTGACATAACGCAATCCATGGGAATTCACTGCAGCGAAGATAATATTGACGCCGCCAAAAACTCGGACATCATTGTTTTAGCGGTCAAGCCGCAAATGCTGGAATCGGTTTGTCAGGAATTGTCGGCAACCCTTCAGGCAAAACGCCCATTAGTGATTTCAATTGCCGCTGGCGTCCGATCAACGGATATTGACTATTGGCTGGGTGGCAATATGGCCATTGTGAGAACCATGCCAAACACGCCGGCTTTAATTCGCAGTGGCGCAACCGGATTATTTGCCAACAACGCGGTAAATGACGCACAAAAAGAACAGGCCGAACATATTCTCCGTGCCGCGGGCATTACGGTTTGGGTCCCAAAAGAAACAGATTTAGACATCGTTACCGCGATTTCAGGAAGTGGACCTGCATACTATTTCTTGTTTATGGAAGCTATGCAACAAGCTGGACAAAAACTTGGCCTGGATGAATCAACGGCACGTTTATTAACCATTCAGACGGCCTTTGGTGCCGCAAAAATGGCGCTTGAAAGTCCCGATGATTGCGCAACGTTAAGACAAAAAGTGACCTCGCCAAACGGCACGACTGAAAAAGCCATTCAAAGCTTTGAAAGCCATCAATTACGCGAAACGATTGAAGAAGCGATGAAAGCGGCTAAAGATCGTGCTATTAGCCTGGCCAACGAGCTGGGGTCCACCCAAACAGATTTTCAGAATAAAACAGGAGAAAAATAATGTCACCAGTCGGTCAAGGTGGTTTGTTCTTAATTCAATTTTTAGCAGGCCTGGTTATTTTTACCCTACTGTTACGTTTTTTCATGCGTGCAACCTATGTCGATTGGCGACACCCTATCGTGACCTTTATTGCCAAAGTCACCAACCCATTGTGCGCCCCACTCAATACCATTTTACCGAAACCACACCGCTGGGATTGGAGTGCCATTTTGACCGCTATGTTGGTACAAGCGCTTTTAGTCATCTTAATCGGATTTTTAACGGATCGTAGTTTTGGGGTGGGGTTGATTGTTATTTCTTCTGTCACCGAGGTTATGAACCAACTTCTGGATATGATGTTCTGGCTGATTATCATTCAAGTGATTCTAAGCTGGGTGTCGCAGGGCTACAATCCAAACACAGCGATTTTCGATCAAATGGCACAACCTATTTTAAGCCCTTTTCAAAGACTGATTCCTCCGATGGGTGGACTCGATTTATCGCCGATTGTGGCCATCATTGCCATCAAATTGACACAGATTGTCGTTGTCGGTTCCATTGCGCAACTGGGCCAAAACATGTTGCTTTAGGATGAATGCCAGGCCGTGCTTGAAGCCTGTGCAAACAAGCACTTTTAATTGATCTCTAATCAACCCACTGACATTTATATAGATACTGTAAAATAACGCCCATGACAGATGAAATTGGTATAGTCACCCCTGAAAAACTCCATGTTTCGACCCCTCTTGAGATGGTCAGTGGTTCCACTTTGCCGGAATATGACCTGGCTTATGAAACCTATGGCTCCTTAAATGCTGATAAAAGCAACGCCATTTTAATTTGCCATGCGTTAAGTGGAAACCATCATGTGGCGGGTCAATACGAAGGAGACTCAACAAGAGGTTGGTGGGATGGTTACATCGGACCAGGCAAACCCATCGATACCAATCGTTTTTTTGTGGTCTGCTCCAATAATTTGGGCGGTTGCCATGGCTCAACAGGGCCGGCCAGCATCAACCCCTTGACAGGAAAGGTGTATGGCCCCGACTTTCCGATTGTGACTTGTAAGGACTGGGTTCATAGTCAGAATACGCTTCGTCAACATTTAGAGATTGAGGCTTGGGCGGCCGTCATTGGCGGCTCAATGGGAGGCATGCAGGTTTTACAATGGGCCATCGACTTTCCCGATCAAATTCGCCATGCCATCGTGATTGCATCCGCCCCTAAATTATCGGCACAAAATATTGCATTCAATGAAGTCGCACGTCGTGCCATTATGACCGACCCCGACTTTCATGACGGTCGTTTCATCGAAGCTGGCACCACGCCAAAAAGAGGACTGGCCTTAGCCCGAATGCTAGGGCATCTGACCTACTTATCTGATGATATGATGGGGTCAAAGTTTGGTCGCGAACTGCGTGAAGGCAAGCTCAATTATAACTTTGATGTGGAATTTCAAGTTGAAAGCTATCTTCGTTATCAAGGGGAAAAGTTTGCGACCAAACAAAACTTTGATGCGAACACCTATTTATTGATGACCAAGGCACTGGATTATTTTGATCCTGCTGCGGACTTTGACGACGACCTGTCCAAAGCACTTTCAGCAGCAACGGCAAAATTCCTAATCATCTCTTTTACTACTGACTGGCGTTTCTCCCCAGAGCGATCACATGAAATCGTTAAAGCGCTACTCGATAATGATGCCGACATCAGTTACGCAGAAGTGAACTCTCAACACGGACATGATGCTTTTTTATTACCGAATGACCATTATGAGGGGGTTTTTCGGGCTTATATGAACCGGATTCATGTCGAACTGAATCCCCCTCTTTTACAGGAAGGAGAATAGAAGATGACCTCACAACCCCTTTCTCCTGAATTCAAATTAATCGCCGAATGGATTCACAGCAAGAGCCGAGTACTTGATTTGGGCTGTGGTGATGGCCAATTACTTGATTATCTCATCCAGCACCGCAACATTACCGGCTATGGCATGGAAATCGACCCTCAAAAAAACATCAAGGCGGTTCAACGAGGCATTAATGTCATTCAGAGCAACCTGAACAGCCATGACATCTGCGATTATTTTGATGAAGATTCTTTTGATTTCGTCATCATGACTCAAGCGCTTCAAGTCGTGAGTCGACCTGATTTATTATTGGATGAAATGTTGGCCGTTGGCAAACAAAGCATTATCACTTTTCCTAATTTCGGACACTGGCGAAACCGTGCTCAATTGTTTTTTGGGGGTCACATGCCTCAAAACAAAAGCCTACCCAACCCTTGGTACAATACGCCAAATATCCACTTATGCACCTTCAATGACTTCGAAGATTTATGTGAAGAAAAAAACATTGAAGTCGTCGCAAGAACGGTTGTCAACAGCCGACACGAGCCGACTTTTGCCATGCGGTTTGCTCCAAACTGGCTTGGAGAAATCGCACTTTATCGCGTACAAAGAAAGTCTTGATATAGCCATAACCAACATTTGACAATACAATCCTTTTTGCTTAACATGTAATTGCAATCAATAATAATTATTATTTATTTTATGAATTATACTTCTAAAAAACCAACAATTAGCTTAGCGGAATGCTTGCAAGGCCAAACCTGTCAAATCATCTCTTTGACGGGAGATTTGGAATGCAAACTGCATTTAGTGAATCTTGGTTTTCATACTGAGAGCCATATAAAGCTTGCGATGATCTGCAACGACAGCTTGATCATCTCTGTCGATGGTAGCCGCTTTGCGGTTGATAGAAGTGTTGCACAACATATTCAAGTTCAATTACTTTCATGAAACTGTCCCAGATTAAGAAAAAAATCCCGCATCAAGTTGCTCTGATTGGAAGCCCCAATTCAGGGAAAACGACGCTGTTTAATCGTTTAACCGGTTCCAACCAAACAACTGGAAATTGGCCGGGGGTGACGGTTGAAAAAAAAGTAGGCGATTTTCAAGCTGGATTACAAAACTATCACATCACCGACCTGCCAGGGGTTTACAGCTTAGAAAACTCAACCCGTTCTGGGTTGGATGAGAAAGTAGCACGCGACTTTCTACAAAACCACCCGGTAGACCTGTTAATTAATGTGGTCGATGCGACGTGTCTGGAACGTCAGCTTTTCCTGACGGCACAATTACTCCATATGGGACTTCCCGTGGTGGTGGTTCTGAATCAGATGGACAAACTCGAAAACCATCATTTAGAGCTGGATGAAAACATTTTGTCTGAAAAATTAGGTTGTCCAGTCATCCCGATTTCGGCTTACTACAACCAAGGGATCGATGAGTTTAAAGAAACACTGTCTGGCCTGCTGGACAATCACACCCCGCTCCACTTTGACTTGCCAGATGAACTGCATGATTCGGTACATGCGATTAGAGACAAACTCCCGGATCAAAACCGCAACGAATCTTGCTGGAAATCCTTACATTATTTAATCAAACCAGAAAATGCGCCGGTGACATTGCAAGCGTTTGCAAAGCAGGAAAAAGAGCGCCTGGAAGACTATTACGAAGAAGATTTGGCGTTAATTGCTGCTGATTTATACTTTCAGTTCGCACATGATGCGGCACACGCCAGCCAGACACATACTGATAAATTTACCCGTGACACCACGGAAATGATCGATCATTGGACGCTCCACCCTATTTGGGGCATTCCGATTTTCTTAGGGGTCATGTACTTATTATTCGCTTTATCGATTACGCTTGGAAACCTGTTTATCGACTTTTTCGATCTCAGCGCACAGGCTTTGTTTGTCGATGCCCCAACGGAACTGATGGCGGAAGTGAATGCACCGGAATGGTTAATTGCCTTACTGGCCAATGGCATCGGAGGAGGTTTGCAGGTTGTCGCCACCTTTATCCCTGTCATTGGAGCGCTATTCCTGTTGCTTTCTGTGATTGAAGAAACCGGTTACATGCAACGTGCAGCGTTCATCATGGATCGTGCAATGAGAAAACTCGGACTTTCCGGCCAGGCCTTCATTCCCTTGGTCGTGGGGTTTGGATGTAACATTCCTGCCGTGTTAGCCAGCCGAACCTTACCGGATGAGCGCGTTCGAATCATGACAATCATGATGACCCCTTTTATGTCTTGTAGTGCACGCTTAACAGTGTATGTACTCTTCGCAACTGCTTTTTTTACTGACCATGCAACTTTATTGGTGTTCTCCTTATATTTAATCGGAATTATCGCCGCGGTTATTACCGCATTGCTTTTAAAGCACACTCTGCTTCATGGTCAAGCTGCCCCTTTGTTGATGGAACTGCCTAGCTACCACAAACCTTCCCTCATGAATGTGGGCATCAATACCTACAACAAAATGAAAGGCTTTATCTTTGGTGCAGGGAAAGTCATTGTCATTATTGTCTTACTCATCAATTTCTTTAACAGCCTGGGAACCGATGGTAGCTTTGGCAATGAAAACCAAAGCAATTCAGTCCTAAGTAGCATCGCCAAAACTGCAACGCCCATTGTTGAACCACTTGGTGTAGATGAAGAAAACTGGCCAGCAACCGTGGGCCTCATTACGGGTATCCTGGCCAAAGAAGTAGTGGTAGGTGCACTTGATGCCCTTTACCAATCACTTGATAAACCTTCGACCGAAGCGCCGGCGCCTCAATTTACCATCGGAGAAAAACTGACACAGGCGGTTCAAACCATTCCTGATAACTTTGGCAAATTTTTCAATGATTTCTCAGATCCTTTAGGCCTGAAATCGCTTTCAAGCGTAGAAGACAGTAATAAAGCTTCTTCTGAACTGGATATTTCATCCTCAACTTTAACGAAAATGGTTCAGCATTTTAACGGTGAAGTCGGAGCCTATGCATACTTGCTACTGGTATTGCTATACTTCCCTTGTGTGGCAACATTTGCAGCCATTCGAAAAGAACTGGGCTGGCGTTGGGCTCTTTCAAGTGGGGGCTGGAGTTTATTCTTAGGTTACAGCACCGCTGTGAGTTTCTATCAGCTCATGACGTATCAACAACACCCAACCAGCAGTCTATTGTGGGTTAGCTTTTTTGCACTTTGCTACCTATTACTCTTTTTAGGACTGAAGCAAATCGGAAAAGCCACATTACCCGCCAGAAAAAGCTAATATTGGGTCAAAAAGGAGTTGATTATGATTTTATTAGAGCTCAAGCGCTATATAAAAAAACATCGATCCGTCTCGGCCCAAAATATCCAAAACCACTTTGACATATCAGAAGAAACGCTTGAAGGATTGATTCGCCCCCTTGTAGAGCAGGGGCACATCAAAGAGGTACACCCCTCTAGTGGTAACAGTTGCAGCACGGGAACCTGCCAAACAGGTTGTACTGTCGGGGCACAAAAAGAGTATTTTTGGACCGACAAACAACATAAATCGATACACATTCCGCTTGAGATTCATTAGAATCATACTTAATCGTAAAACAACGTACTATATACTTCATTGGCATTGACTTTGCATAACAATATAGCAGCGTTCTAATCCAAATTACTTTTAAAGAGCACAATTAATGAATAGATGGTTTCACAAAGGTAACTCGCGTCGATTCTTTCGAATAGACATGCCGATTCGTTTGTTCATTGCTCCCTCTTCTCCCATTAAAGATCGTGAAATATTTGCCACCGGCATTGATTATTTTCCACCGACCACCAAGCGGCTTATTGAAAGACAAAAAAACGAAACCTATTTCTGGATTAATCGCATTCAAGATCAAAAAGAAATTGTATCGGCACTCTTTCAGGAAACCATTGAAGCCGTTGAATTTTTTGGTCAGTGTGCTGAGTCGGTTTCAAAAGGAATCAATCCGAAAGTCGACCCGAAATATTGGATGCAAATCAACCAACGTTTAAAAGGATTTCAAACCATTGAAACCCTTAAATCTTCATCTCCTAAAACATACGGTTACTTTAAGCTGATTGAAGAAAAATACTTGCTATTTTTACAATCTATTGCCGACAGTATTTCACTTTCAACCCCAACAGAGTTTAAAGCCAATGCTAACTTACCTTATGGCTTCAAAATCGATGAAACGTTGGAACTCTTCAAAAGTGATAAATTTGCCAAAATACCGCTGATTCAGGCCATTCTGTCATTAAGCACCTTCATGGATACGTACATTGAAGCCTACCGACAAATCAACGATGACAACATCATGCGACAATACCCACAAGAATGGAAACTACAGCAAGCGAATGTCAGCGCATCTGGTATCGCCTTGCTGATGAACAAACGCTTTAAGAATTTTGAAAAAGTCGATGTTTACTTTTATTTCCCAACGCAGAATGCCACACTGTCCTTTAGTGGTAGTATTGTCGATGTCAGAAGTATTGACGATCAATACAAAGAAAGGGTTGCGGTAAACTTTGAGTTTCCAGATGGAAAAACACAAGACTTTCTTCAAAATGAAATTCAGCGTTACGAACTTGAGGAATGTATGAGCTTAACGCTCTGAAGCCAGATTATGCCAGGAAGAAATCACTCTGTAGAAGCCGGCTTTTTAGATGCCTTGCCGAATTCACTAAGACCTGCTGCTGCAGACTTACTACATTATTACCGATTATCACAGCTCATTATCATGCGTAAAGAAGGTGTGGATGACGACCTAAAAAAGCGCTTTGATTTAAAAACCATGCATTGGTTACAGGTATTAGATGCCGTAATCCTAACCAAAGTCAGTTATTTTGACGTGACAACGCAAATGACACCTAAACACATCAATAAGCTATTAGAAATCACCGCTTTCGCATTGCACGAACCGGATGCCACTTTAAGTGAACTCATCAAACGGGTTGAAAAGGATTATGTGTTTTTTGCCGACTGGTTAAAGCAAGTGCATGAAGTGCGCATGGAATTTGTCAAACACGCCAAGTCTAAAGGGTTAATTTAACAAGTCGTCAGGAACCATTTTCATCGCATCTTGTAACTCACAATGTTGCTCAAAAAGCGTTATTTTTTGCGCATGTTCATTACTCAGAAATTCAAATTCAACGGCAACTCGGTATGAAAATTCTGCACTTTTCAGTTTTTTATTTAAAACAATTTTGCCTCGGCAAACCAAGATGTGATCATCCAGCTGCATAAAAACATTCATATGTGCAAAGTTTTCAAACTTCTGATTGGTCAAAAAACTGAATCCACCCGCGCTTAAATTAATCTTTTGAACAGCCCAGGTTTCCGGGTCAGAAATAGAATGATATGCCTCTTTTAAACGCCCTAAAATGGTTTCATATAAATTCAACCGCTCAATCAAAAGAATCAATGCTTTTGCCGGCGCAATCCCTTTGTCACTTAACTCTTTCAAGTTTTTGACATAGTCTCGTTCGTTAAAGTTCGGCTTGATTTTTCTGGGAAATAAAAAGATTTTTCCATCAATACTGTTCTCTACCGATTCAATCAATTCATGAATATGATCAGTCAGTTGTAAGAAAAACCCTTCTATCAATGGGCCGACTTTCGACTCGTTGCGAACATCGGGTAGTTTATGTTTATGGTCTTCTCTTAAACGGAACTTATAATCCGATCTCAAACGCGGATCGACCTGATCAATCAAATCATCCAATAACCAAGCCATATAATTAATTCGATGATTCAGCATATAAAAGATATGTAAAGCGTCCGATTCGGCTGAAAAAGCTTCTGCCAACAGTTCTTTGATCGTTAGGTTTAAATGTTCGAGATGCGCTTCTTCCTGCTCTGAAATTAATTTTTTTCGATTTACTTTCAGAACATATCCCTTATCGTCGACGGTTTCAAAATACAAAGGAACCTCAACATCATATCGAAAAAAACGTCTTACATTTGCCATCTAACTTTCCTTAATCCGCTTTTCAAATGCGTCTGTCATCTGCTGTTTCTCCCAGGCCTGGCTATTTATTGAATATTCAAACATTGTCGAACAAAAGCCGCCATGTCTTTTATTTCATCCAAACACACTTGATGCTGCATCGGGTAAGTGTGCCACTGAGGTTGAAATCCTAATTCCGTCAATGCTTGACGAGATTGCTCGGCAACAAAAAATGGACAAACCGGGTCGTCCATCCCATGAGCCATAAAAACAGGGCAGCTTTTAGGTTGCATGTATTTTCCCTTGCGAGCTTCAGGATCAGGAAAGTATGTCGACAACGCCATCATCCCGGCTAATGGTTTTTCAAACGTTAAACCGGCATTCAAAATAACCACTCCTCCTTGAGAAAACCCTGCTAAGACTATTTTATCACTCTCAATGCCTGAAAAAATCTGAGATTCAATCAAATCGTGCACTACTGTGACACTCTGATCAATTCCTTCCCAATCCACATCGTGAATAAGATTTAAAGATCGAATGTCATACCATGCTGTCATTTCGCTCCCTAGGTTAACCGTGACTGGCATTTTCCTGGCTGTAGGAAAAACAAAACGAACAGAATGATTCTCAGGTAACCCAAGCTCTGGAACAATATTTTCAAAGTCATGGCCGTCTGCGCCAAGCCCATGCAACCAAATCACGCAAGCCTCGGCTTGAGCATTTGGCTCTAGAATAATCGGGGGCTGAACAGCATCCATAAAACACTTCCTTATTTGATAATTGTGGTTGATGGCTATTTTAACGAAAAACCAAGCGTTATTTGCACTGCAAGGCCTTTAAAGTTTTTAATTTAACCAAGGGATAAGATAAAATAATCGCTTTACTGTTTTGGATAGTTCAATGCCTTATTTATCTGTTGCGACACAAAAAAAATATTCTGCTGTTATCGTAGCTTTCTCGATCGCATTAATGACGTCTTCATTAACAGGATGCGGCAAAAAAGGACCTTTGTATTTACCGGAAACCCCTCCTGAAGAAGCCAAGGTCACTCCAGAACCAAAACAACCGCCTCAAGAACAAGAAACAGAACAGGAACAACCATGAGTCAGAGCCCAATTTTCCATTACCAAAACAACACGCTTCATGCCGAAGGCTGCCCCTTAGACACTCTGGCTCAAAAATACGGCACGCCATTATACGTGTATTCCCGCCAAGCATTTGAAGAACGCTGGCGTGAATTTGATGAAGCGTTTGGCCGCCAACCGCATTTAGTGTGTTATGCAGTCAAGACCAATTCCAACATTGCAATCTTAAACCTCTTGGCCCGTTTAGGCTCTGGGTTTGATATCGTCTCTCAAGGAGAGCTTGAACGTGTTTTGCGCGCGGGTGGAGATCCTTCTAAAGTGGTTTTTTCAGGAGTCGCAAAAAAATCTTCTGAAATCGAACGAGCCCTAACAGTCGGTATTCGTTGTTTTAATATAGAATCTCACGCCGAGTTAGATCGTATTCAAGCAGTTGCCAAAAAACTGAATAAAATCGCTCCAATTTCCATACGCGTCAACCCTGATGTAGATGCCAAAACCCATCCTTACATTTCGACTGGATTGAAAGATAACAAGTTCGGAGTCGACATCAATACTGCCCCAGCTTTATATGCTGATGCCCAAGCGCTCTCGCATATCGACATCATCGGGATTGATTGTCACATCGGTTCTCAACTTACGGAAATCACCCCTTTCGTCGATGCGCTTGATCGAGTTTTAGAGCTTAAAAAGACCTTAACGGATCAAGGTATCAACATCCACCACTTGGATTTGGGAGGCGGTCTAGGCATTCAATACACAGATGAAACGCCGCCGGAAATCGCTGATTACATTCAGGCATTATTGAAAAAGCTGAATGATGCTTCAATTGAAGTCATTATCGAACCGGGACGCGCCATTGCCGGTAATGCAGGGGTGTTAGTGACTGAGGTTGAATACCTTAAACCAACGGAACACAAAAACTTTGCCATCATTGATGCCGCAATGAATGATTTAATTCGCCCCGCACTTTATCAGTCACATCAAACCATTCAACCGGTCACCCCTAGAACAGACGGTGAGGATGTTGAATGGGATTTAGTCGGTCCGGTTTGCGAAACGGGAGATTTTTTAGGGAAGCAACGTAAGCTGAACTTAAAAGCAGGCGATTATCTGGCAGTCATGTCCTCAGGCGCTTATGGCTTTACCATGAGTTCAAACTACAATACACGAACGCGCGCCGCTGAGATCCTGGTTGACCATAAACAAGCTTATGAAATTCGCCCACGGGAAACTTATAATGACTTAATGGGAACTGAAAAACTCATCCCTTAATAGATAAACATTAAGCTTATAAAAGAGCCCCGATTATCGGGGCTTTTTTTATAGCGTAACAACTCAGAATGACTCTTTTCCTACGAGCCATAAATGCCAGAAGCTAAGCTGTTGAGAGCTTGGTAGTTGATTCTCTGGCTGGCGAATACGGCGTATTTTAGGCATTTCATCGTCATCCAGACCGGCTGCTTCTTCGCGCAAAACAGCCACGGCAACCCCCTCTATTTCTGCGGCCCATAAGGAAACCTTTCCGGCCTGAAAGTCGGCCCAATCCGTTAACCAGTAATGCGACTGCAAACGACTTAATGCCATCCAAGAGGCATATTCGGTGAGCTGAACAGGTTTCTTATTTAATGTCAGTATGCCGCTGTCCCCTAACTCAAAAGACCACCAGGCCTGGTAGATTTTTTCGACATCCACCAGATACCGGCATTGACCAATTTTATTGACCTCTTCTGTAGGAAGTTGTAAAAAGGCTGCTAATCGAAAGGTATCCTCTAACTGCGCAATCATACTTTGACATTGCATTGGACGACACGGCAACTGCGCCAAGCTGACATGTAAGCGAGAGCCAATCAATTGCGGAAAACGCGCCGCCAAAGACAATGCCATTGAATTGACTCTAGGCAAGGTCTGCAAAGCTGATAACCGCGCTTCATCTAAAATACACGTCTCAACAAATTCAGAAATTTCAGAAGTAACGTAACGCAGTCGAAGTTTGCGCAAGAATTGCACCGTTTCCTTTTTACCTGGCCAGCCCAACTGCTCAACCACTTGCGTGCGCTTATCCTGTAACAGAGCAACAATGTCGGCTTCCGTTAATTTAGAAGCAACCAAACGCCAAGCCAACATAGGAGAATGATCCAACAGCTCCAGCAGTTGTGGATAACGCCCAACATAATGAAGCAAATGCAACTGATGGGTTGGAAACAACGCACAACTTTCCAGTACCCATGCAGGAATCTGTTTTTTCCAAAAACTGAGCTGGGAATATGACGACCACTCTAGAACAGACAGGTTTTTAGGATAATCAGGAATCGGTTCCGACCCCATCATCATCGCATCCCAACCGGGAATCGAAAACACCCCATATTTCGGCATCCAACGACGGCAATCGACCCATAAGGTCTGCGCTTCGTCATCCCAAAAACAGTGTTTCGCAAGTTGCCTTTCTTGTGTGGACAATACGGGTTTCATGAAACGACCTTACCAGCTTTTAGACACTTTAAAGAAAAAGGTTTTAATATATTCCGTTTCCGGAATCGCCGGATGAATAGGGTGATCGGGACCTTGATGCCCTTGCTCGAACATTTGAATGTTGCGATCAATATGGCGAGACGCTAGTTGAATCTGTTGTAACAAAGCATCTCGGCTCATATGATGTGAGCAGGAAGCCGACACCAAAATGCCGTCAGTATTTAGCAGACGCATCGCCAACTCATTGATACGACGATAGCCATCAGCTCCGGCTTTAAAATCTTTTTTACGCTTAACAAATGCCGGTGGATCCACAATCACCACATCATATTTATGCGCTTCAGTTGCCAGCGCTTTTAAGACATCAAATGCATTTCCTTCAATCGTGATGACTTTTTCTGCCACACCGTTGAGTTCGGCATTACGGTCCACACCATCCAAAGCAAAAGTAGAGGCATCAACACACGTCACTTCTTTCGCTCCCGCCACGGCAGCCTCAATCCCCCAGCCGCCCAAATAACTGAACACATCCAAAACGGTTTTATCTTTAACAAAGTCCTGCAAACGTCCTCTCGCTATACGATGGTCATAGAACCAACCGGTTTTTTGTCCATCCTCTGTCGGGATGGCAAACTTAGCACCATTTTCTTCAATTACAATCTCGTCCGGTAATGGCCCGATGGCGACTTCAGTATAGAGTGAAAGCCCCTCCAACTCTCGACTAGGGCTATCATTTCTCAATACCAACGCTTGAGGGTGATATAAATTCTCAATGGTCTGCACCAATTCCTCTTTTAAAGCTTCCATGCCAGCTGTAGTAATTTGTGCGACAAAAACATCGCCGAAACGGTCAATCACCAACCCTGGCAAACCATCTGACTCACCAAACACCAAACGATAAAAGGGCGCATCAAAATTCGCTTCACGCAATGCTTGTGCTGCTTGAATCCGCTTCTTTAAAAATGCTTGGTTAAACTGCACTTTCGGGTTGCGACTCAATAAACGACCACAAATCAGAGTATTCGGATTAACATAAGCCACCCCTATGGCCTTACCATTAGCTGCTTCAACCGTGACAACCTGACCGGCTTCAAAATTTTTCAAAGGCGAGACCTGATTGTCAATTTCATTACTGAAAATCCACAAATGACCCTGCTTTAAGCGCTTATCTTCGTTTTTCTTTAATCTTATCGCTGACATAGTCATGCTTTCTCCTGAAACAAAAAGGGCATGTGGATGAAAAAGATGGTTTGCATCTCCTCATCTCGCACGCCCTCATTGTTAATACATATTGACGTATATCTAAACGACGATACGCCTTTACTCCCTTAGCAAACAATACTTGAGCTAAGTGAACTTAATTACTGGTCAATCAACCCTTGATAATCCGAGTCGGACAGCAAACCATCCATTTCCGATAGATCATGTGGTGCCAACTTAAACAACCACCCGCCATCATAAGGTTCATCATTGACGCGTTCGGGTTCATCTTCTAATTCGGTATTGACGGCAACCACTTCCCCGCTCAATGGAGAAAAAATATCGGATGCCGCTTTGACAGACTCTAACGACATGATTTCTTCGCCTTGTGCAATGTCCGCACCGATTTCCGGTAAATGCACATCCATCAAGTCACCTAAAGATTCTTGTGCAAAATCGGTGATACCCACCACCGCATGCCCTTCTTCATCCAGATAAACCCATTCATGCGAATCTGCATATTTTAAATGACTTGGTAACACACTCACCGTGATTCTCCCACTAAATAAAGGGTGATAAAGTTGCCAGCATTGGCCTCAAAGCTGGCGCTGTAAAATAAAAAGAATGATACCAAAAATTGGCTGAAAAAACTTTTTTCATCCCCAAAAGCATCCGGAAAAATAGAATGGCAATCAAAAAAACAGCCAGGCCTGGCTGTTTGGACAAGACGGGAATTAACGAATTTACGTTCGCTCTTCTACCTGGGTTTCAATACGGTTTCGGCCATTTTCTTTCGCTTTGTATAAGGCTTCATCGGCACGTTTATAGAAACTCTGAACGTTATCCCAGGAGTGTAGCTCAACCAACCCCATACTAATGGTCAGTTTTTCAGGCACCTCTTTACTGGAAATTTCTTCCACAGAAGTCCGGATACGCTCGGAAATAATTAATGCATTTTCAAGGTTGGTTTCAGGCATCATAATGACAAATTCTTCCCCCCCAACACGACAGAACACATCTGTACTCCGTAACAATGGGCTGATGCTCTTCGCCAAACTTAGCAATACGACATCCCCCACATCATGACCATAGGTATCATTAATCTTTTTAAAGTGATCAATATCTATAAACGCCATTGAAAACGGTGATTGATAACGCTGATGACGTTTGATTTCTTGCTCAAGAGTGCGATTAAAGTAGTGCCTGTTATAAATGCCCGTCAATTCATCATGGATAATCAAATGCTCTAACTGGGATTTATAACGTTCTTCTTCTGTAATATCCGTCATCAATACACTGACATATTGATCCCCATAAGTATTGGATATTTCCGTTGCTTTCACCAAGAAAATATATTCTTTGCCATTCACTTGGACCTTTGCATAATGCGATTCGTTTTTATTTTGAATGACATGATTAAACCAGTAGACGCCGTTCATGTGACGCTTCAAGAACCCTTCTTCTGGCATAAAAAGCTCACAGATACAGTGGTGCTTTTCATGAAATTCGTCCAGTGTTTCGAATTCATTAAAAAACTCAAAAAAACGTTTATTGGCAAATAAAATTCGACGTTGATTGGAGACATATACAATTTCGGTTGAAGTGTTGAACACATCGAAAAAGAAACGTTTTTCAAACTCGGCTTGACGCTTAAAATACATCATCGCCAACAGCATCAACAATAAAGCAAAAATAAACACCGTAATGACAATGAACTGACGCTGGGTTTTCTGCACATTAACGAAAGCAAAATCCTCTAGCGACTTCAATGTGACCCAAGTCGCCATCGGCTGGCCATGAATATCGTAAATCGGACGCGTCACCATCAATTGATCTTCAAACAAGACATAGTTGGAGCTGGAAAAAACTTTGTCTACGCCAAATTTTTTAATCAATGCCATATCACGGGTGTCGGCATCGCTGTTAGCGACATAATAATCGTCAATAAATTTACCTGTAAAGGCATTGGTCAGCTGCTTACGATACCGCTTGCTTACCAATACCACAGAGTGAACACCATTGGTTTCCGCCAAAGCATGGTCAATGGAATTCACTTGTGAAATAACATCCACCATCCCAATAAATTGGTTGTTATCATCAAACAAAGGCACCATCGACTTAAACGTCAAAGCAAACTTGCCGACACTAAAGTTATTCATTCGGCGCGGATCTTGGATCAGCGCTGCGACATCTTGTCGCACTTTACTTAAATCATCACCGTGTTTTTTTGTCCAACTTCGTGCAATACTGATGCCGTTAGCATCAATCAGCTGAATCCAGACACCTTTATATTTCGTTAATGTTTTGAGTCGTTGACTGTAATTTTCCAGTTCTTTTTGAATCGATTTATCATTCTCTAACAAAGCTTTTTTAAAGTTTGGAGGTGAGGTCATTGCAACGGCTAAAGCATGCGTGGTGCTTTGCTTCTCCTGAATCATGACATCGACTTTTTCGGTTAAATTGGCTTTGTAAAATTGAAACTCCTGATTGCGCGCAGTCTCAATTTGCCATTGATATAAAAAATAAATAATTGGAAGTGCAATTAAAATAAAAACCGCGCTTAAGGAAAAAAGTCGTTGGTTAAAAAATTGTGCAAAGTGTGGCATAGAGGGTTTATTTATTTTTATCATTATAAGTAGTCAATAATTTTCTTATTTTTTAAAGCAGATGTCCAATAAAACACCCCTTATTAAAAATAAGGGAATTTAATACACCTCTATTCGTTTCATATTCTCAACATTCGTTGAAAGACGACTGAGTATTCAGACAAAAAATATTTTATAATAGCCGCGCAAAGAGCACTCTTCTTCTATTGCGCCCGTAGCTCAGCTGGATAGAGCGTTGCCCTCCGGAGGCAAAGGTCTGGGGTTCGAATCCCTTCGGGCGCACCATTTATCTTCTGAATCTTCAAGCATTTATCTCACACAAACTTTACGTTTGCCATAAAGCATTCGCTTAAGTAACCATCTAATTAAGAAATAATTTTTCAAGAATTGAATAAAAAGAGTGGGAAGAGATTCTCGCCCCTAAATGCTCTTAGCATTCAGGGACTTATTTGTTAAATAAAACACGCTCAAAGCAGGAACAGTTCTTTATTTAAAAAATGAGCAAAAAAACGAAAACAACTGAAAAAAGATATAAAAAAACCCTTCAGTGAAAAATCAATAAAGGGCTTATAGAGTGATTTTTACTGAGCAGTAACGTTTTCTGCTTGTGGCCCTTTTTGACCTTGAGTTACTTCCATAGTAACTGACTGGCCTTCCATCAATGATTTGCGACCGGCACCGTTAATAGCTGAAAAGTGAACGAATACATCCTTTCCACCTTCTTGTTCGATGAATCCGAAACCTTTTTCATCGTTGAACCATTTAACTGTACCTGTAACTAACTCTGACATGCTTTTTCCTTTATAACAAATAATATAAAACTAAAGCTAAGACCTTAAAATTACTAGAAAATTAAGGCATAAATAAGCTTCAGCAATTCCATTATAAAGAAATTACAACAAAATACTCATTAATTTTTCGTATTTTATAATAAAAATCAATCAAATAGCGCTCAGCCCTTAGCCAGAGGACAGTCAATAGCGTCTTTTATCCTTCAACGGTAAGCTGTAACCTTGGATCGAAGCGCTAAATCTGCAGGATAAGGGTTCAAAAAAACTTGAGTTGAAAGATAATCTGACCCGTAATGTTTCAAAAACTGTTGCAATACTTTAATCACGGCAATCAAAGGCACAATGCCTTCTCGAAACTCTTCTAGGGTTTCACGATAATGCTCTTTCTCATCTTCCAGCAATTGCTTTTTGAAATACCCATAAATATGGTCCAGCACATTAATCACCATGCCGCGTGTTGAGCGACATGCCAAAAGCGCATGGAGATTTTCTTCATATCGCGCCAATTGAACGCTTAAATTATCTGGTGCGGCCTGCGCAACAATCGGCCCCATTTCACGATAAATAGGTTCCGATTTCGACAAAAACAGATACTTATGATCTCGGTGAAAAACCTGAAAATCATGCACTGTTGGATTTGAAGCTAAAAACTCTCGCCAACGTGCTGCCGTAAACACGCGCATCACAAAGTTCTCTCTCAACCAAGCGTCCTGCAACCGTCCTTCTTCTTCAACGGCTAACTGGGGGGCTTGCTGTTGCAATTCAGCCGTAAACAAACCTTGCCCCATTTTATCTTGCGACCCATACCATTCTCCGGTTGGGCGGTAAATTTTAATACGCTCCATCCCGCAAGTAGGGGAACGTGACTTCACAATAGCGCCATCCACCCCTTGTTCCAGCAACTTCGGAATCATTTTGTGGTTATAGTTTTGAATGCCTTCGGTGACATCATTTTCAGACTTGGTGCCTCTTACCCGAATGTTGCCGTCAATATTGACAAGACGAATGGTTTCTCGCGGCGTTCCCAAGACAGGCGCTTCCGGACAAAAAGGGAGAAACTGTGCATAAGGTGCCAAATCATGATTGATAAAATCGTCCTGCGCATGACCCCCATTGTAACGACACTCTGTGCCCCTCAAGCAGTCGGAAACCGCAATTTTAAGCTTAGGAAAGTTCGTTCGATCAAGGTTTGATGTGAGCATATTCATTCTCCTCACCATAAAACATTCAATAGACTTAATGAATAAGTTTTGTATAATTATTGCACAATAATACCGAATTTTTCTAATTATTCTGTTTTAATACAAACTAGGATACATCAGAGCAGTTTACCTGACACACAAATCGGTCTAAAATGGCCAAAAATTATTTTGGGATACCATAATGGAATATAAAAATTACACCGCCTATCAACATGGTTCTGAACCCGCTGTTGGTGTCCTCATTACCAACCTAGGCACACCTGATGCACCGACAAAAGAAGCATTGAGACCTTACCTAAAAGAATTTTTAATGGATCCTCGCGTAGTGGAACCACCACCAGCTCGATGGCTGTGGAAAATGATTTTGAATTTAATTATCCTCAACACACGTCCCGCCAAGTCTGCGGAAGCTTACCAAGAAGTTTGGGGAAAGTATGGTGATGGATCGCCGTTATTAGACATCAGCAATCGTCAGCTAGCGGATATTGAAGAAAAGGTACGTGCCCATTTTTCAGGCCGAGTCGAATTCGCATTGGGCATGCGTTATGGCAACCCGTCCATTGCCGATGCTTTAAAATCCTTACAAGACCGTAATGTGCAGCGCTTAATTGTCGTGCCGCTTTATCCACAATATGCCGGTGCCACCACTGCATCCACATTTGATGCCGTCTCAGCCGAACTACAGCAATGGCGTTGGATTCCAGAGCTACGCTTTGTGCGTAACTACCACAAACACCCTGGCTACATAAAAGCCTTGGCTAATAGCATTCGCGAACATCAGGCGGAGCATGGCAAACCGGATTTACTGGTTATGTCTTATCACGGTATCCCACAACGTTATTTTGACAATGGCGACCCTTACCCATGTGAATGCCGCGCCACCTCTCGCTTGGTCGCGGAAGAACTCGGCCTGAGCTCAGATGAATACATGGTGACCTTCCAATCCTTATTCGGTAAGGAAGAATGGGTCAAGCCCTATACCGATGCAACCTTAAAAGGCTTGCCCGATAAAGGGGTCAAACACTTGCAGGTCATTTGTCCCGGTTTTTCAGCCGACTGTTTGGAAACCATTGAAGAAATTGATCAGGAAAACCGTGAATACTTTGAAGAAGCCGGAGGGGAAAAGTTCAGTTATATCCCTGCCTTGAATGATCGCGACGACCATACCACGGCGCTGACGCAAATCATTCTGCAACAAACGCGCGGTTGGCCAGAAAGAGATGGATTTGATGCCGAAGCAGACAAAGAAGAACGCGCTTTACAAGCCAAGTTGGCCGACCAATTAGAGAAAAAACTCTCTGACGAATTTGGTCAATAACGCTAAAACGTTTCGTGCTGTAATTGTCCGAGTGATACGGTAGAACCGGTGGCATTCGGGCTGTTCATTAAAAACTGCACCGCTTGCCAAATCGAATCCATGCCCGGTTCAACCGGAATGGCGCTTTCCGCCAAGCGAGCTTGCTTATACGCGTCCGAATCGCCTTCATTAAAAATCACCAGACCGGGCGCAATCGTGTTCACCTTAATATTCGGTGCAAACGCTTTGGCAAACGACAAGGTTAACGATTCCAACCCGGCT
Source organism: Hydrogenovibrio crunogenus (assembly GCF_004786015.1). Taxonomy (NCBI): domain Bacteria; kingdom Pseudomonadati; phylum Pseudomonadota; class Gammaproteobacteria; order Thiotrichales; family Piscirickettsiaceae; genus Hydrogenovibrio; species Hydrogenovibrio crunogenus. The sequence continues at coordinate 2,057,906 of NZ_CP032096.1, forward strand.
TTGGAAGCCAAATAGCCCGCATAGTCGGGATGCCCTTTAGCCACTTTGGCGTCCGATAACGCAATAATATCCGTCACCGCTGTTTGGCTTTTTCGTAATAATGGCTCACAAGCTTGGTTGATTTGATACGGTGCGGTGACATGCACCGCCATCAAATCCGCCAGCATGTCAGCCGTTTTAATTTTCGAGTCAGGTAGCCATAACGACGCGTTATGAATCACAGCTCTTAGGCTGGAAACCTCTTGTGGTAAGGCCTGCAAGAACTGTGTCAATTGTTCCTGCTGAGTGAAATCCACTTGAAACCCCAGCGCACCTTGCGCTTTTAACGCGTCAACCGCGGGGCGCTCTGTTCGATAAGTAAAAACAACGGGTTGATGTTGGGCTAAAAACTGTTGCGCAAGATATTCGCCAATGCGTTGCCCTGCTCCGGTGATTAAAATCGCATCCGAGATCACATGGTTTCCTTTCTTAAAGCGGTTCTGAAAACAACCAGACCTGGTCGTTTTTTATTCATCGCTTTCTATTCTAAACGGTTTGCACCGGTTTCGCTTTCAAAACCAACAAGGCCGCCAAAATCACAAACAGACTCGATACCCACAATGTCGCTTCCAGTCCCGCGATTTGATATAACCAACCCGACAAAATCGTGCCGATTAAACGACCCGCGGCGTTGGCCATATAGTAAAACCCGACATCTTTAGACGTACCATCCGCATCGGCATAAGACACAATCAAATAAGAATGCACCGAAGAATTAAGAGCAAACACCACCCCAAACACCAGCAACCCGAAAGCCACCACCAGAGTCGGTGAAAAAGACAGCAACAATCCAATAGTCATTGGCACCAACGCCAGCATCAACGCCAGCTTCATCGCGGTTTGCTGTGTCGGATTCGCCTGCTCTTTTCCTCGCCCCGTCAATTTAGGCGCAAACGCCTGAACAATACCGTAACCGATGATCCAACTGGCCATAAACGCGCCGACCGCGGTATGAGACCAGCCTAAAACCGCCTGCAAATAGACCGGTAAAGCCACCACAAACCAGACATCACGCGCGCCAAACAAAAAGAAGCGCGCGCCGGATAACCAATTGATGGCCGACGACTTGGAAAAAACGTCCTGAAATTTCGGTTTGTTTTTCGCCTTCCCAAGCGAGCCATCCAACCACAGTAATGAGAAGATCAGCGGAATAACAATCAAAACTGTCAAGACATACAACGCATTCGCAAAACCGACTGCCCCTAACAAGGCGGCCCCGACAAAAAAGCCCACTCCTTTCAAGGCATTTTTAGAACCCGTCAATAACGCCACCCAGCGATACAACTGTCCGGTCGCTTCCGAGGCCAGGCTTTTCACCGAACTTTTGGCCGACATTTTATTCAAATCTTTCGCGATGCCCGACAAGGCTTGCGCGGTCATCACGTAGGCCACCGTCAACCATTCCGGGGAAACCGTCAACATCATCAAGGCAATGATCTGTAACCCCAGCCCCAAATTCATGGTGACGTTCAAACCTAATCGCGCCCCCAGCCAGCCACCGAACAGATTGGTAACAATGCCAAAAAATTCATAGAACACGAACAGCAAAGCAATCTCAAGCGGACTGTAGCCCAACTGATGAAAATACAGCAACACCAGCATTCGAATCGCGCCATCAGTGACGGTAAAGGCCCAGTAATTTGCCGTCACCAAGCCATATTGCTGTAAAGGGGATAATGTCATGCCGAATTTATTCCGCGTTTGCGTGACGATTTAACAACGCCACTTTTACTGCCAACTCCATCATACGGGTCACATAGCCGATCTCATTGTCATACCAAGCCAGTAATTTCACTTGCGTGCCATTCACCACCATCGTCGAAGGCGCATCAATCACCGAAGAGCAAGTCTCGCCTTCATAGTCGACCGACACCAAAGGACGCTCTTCATAGCCTAGAATGCCTTCCAGCTCATTTTCAGAGGCTTGTTTTAAAAACTGATTCACTTCTTCCACCGATGTCGGACGTTTCATTTCCAGTACCAAGTCCGTCAAAGACGCATTCATAAAGGGGACGCGCACCGCCAATCCATTCAAACGTCCATTCAGTTCTGGAAAAATAGTGCCAATCGCCTTGGCTGAACCCGTCGTCGTCGGAATCAGCGACTCGAATGACGCACGTGCACGACGTAAATCCGAATGACCGTGATCCACCACTTTCTGGGTATTGGTACGATCATGCATGGTGGTAATCATGCCGTGTTGAATACCGATTTTTTCATGCATGATCTTGATTACTGGTGCAATACAATTGGTCGTACACGAAGCCGCCGTGATAATCGGATCTTGGCCGGCGTCAAACACGTTATCGTTAATGCCCATCACGATGTTCTTGATGTCTTCTTTCATCGGTGCCGCCACAATCACTTGCTTGACACCTTGATCCAGATAAGCTTGCAGACTCTCACGCGTTCGGAATTTTCCGGTCGCTTCAATCACGACATCCACATCCATCGCGCCCCAATTCGTGTCGGCAATCGCTTCATTGGATGAATAAGAAATGACCTGATCTTCAATTTGAATCGTATTGCCTTCCGCTTCCGCTTCATGCCACCAACGCCCATGTGCCGAATCAAAATGTAACAGATGCGCCGAACCTGCCGCATCGGTTGCGATTTCATTAATATGCACAAACTCGACATCCGGCCAATCATACGCTTCTCTTAACGCCAAGCGCCCCATTCGCCCAAAACCATTGATGGCAACCTTAATCATGCTAGTCTCTCTTTTTTATATTCAGTATTTTTAAATTCATATTTTATGGCTCGCTAGCCATCCATATATTGCAATTACATGAATTATGAAGAAGCCAGTTCATCGAGCCATTCAGCGACTTTATCCTGACTCGGAATGCTGCCACTATGAATCACTTCTTCATGAATCACGATGGCCGGCGTACTCATCACCCCATAAGAAGCAATTTCACTGACATCCTCTACCTTCACAATCTGCACCGCTATCTTTTTCTGATCCGCCACCGACTGAATCAATTTCACAGCATTGTCACAACTGGCACAACCTGTTCCCAATACCTTAATTTCAACCCCAGATTGCGAGCCACAACAGTCATTCGCACTGTTTTTCGCACTGCTATCTGATCCGCAACAACCCGCCTGAGAAGTTGCTTTCTGTGCCTTTTCAGTTTGAGATGTTGTGCTGCAACTGCCCGCCGGACAACATTCACCCGTTTTCGACAGCTTACCGACTAAGTTAGAAGGGCACAACCCGGTAAAGGTCGCTTGAAATCCCATCGCACTGGCAAACACCGCCAGCCATAGCCAGTTAAGCTCCCATAAATTCACTTGGTTAAATATATGCGCCAAGCCGATCGACAACAACACCATAAAGGTCATCATTCTGACCATCAAATTCCCTTTCATTCTTCTCTCCTATTATTTTGACACTTTGCAAAAACAGCCAGGCCTGGCCGTTTTCAATCAAGATACATTCTTAAAAAATAGCATTAAATAGATAACCCACTGCCATAAAGGCGATTGCCAACACAGTGATAAACAGCACCAATGCCGGCCAACGGATGACTTTACGTAAGATCAATAGTTCCGGCAGTGATAACGCTGCAATACTCATCATCAAAGCCAAGCTGGTTCCAATCGGCACCCCTTTCATCAACATCGCTTCCACAATCGGAATCACACCGGTCGCATTGGAATATAAAGGCACCCCAATTAAAACGGCAGCCGGCACACCCCACCAATTCTGAGCATCTGCCAAGGTTGATTCAATCCAAGCTTGAGGTACATAACCATGAAATGCCGCACCAATTCCAATCCCGACAACAACCCACAACCAAATACGCTGAACAATGACCTTGACTTCATTCCAGGCAAAGTCATGACGTTCTTTTATGCCGCCGGAATAAGCCTGTTGCTCTTGCGTTTGTCTCACTTTAATGTCCCAAACATAGGCTTCTACCCAGCGCTCCGGCTTAAATGCTTCCATCACCATCGACCCGACATAGGCCACAACAACGCCGGCTAATACATAGAGCAAGGCCACTTGCCACCCTAAAATACCGATCAGCAATACCACCGCCACTTCATTAATCATCGGACTGGCAATTAAAAACGCAAAAGTGATTCCTAAAGGAATACGCGCTTCCACAAACCCGATAAATAAGGGCACCGAAGAACAAGAACAAAACGGGGTTACACCACCTAACAAAATCGCCAAAGAACGTCCCATCCATTTCGGTTTGCCCACGACAATGGTTCGAACTCGCTCGGTCGACACAAAGGCTCTGAGCAACCCCATCAGATAAATAATCACCACCAGCATCACGAATATTTTCAGCGTATCCATGATAAAAAACTGCACCGACGCGCCCAGTGCGCTTTGTGGGTCCAGTTTCAATACTTCATAGGCCAGCTGATTTCCGATTAACTCAAACATGAAATTTCCTGTTATTTCTGAGTTTAAAGCGACGCTTCTATCTGCAAATACGCACGATTCAAGTTTCGTTTATGCCACGAATCGTAATGCTTCAAATGTTTAAAAGCTGGCCAATTTACATTGGCGGATACTGCCGCCCCCACGCCGGAAAAGTTTTCCGCTTCTTCCGTCATGGTTTCAACCAACTTTGCCAAATAGTCTCCGGTTTCCGCATCCGCTTGCTGCCAGTTTGTCACTCGACCATGTCCCGGCACAACGAATTCTGCCGGTAAAGCACGCATGGATTGATAAGCAGCATTCCAAGACACTACATTCGACCAAGGGTGAATGCCTAACATACGGTCGACATAAACAATATCACCCGTGAATAAAACCTGTTGTTTCGGCAACCACAGCACGGCATCACCTGGGAAATGGGCGTCGCCATAAAAATTAAGCTGCATTGCAACCCCGCCAATTGAAAAGCTGTTTTGCTCTGCATCTAGAACTTTGTCCGCCGTTTTCATTTTCGTGCCTTTTAAAGCGGGCACCTTTCTGACCAACGATGACTGCAATTGGGCAAACATTTTTTTCTGGGTCGCGACCGTTCCTTGGTAGGCATAAATCTTCGCGCCCTGTCGAGCAAAATAATCATTCCCCAACCATCGGTGGTCCTGACTGCCTAAATTCACCACTGCCACGACCGGCTGAGATTTAATCTTTTGAGCCGCTTTTTCCAAAGCCTTTGCTGCCAAATCACCGGCACCGGAATCGACAAAGACCCAACCCTCCGACGTATCAATCAAACCGATATTATTATTCAGCCCTAGATTTTCAGGCGTACGATCCGTTAAAGGCCCCACATAGGCATAGACACCTGTCGTGACTTGACGAAATTCAATCCCGGCGGACCACGCTGACGTCATTCCACCCAATAAAAACAACACCGCAACCCATCTCATAACGTTTTTCATTTTCAAATTGCCCCCATAATTTAGGACCTTAAAAATCATATAAATTCATATATCCGCATAAACAGATATATAATACGCCACCCTCTATCAAAAAGTAAACCTTTTGATTACCAGAACAGCACTCACACGATAAAAAATTAACAAAGTTGCCTGAACAGACCAACAGGCGATATGATATAAATCATTAATAAAACCAATTGAAACCGAAACTGTGACCCTAGATAATACCGCCCGTCTTTTTAAAGCCCTTTCCGAACCGCTAAGATTACGCATCCTTGCATTGTTACTGCAAAGAGACACCTTATGCGTTTGCGATCTCGTCACCGTTCTCGAACAAGGCCAAAGTACCATCTCACGCCACCTTAACTATCTGAAAAATGCAGGCCTGGTCAATTCTTGGCGAGAAGGCACTTGGATGCATTACCAAATCGAACACCACGCCCTTTCTTTACTGAACTTGACCGAGCTTCAAACTTTGTTGAAGGCAACGCCTGAATGCCAGAGCGATTTGGTCGCGTTAGAAAAATACGAAATCCATCCTCGAAGCTGCCAATCGACCTCTTAATTTTTTTCTATCGACCGAATAACAACAGCTTACCTCAATTCTCATTATGCAAACCCTAAAGAATTTTATATAATAGCGAGCTTCCTAAAAATTTTAAATGGACTGAAATGCTATGCAAAATCGTATGTTTGATGTGGTGATCGTTGGCGGTGGAATCACTGGAACCGCGCTGGCTTATACCCTGGCCAAATACACCGACATCAAATCCATCGCCATCCTGGAAAAGTACGGCTCTTTGGCGCCATTAAACTCCAATGCGCGTAGCAACAGCCAAACGTTACATTGCGGTGACATCGAAACCAACTACACCTTGGAAAAAGCCATTTCAGTCAAGCGTACGGCTAACATGTTGGTGAAATACGCAGAACAAGTCGATAAAAACGACTTCTTGTTCAAATACCCGAAAATGATTCTTGCCGTCGGCGAAGAGGAATGTGAACGTTTGGAAAAACGTCATGAAGAATTCAAAGAAGGCTTCCCCTACATGGAGCTGTGGGATGCTGAAAAAATTGCCGAAGTCGAGCCGAATGTCGCTTTAATCAATGGCAAACCACGCCCGGAAAAAATCATGGCCAGCGGCTGCACCGATGAATACTCCGCGGTGAACTATGGCGTCTTATCCAAGTCTTTTATTGAAAGCGCTCGTAAAACCGGTAAAGACATCCAGGTTTTCTTAAGCTCGAAAGTCGATGACATCAAGGACTTTGAAGACCACTATGAACTAAACACCGCCCACGGCACCTTTATGGCAAACTTTGTGGTCGTCTCAGCCGGTGCACACAGTTTATTGCTGGCCAACAAAATGGGGCATGGCATGGACTTATCCACACTACCGATGGCGGGCAGCTTCTATTTTGCCCCGAACATGCTGAACGGAAAAGTCTACACCATGCAAAACGACAAGCTACCATTTGCCGCGTTACATGGTGATCCGGACTTGACCGAACCCGGCAAAACGCGTTTAGGACCCACTGCATTGGCACTGCCTAAATTGGAGCGCTATACAGGCGGCACTTATTGGGATTTCTGGAAAACTCTCAAATTGGACACCAAAGTGTTACGCGTTTTCTGGGATCTGTTAAAAGACAGCACCATTCGAAACTACATTTTCCGTAATTTCTTGTTTGAAATTCCATGGTTGAATAAAAAACTGTTTGTGAAAGATGCGCGTAAGATTCTACCTAACATCACAACGGATGACTTAACCTATGCCGAAGGGTTTGGCGGTGTACGACCACAAGTCATCGATAAAACCACCAAACAGCTTAAACTGGGTGAAGCCAGCATCGTTCCAGAAACCGGCAATGTCATTTTTAACATGACGCCATCTCCTGGCGCCACCACCTGTCTGGGGAATGCTTACCGTGATGCGCAAATCATTTGCGAACGCCTGGGCAGAACCTTGAAAAAAGACGAACTCATCAACGATTTGTTGGATGGAAAAGACCTCTAAATCAATTCCTGTCACCTTGGTGACGGGCCTGCTTGGCAGTGGTAAAACCACTACCATTCACCATCTGCTTGAGCACAAACCCGCGCACGAAACTTGGGGGCTGCTCATCAATGAATTTGGTGAAATCGGTATTGATGCCGCCACCCTTAATCTTGATAGCGATGTCATCGAGGCCGTTTCCGGCGGATGCATTTGCTGTAGCGCTCAAATGGGCTATCAGCAGGCTTTGCAATCGTTATTAAAACACCCGCTTGACCGCATTCTCATTGAGCCAACTGGATTGGGACACCCCGCTAAAATCATTGATACCCTCAGAGCATTCCAACCCCAAATTCATCTTGCTGGCATCATCTGCTTAATCACCCCCGCTCAACTGACCCCGAAACGCTGGCAAAAATCCGCTGTGATGCGAGACTTAATTCATTTGGCTGACACCATTTTGCTGAACAAAATCGATACCGCTTCCTCTGAAGAGATTCAACAAGCCAAAACGTTGTTACAGAGCGTTTACCCTCCGAAAGAAAACATCCTCCTCACACAATTCGGAGACTTTGCCGAAAAGCAGCCAGGCCTGGTCGATTTTAAACAAACCCAAGCGCCTTTCACTTTGCTGGAAGGGCTGAACGAACATACTGAACAAACCCAGCATACGCCAATTGACTATCAATCCTCCCTGCCACATTGCTTAAACATTCAGGTACAGATTGGCGTCACCAGCACGATTGGTTGGCAATTCAGTCCACAAGTTCAATTCAATCGAATTCGGTTCAAAGAATTCATCAGCCAACAACCCAACTTGATTCGCGGTAAAGGCATTTTAAGAACGGGCAATGAATGGCAACTGTTCAATCAAATCGATGACCAAATCACCTTGGAAGACATCGCTTGGCGCCAAGACAGCCGTTTGGAACTTATCTACCAAACCGACATCAGCGACCAACTGCAACACATCGAAACCGAGCTACAAAAAGCCCTGCTGATTCGAGACAAATAACCCCGAATTTTTGCTTACGCAGCGTGTAAATTACGGACTTTGCTTACAAATAAACTTGAGTCGTTGACTCAGATAATCACAACATATGGTATAATTTTCTTCTTTTTTACAATATGAGCACGACTTTGCTTTAAAATCGTTTAAATCAAAGCACTCAAAAGCCGAAGGAAATTGCATGACAAAGCACATGCCCGATATCGCTTGCCAGCCCCACCAAGACCCACAAGGCAAACTGAACTGGGTCGGAATGAGTGGCATTGAACTGCCAATCAAAATCGAACAAGATTCGCAAACCTTAACCCTTTCATCACAAGTTCAAGCTTACGTCAGTCTCGACGATCCTTTAAGCAAAGGCATCCACATGTCTCGACTGTACTTGATACTCGATGAAATGGGGTCGAATGCCCCGCTGAACCCTGCCAGCATTCAAACCCTGTTAACCGCGTTCATCGAATCACACCAAGGCCTCAGCCAGAATGCCTTTGTGGAATTTCGATTTGATTACTATGAAAGACGCCGCTCGCTCAAATCAGACAACTCTGGTTGGAAACATTACCCTTGTACCCTAAGAGGGGAAATGCGAAACGGCCAATTTGAGTGTGAAATCAGCATCAGCGTGCCGTATTCCTCCACTTGCCCTTGTTCAGCGGCTTTATCGCGTCAGCTGATTCAAGAAGCCTTTGAACAACAGTTCAACGGACAAGAATTGGATTACAACCAAGTATTGGAATGGCTCGGTACGCCGGAAGGCATCTGTGCCACGCCGCACAGCCAGCGCTCTTATGCACAGGTGAAACTGAAAGTGAATGCCGAGCACCCGCTGAATTTATCCAATGTCATCAACCAGATTGAAGACGCGGTGAAAACACCGGTGCAATCAACGGTGAAACGCGAAGACGAGCAAGAATTCGCCCGCTTGAATGCCACCAACCTGATGTTCTGTGAAGATGCCGCGCGCCGCTTACAAGCCAAATTGGAAAGCTGCCCGGAATACAAAGATTACTGGGTGCGTGTCAACCACTTGGAAAGCTTACATCCACACGATGCCGTGGCGATTGTCACCAAAAACGTTCCGGGCGGATACTCCGACGAACCGAACTTTATGGAACGCTTCCAGAACTAAGTCGTTTCGTTCTCAATAAAAACGCCCAGGCCTGGGCGTTTTTTTATTGAAATTGTTCTAAAACATAAGATTCCAAGCTGCCTCCTCCAAACCATTCAAAATGATTTAAAAAGACAACATAATTTCCATCGTCACAAGCCGTTTTTAAAGGGCCTCGCTTTTTATCTAACGTTAAAACAATTGAACTCATGGACCTCACAGCTAAATCAATATCCGCTTCATTTTTATATAAATCGGTTTTTTTGTTTTTACCAGCCTTCAAATACAAATCATTTAATTGTTTTCTATATGCTTCCTGATTTTTATCTGAAAATACGCCACCAACACCGGGATTAAACAAGTCACCAAACCCTCCGGAACGTTGCTTATCTGGGGAATGCCTTTCATCATAAAAACCAAAAAAAGGAATGACTTTGACACACTCATCCATTAGGTGCTTTATAAATTCTTGCGTATCTAGATTAGGAATTTCATCTTTTTCAAAACTAACTTCTTTATTAATACAAAGGTTAAACCTTTTTGGTGGAAACTCAGCACATAAATCAATACGGTTACGAAACAAAAAATCCCAAACATTGTTATCCAGAAATATAGGTATCCGTCCATTTTCGTCAGTTAAATGTTCTATCTTTCTATCAGACATAGAATTACTCTCCAATCGGCAACGCCGTTTTATCCACCACTTTGCGTAAGACAAAACTGGTGTGCACGCCGCTGACGCCTTCGATTTGGGTAATATGATTGAGCAATAAATCTTGATAGGCTTCCAAATCCTTCACCACAACCTTTAACTGATAATCCGCCGTTTGCCCCGTAAGTAACAGACACTCCACCACATTTGGCAATGCCTGTATTGCTTCATCAAACGCTTCAAAACGTTCGTGCGTGTGCTTATCCATGGAAATATGTACTAGCGCCATCAAGTCTAATCCTAAGGATTTGGCATCTAATAAAGCACGATAGCCGACAATCACACCCGCTTCTTCCAAAGCTTTAAAACGCCTTAAACAAGCTGAGGGGGATAAGCCGATGGCTTCGGCGAGTTCTTGATTGCTTAAACGGCCGTTATTTTGCAAGGTGCTCAGAATGGCTTTGTCGTATTTATCGAAATGTTCGGTTGTCATAATGGCCATTTTTATCCAATTATTTTAATAAAACTTTATATACAAGCAGTTTATTTCTATTTTAACTACATTATTGATATTTAGTTGTGATATTACCGTAAATTAGTTAATTTTTCACAATTAAATAGACCGCTTAAGTTGTTACAATTTTCTCCAGAGGTGAGCGCCATTCGCTCGCAACGCTGAAAACGCAATCAATAACCGAACATCCATAGGAAAAAAAACTGTGAACACGATGACTCCTGAAAAATATCGCCCAACGATCACGCCCGATTTACCCAATCGCCAGTGGCCGAACCAACGCCTTACCCAGGCACCGATTTGGGCAAGTGTCGATCTACGAGACGGCAATCAGGCGTTGGCCAACCCAATGACGGTGGAGCAAAAGCTTAAGCTTTGGGATCAACTGGTGGCGATTGGTTTTAAAACCATCGAAATCGGTTTCCCGGCCGCTAGTCAGTTGGAATTTGATTTTGCGCGCCGCTTAATTGAAGAAAACCGCATTCCGGACGACGTGACGGTGCAGGTGCTGGTGCAGGCCAGAGAGCATTTGATTAAGCGCACTTATGAAGCGTTGCAAGGCGTGAAGCAAGCGGTGGTGCATGTGTACAACACCACCTCTACCGTACAACGTGAAAAGGTTTTCTGTAAATCGAAAGCCGATATTAAAGCCATGGCCGTCCAAGGCGCCAAATGGGTACAAAGTTATGCCAAAGAGCATCCGGAATCGAACTGGGTATTCCAATACTCACCGGAAAGCTTTTCTCAAACCGAGACCGATTATGCGGTTGAAGTGTGCCAGGCGGTGATGGATGTGTGGCAACCGACACCAGACAATCGCTGCATTTTAAATTTGCCCGCCACGGTGGAAAGTACGTCTCCAAACCGCTTTGCCGACCAGGTGGAATATTTCATCACCCATTTGAAAAACCGTGAATCCGCCATTATCTCCATCCACACCCATAACGATCGCGGCTGTGCGGTGGCGGCAGCGGAGCTATCATTATTAGCAGGTGCCGATCGTATAGAAGGCACTTTGCTAGGCAATGGCGAGCGCACGGGGAATATGGACATTGTGACTTTGGCAATGAACCTATACAGCGAAGGCATCGACCCGCAACTGAACTTGTCCAACCCAGACAGTTGGGTACCGGTAATTGAAGAAGTCACCAAAATTGACACCCATGTTCGTCATCCGTGGGTGGGTGAAGCCGTTTACACAGCGTATTCCGGCAGCCATCAGGATGCAATTCGCAAATGCTTGATGCGCCAAAAAGACGATGAACCGTGGAATGTGGCGTACTTACCGATTGACCCGAAAGATTTGAACCGGAGCTATGAGGCGATTATTCGTGTCAACAGCCAGTCCGGTAAAGCGGGCGCGGCATTCGTGCTGACCCAAGAGTATGATTTGAACTTGCCTAAATGGGTGCAGCAAGACTTTGCACCGGTCGCGCAAACCATTGCCGAACAAGCGGGCGGGATTGTCAGTCATCAGATGCTGTATGATGCGTTTATCCAGCATTATCGCTTGGACAAAGCTTTAGCGGAATTGAACAATTACCAACTATCCCGCAAGGAAGGCAAAGAGCATTTAAGCGTGGAAGTGAATGGCGAAACTTGGCAGGGTCAAGGCAATGGCACCTTAAGCGCTTTGTGTGATGCCTGGCAAAGACGCACCGGGCAACAGGTGGATGTTTTAGATTACAGCGAGCATGCCTTGCATGAAGGCAAAGACTCGAAAGCGATTGCCTATGTGTATGTGCAACATAAAGACAGCAAACGCATCGGGATCGCCATGGCGGAGGACACCGTTTCCGCGATGATTCAGGCTTTGTTGTCCACCATTCATTAATTGTAAAACCGCCAGTCCTGGCGGTTTTTTTTCGCACAACCAAACCAGAGCGGCAGAATGTTCTGAAATTGCTATAATAACAAGCTATTACCTTGAACCCACAACACAAGAATTCCATTATGAGCCAACCAGAAATTTATAACTTTGAAGTCTCGAAAAACAATTTCAACAACATTGTTTTGACCAACTCGTACAAGCTGCCCGTGTTTGTTTTATTCATGAACCCGACGCTTGGTACCTGCGTTCAAATGGAAAACTCGCTTTCTGACCTGGCCGAAACGTTTGCCGGACAATTTATTGCCGCACGGGTCGACACGGACATGGAGGTGGATTTACGTGAAATGTATGACATCGTCAATGTGCCATCTTTAAAAGTCTTTAAAGAGGGCGAAATCGTTCATAACGAAGTGGGCTTGATGACCACGGACGAATTGCGTGCCGTACTCAAGAACTTTGGCATTTTCCGTGAATCGGATGATATGCGCGAGCAAGCGCGACTAAAACACCTGGAAGGCGACACGCCGGCCGCGATTCAACTGTTGACTGAAGCGATTCAAAAAGACCCGAGCAACGTCATGGTTGCAATGGACATGATTCAAGTGATGCTGGATGTCGGTTTACTGGAACAAGCCACCGAGCTGTTCAACAAACTGCCGGATAGCCAAAAAGACAGTGAAACCGGTCGTGCCTTAACGGGGCAAATCACTTTCAAAGGGTTAGCTAATAAAACCGCCGGAAAGGAAACTTTACTAGGTCAAGTGGAAGCCAACCCAAATGATTTTGATGCACGGTTTGATTTATCGATTTGTTACATCGCCGATCATCAGTATATGGAAGCGATGGATCAACTATTCACCATCCTGGACACGCAACCGGATTATAAAGACGGGGCCGCACAAGAAATGACCGTAAGCGTGATTCAAATGCTGGCGCCGAACGACCCGGAACAGGCGAACGAATTCCGCCGAATCTTAGGAAACCTGGTCGCATAACCGATAAAAAACCCCAGGCCTGGTTAAAAACTCATGCTTTTCAGGCAATAAAAAAGGGCTTTCAGCCCTTTTTTATTGCCTACTGATTTTCTAAGAAAGGTGAATTAAAAATCCCCACCGGTGATTTCGATGTAAATGCGTCTGGCATTGTTTTTCGCAGCTTGGTCAAACACGGGACGATCTTTATACATCGACTGATCGACGTTTTCTGCTTCTTCCTGATGCCCGCCTTCATCGACGACTTTTTGGATTTCTTTCTGCAGGTAACGGAAATAGTCATAAGTTTGTTTTTTCACCGTCGCCATATTGGTTGGCGTACCATGCCCCGGAATCACAAACACGTCTTTTGGAATGACTTTCATCATGTTTTCAAACGAGTTCATCCAGTCAAAACTGTTAGTGTAAGCAAACATTACCGGCATGCGCTCATTAAACGCTAAATCACCTGATAAAAAGACTTTTCTTGATGGAACGTAAACACTGGTGGATGCCGGTGTATGCCCAGGCCCAAAGTCCATCAAAATGAATTTTTCGCCATCACCGACATCGACTTCCATTTTATTGTTAAAGGTCGTGAATTTATCTGAGACATTACGCGCCGATGCGGTAATTGCCTTACCGACACGCATTGACCATTCCTGTTTGATCGCGTCAAATGCTTGATCGAACTGCATATTGGCCAAATCACTGGAATACAGGTTCTTAACGCCGACATCCACCCAGTAGCTTGCTCCCAAATAAGCATGCCCTTGATTGTTTTCAACTGCCACCCATTTCACTGGTTTCTTAGTCAGCTTTTTGATTTGTTGATGCACACTATAAGCAATCGCCGGATTGGCGCCCGCATTGAAGACGAACACGCCATCTTTGAAAATGACAAACGAAATATTGTTATTCAGTCCGAAGTTGGAGGGGTTATGCCAAATCTGACTACCAACAATGGTATAAACGCCGTCCGTCACTTTCACGGCTTTTGGCAACGGCAGTTTATCACCAATATAGCCAGCCTTTTTTTCGGTTGCTTTCACATTATTGACATAGGTTTTAGCGGCCTGAGACTGGATATTACCATTGCCATTACCGACTTCTTTGGCCCAGGCTTCAAAGCCAGCGACATAGGGGTCTTGATTGGTTTCCGCGTTGACGTTAGGCAACACAGCCAACCCGGCCATTAAAGCAATAAAACTCAGTTTATAAGTGCCTTTCATCATTCCTCCTAATCATTGTTTTAAATCATTTCATTCATTGCGTGACGCAAACGGTAGTTCAAATGTAAAACGATAATAACATTTACGCAGTAAAAACCTCATTGAGGTTTTTAATCACTGACAAAATAATTCAATAGGGTTTGAGGGAATAATTACGTTCGGTCTAATAAATCTGAGTTTTTATGGGCGTAAACATCAAAGATGGTAATCGCCATGGCGGCGATGACAGGTCCGAAAAACAAACCGATCATCCCGAAGTGAATCAGTCCGGCAAAGGTGGATAACACGGTAATCAAAGTATGATTTGCTACGGCTAACTCTTCAGAAGCGCCCCCTAAGGAAGCCGAGATTTTTTGAATCAACATCGGACGGACAACATTATCAATAAAGAACCCGTTCACGACGGCACCAAAGAACACCACCACACTGGCGGCGACATAATCTCCCTGTGCAGCCATAACCAGAGCAAAAGGAATCCAAATCAATGCCGCACCGACAATCGGAATAAAAGAGGTAATGGCGATCGCCATTCCGATAAACAATCCCGGCATGCCTAAAAACCAAGCCACGATGGCAAACACAACCCCTTGCATCAATGCCACCCCCAGTACCGACAATAACAAAATGGTCGACAGATTTGAAAAGCGCGTCATGATCATGGTGTCATAGTAGTTTTCCAACGGTGACAAAATTTTTAAATGATGAGAAATACGGTGCCCATCACGATAAAAGAAAAACAACGCAAAGACCGCTAAAAAGATAAAGGTAATGAATGAAGTGGTGCTGCCAAAAATCCCCTTCACCAGAAACATAATCGTTTCTTGTGCAAAGGCAATGAGTTTGTCGGAATTGTCTTTGACCTGTCGAATCAATTCCATTTGTGTACTTTCAGGAAAAGGAATGACTTCCACAAGGTTTTTATTCAATTCTGCCAAAGTTTCCGGCGTCTGCTGAGATAACCACTGTTCTGCCTGACTGACGATATGCCCGACTTGCAACCCAACTTCCAGCAACAAATATGTCACCGGTGCAATCACCGTTGCAAACACAAAGACACTCATGACTGCCGAAGCATAATTTGGCGATTGCTTTACTTTGGGTAATACTTTTAAATACAAGGAGTAAGTTGCGGTGGCGAGAATCATCGCAAACAGCAATGCCTCTAAAAAAGGGGAAAACAGCCAAAGTAGCCCGACAACAGCGGTCAAGAGTAAAATAATTAAAAAACCTTCTTCATAAGGGGCATTTGAGCGCATAATATCAACCTGGACAGAAATTTAGTAACACTAATCTATCATGAATAATCTCATCAAAAAAGCTTTAATTCGCCCCGCAGGCGCCCTGCAAATCCTTTCCTATAAAGAAGCACAGCAGTTGTGTGACCAAACCGATCAAGGTCTGAATGATGTTTTCAGACAATGTAGTTTGGCTGTACTGAATACCGGCACTAAAGATGACAACGGGTTGGCTTTACTGGAAGCGCACCCTGATTTTCAAATTCGGGTGTACATCAAAGGTCGCGGGTTACAAATGGAAATTGAGAATGCGCCTGAAAACGCGTTTGTAAATGGGGTCATGATTGAAGGGTTACAAGAACATTTGACCGCTGTCATCCGGGACTTAATTTATGCTCGAAATGAGATTATGGACAGTGGTGAATTTAATCTCTCAACTTCTTTCGGCATCACGAATGCGATTTTCCACCTAGCCAGAAACGCCTCATTGATGAAACCGGATTGCGTTCCCAATATTGTGACGTGCTGGGGCGGCCACTCCATTACGCTAGAAGAATATAAGTACACCAAACAAACCGGCTACCACCTTGGACTGCGAAAACTGGATATTTGTACCGGTTGTGGCCCCGGTGCGATGAAAGGCCCAATGAAAGGCGCCGTACTAGGGCATGGAAAGCAACGATATACCAAAGGACGCTTTATCGGACTCACAGAACCGGGCATTATCGCGGCAGAAGCACCCAATGCGATTGTGAATGAACTCACCATTATGCCGGACATTGAAAAACGCCTAGAGGCGTTCATGCGACTAGGGCATGGCATTATCATTTTCCCGGGGGGTGCTGGCACGATGGAAGAAATTCTGTACCTACTGAGCGTTTTAATGCACCCAAAAAATGAAGATATTCCTTTACCTGTGGTACTGACTGCTCCGAAATCCGGTAAAGCTTATTTTGATGCGGTGATTGAATTCATAGAATATACACTGGGGAAAGAAGCAACTGATAAGCTGACATTATTAATCGGCCACCCGGAAGAAGCCGCTGATTTTATTCAACACGGCATTCAAGAGGTCAAAATTCATCGTAAAGCGAACAGCGATGCGTATTACTTTAACTGGAACCTACACATTCCATTTGAACTACAACAGCCATTTAATCCTACCCATGAAAGCGTTTCTCAACTGAGGTTGCATAAAGAGCAACCCGCCCATGAACTGGCCAGTCATTTACGCTGCGTCTTCTCAGCCATCGTGGCCGGAAACGTTAAAACGGAAGGAATTGCTCAAATTGAAAAACATGGTCCTTTTCAAATCAAAGGGGATCGTGAAATCATGAGTCGCATGGATAAGTTATTAAAACAGTTCATTGAACAACGCCGAATGAAATTAGGAACGGATAACTACGAGCCTTGCTATAATATCATTTCTGATTAATCCTAACGGATAACTCCTTTTTTCTGTACGACTCGTACGCTTTTAAATGATTAAAAGCAACGACTGATAACCAAAGAGCAGCCATGACCTTCGAAGAACTAGACCTTGATCCCAAACTCCTTACGGCGATTGAAGAGCAACATTATCACAAACCGACCCCTATCCAGGCGGAAGCGATTCCTGAAATGTTGTTGAGCAAAGATGTGCTGGCTGGCGCTGCGACCGGAACAGGAAAGACAGCCGCCTTTGTGTTACCCGCCTTACAGTTTTTATTGGATGACCCCAGACCGAGCCGTAAACCGAGAGTGCTGATTTTAGCGCCAACACGAGAACTGGCTTTTCAAATCCATAAAGTGGTTAAACAGTTAGGCACTCACTGCCCTTTTGAGTCGAATGTTGTGACGGGCGGGTTCGCTTCAGACAAACAGCTGGAAATCTTACAATCGAATATGGACATTCTGGTGGCCACACCTGGACGATTGCTAAATATTATGAGTAAAGAGTTTATTGACCTTTCAGACATTGAACTCCTGATTATTGATGAAGCCGATCGAATGCTAGACATGGGACAAGGCCCTGATGTTTTAGCTTTAATTGAAGCCATTCCTGGCGATTTCCAAGCGGCCTGTTTTTCTGCCACATTAGCGGGATCAGGCATCACCAAATTTGCTGAAGAAGTGCTCGACTCCCCTGAAGTCATCCAAGTCAACGCGCCGAATGAAAAATCAGAACAGATTCAGCAATTGGTTTACCTAGCAAACGATAAGGCACATAAGCAAGCCCTACTCAAAGCGATTTTGGAAGATGAAACTTGCCAAAGCGCCATAGTGTTCTGCAACAAAAAAGACCGAGCAATTGAGTTGGCTGACTGGCTTCAAAACGAACAGATTTCCAGCACGGTCTTACATGGTGATTTTATTCAAGCCAAACGCTTGGAAAAAACTCAAAAATTCAAACAAGGAAAGGTCAAGGTTCTGGTTGCCACCGATGTCGCTGCTCGAGGTTTAGATATTTCAAACGTGACCCATGTCATCAATTATGACATTCCGTATCGTGGAGACATCTATATTCATCGTATTGGACGCACAGGACGTGCACAACAAGTGGGAATCGCCATCAACTTGGTGGAACGCCATGACATCACCAACTTGCAACGCATTGAATATCATTTGCAGCAATCTCTGCCTGTCAGCAAAATCAAAGGGCTTGAGCCAAGTTTCAAATTAAAAGACGCGCTCAAAAAACCCAAGAAAAAGAAGAAGAAAGCCGCCAAGAAAAAGAAAAAATAACCTTTTTCACCTCCTTTTTTATGACTCGCACATTTCTTTCACATTTGAATCCTGGATTTTTATAACTAAATAGTTAAACTATATAGTTAATTTAATTATCCTTCAGGATTCCTCCATAAATGGCTCGCCAGAAACACAATACAACGGCACTAAAAATTCGTGATACAGCAACCGATATGTTCGCTGAAAAAGGCTACGATGGCACCATAATGGACGAATTAACCATTCGATCAGGTGTTAATAAAGCCAGCATTTATTATCACTTCCAAGACAAGTCGAACCTCTATGAACAATGTTTAACACACCTATTCGGCAACGTTGCCGATGCGGTGATTGAAGCCACCGAACATGCCACGACGGATACCTTAAAACTGGAAGCGTTCGTCAAGACATTTGCAAAACTAGCACATGACACCCCCGCAATGCCTGCAATTCTCATGCGAGAAATTGCGTCTGGTGGCCACAATATGCCTGTCACTGCTCGGCAACAAATGCAACGATTACTGTCGAATCTGAAAGCCATTTTAAGTACGCGACCTTTTTGCCAACACATTGAATCTATCAATCCTCTGACGCCACATTTTATGATTATCGGCAGCTTGTGTTTTTATCTGACAAGCCAGCCAATGCGAGACCATATTGAAAGCACTGAAAAACTTGATCCAACATTGGATGACTTTACCCAGCAACTGATTCAGATTCTGCAATCAGGCCTGGTCAAAAAAACAAAGGAGAGCTAGCATGACATTGACAGCATACCCGATACAATTATTCTTCAATCGCCTTACACTCGGCGTTTTATTCACCATCATCACGCTTCCCGCAATGTCTGCCGATAATCGAACCGCCATATGGTTAGACAAAGAGGAAAAGAGTTTACTCTTGAGTGAAATGCGTCAGTTCTTAGTAGCCAGCCAAAAAATCTTGGCCGCCAGCTTAAATAACGACATGGAAACGGTCAAAATAACGGCTCGACAGGTTGGCATTCAGCAAATGAACTCCACGCCAACGAGCTTAAGAAAAAAACTGCCGAAAGGGTTTAAAACCTTAGGGCCTAAAATTCATAGAGGATTTGAAGACATTGCCTATGAAGCAG
Organism: Hydrogenovibrio crunogenus; assembly: GCF_004786015.1. Classification (NCBI taxonomy): domain Bacteria; kingdom Pseudomonadati; phylum Pseudomonadota; class Gammaproteobacteria; order Thiotrichales; family Piscirickettsiaceae; genus Hydrogenovibrio; species Hydrogenovibrio crunogenus. Next base: position 2,077,675 of record NZ_CP032096.1, read on the forward strand.
AAACTATGGGCGATTCAACCGTCATACTGGAAAGATTGGCAACGTTACAGCAGACTTGTATCAGTTGTCACGCCACGTATCAAATCAAACTATCGACCGACCCGGCCTTACCATAACCCCTGCTAGAAAAGAACTCACAGGGAATATATCAATCAATAATGGCGTCAACATCATCTAAACCAGGTTCCAATGAGAGCTGGTCGAAATAATAATGCGATAATGCGATCACTGCGAGTACGGGAGCAAAGAAACTGATAATCGGAAAAATACTCAAGGCATACAACACACCTATGGAAAACGTGGGTGGCCAATTAGTAATCGGCTTCAGTTTCTTAAACAATGGTTCCGGCAAAATGACCTGCCCCACATCCAATACGATTGCGTAATGAAAAAATAGAAAACCAATCAACCAGAACCAAACAACATTAATCAATGGAACAAACAGCAAAGGAAACGTCACTAAAATCAGTAACAACATCAGCAACCCGAATTTAACCAACTTCCAGATCATGCCTGCCATTGATCCATGCCCGCTGTAAGGCGTATGTGGGTAATGCTTATCGTGTACCGCTTTTACCAGAGAATCTGTCATAAACCCGGTCACAATCATGGCAAACAACAATACTAAATAACTGCCTAAAACAATCCCAAGCATGCCTGCAATCACGGCAACGGTAAACCCAAGAAACCAGAGAATCAAGCCGCCCACTAATGGAATACCACCAATGGTGTCTTCGGCTTGTTGTTGCCAGCTGTTAAAATCTTGCACGAAAGCGCTTTGCGTTACGAAATCACTGGTCAGAATAAACCCGAACAAACCGTACCCCATCAAAGAGACGACAATCAACCCCACCACAAACGGAATGAATAGTCGAATCAAGATAGCAGGCTCTTTTAAATCGACCAGTGTTTTCCAAAGCAATGTCATTATTTCACCCAAATGGTTTTAATATTCGTAAACTCTCGAATCCCTTGCGCGGACAGTTCGCGGCCATAACCGGAATTTTTTACCCCACCGAAAGGCAAACGCGGATCGGAAAAGGTAGAGCTGTTAATAAAGGTCGCGCCTGACTCCATGCCTCTCGCCATCGTTTCAGCGGTGGCAATATCATTTCCCCAGATAGAACCGCCCAGACCAAAGTCAGTCGCATTAGCTAGTCCTAACGCATGCGCTGGCTCAGAAGCCTTCAAAACAATGGCCACAGGCCCAAAGAATTCTTCATTATAAGCCGGCATATTACTGGTGACATTTGTCAGAATTGTTGGCGCATAATAATATCCGGGGCGGTCCAGCTGATAACCGCCCGTGATAATTTTCGCCCCCAGTTCCACAGATTTCATCACTTGCTGGTGAAGCTCATCCAATAAATCCTGACGCGCCATCGGCGCTAAAGTCGTTTCTTTATCCATCGGATCGCCGGCAACAAACTGATCTTCGATTGCCGCCTGGAACTGTGCCGTAAAATCATCTGCAATCATACTGTCGACAATAAAGCGTTTCGCGGCAATACAACTTTGCCCCGCATTCAGAAAACGACCTTTTACGGCGCCGGCAACAGCTTGCTTAATATCGGCATTATCCAACACGATAAACGCATCCGACCCACCTAGCTCCAAAACCGTTTTTTTCAACTCTTCACCCGCAACGCTGGCGACCTTACGACCGGCCGGTTCACTTCCAGTCAAAGATACCGCTCTTACCGTAGGATGACGAATAACCGATTCTACTTTGTCTGAACCAATCATCAAGTTTGTAAAAATACCGTCAGGATACCCAGCTTTTCGGAACACTTCCTCGATTGCCAAAGCACATTGCGGGACATTTGAAGCATGTTTCAACAAGGCGATATTTCCCGCCGTGACAGTTGGCACCGCAAAACGGAACACTTGCCAGAAAGGGTAATTCCATGGCATGACACCCAACACCACACCCAAGGGTAAATAAGCGACATAACTACGGGAGGCATCCGATTCTACCGGCTCATCGGCCAGAAATTGCTCGGCATGTTCAGCATAGTAGTCACACAGCAGCGCACACTTTTCAACTTCCGCCAAGGCTTCGGAATAGAGTTTTCCCATTTCAAGCGTAATCAGTTCGGCTAACAACGACTGATCATCCATCAGAACATCACCTAGCCGTTTTAATAACGCCACTCGGTCTTCCAAAGGCGTAAGCTTTGACCAATCTGCAAATTCATACCCTGCTTGTGTCACAACATCATCCAGTGTTGCTTGATCCCAAGTATCGAATTCCGCGACGAGTTCTCCTGTCGCAGGGTTGATTGATTGCATGGCCATATCCTTTTCCTTCTTTGTTTGGACGGTTAATTTATAAGTATTAAAGATTGTCGGTTGCTTGCTGTGCCCAAGCAGATGCTGACATAAAAATGTTGGCGATATCACTGATACCGACGGTTTCATAGCATAAATCAATACTACTGGCGTCTGTAGACTCCAGTTTTTGTAAGCATTTCAAAGCTTCACCCATCGGCCCTTTTTTATCCACAAGCGCTACTTTAATGTCATCCGACAATGGCATTTCTTCCACAATCGATTCAATGGGAGCACGGAAAAATGCGCCTAAGCTGGAAAACAAGCCGACTAAAAAGAAGCTGTCTTTGTCACGGCTGTGGCCAGATTTCTCAGCAAGCTTTTCACAAAACTTGGCTCGAACCAAAGAGGTTGTCAGCAGCTCTTTGGGGGTATCTTCCAAATCAGACAGCAGCATCATATTCACCCAGAATTTCAATCGTTTGAGCCCCATATACTTTAATGCGTCTGCAATGGTTTCAACTTTAATTGGAATCATCGCTGCGGGATTATTTACTGCAACCAACAGTTTATGACTTAAAGCCACATCATGACTTAATATCTTCGAAAGTTCTTCAAAACCGGTACTGGGATCATTTATTTTTGAAACAAGCTGCAATAAAGTCAGTTTATTGCCAGACAACTTGTGCCCATTCATAACCACAGGGTTGGTGAAAAAATACCCTTGGAAGTAATCAAAGCCCATCTTTTTCAAGTAGTTGAACATTTCTTCCGTTTCAACTTTTTCAGCAATGACTTTAACCCCTTTCTCATGAAGTGATTTTAACATTGATTTCATCTTCACTTCAGAACAGGCTTCATTATCTATTTTGACAAAATCACTGATGGCCGCCAGTTTTTGACTCGATTCATCATCGGTAAAATTATCCAGCGCAATAGACGATCCTTCCTGTTTTAGCGCTTTTAAACTTTTTAAAATCTCAATATCATGCGTTACATCATTGGGGATTTCTAATACGATACGATGATTGGAGTCAAACGCAGGAAGCTTGGCATGAGCAATCAACTCTCTGGGGAGTTGCATCAATGCGGAATGTTTGCCGACAATCGATTGAAACCCAATCTCCTCTTCGGTTTTTTGAAGAAGCTGTTCTGTGGCAGCGACGGTCGTTTGGTTCGGATTAAGTCCTTGATGAAATTCCAATTCATAGGCAAAGACTTTCATAGATTGATCTAAAATCGGCTGGCGGCCAATAAAAACTTCTGACATTTTTAAACCCCTAATGAGTGGCTAAACAAGAGTCTTCAATCAGCCTTTACTTATATAGAATAGGTATTTAAAGGCTTTTATCAGGCTTATAAAAACTTTACTCTGCACGTTTATTGAACGCAAGCAAAAATGACTTATTAGAAAGCAAAGTTGATTAAGATCGTTTATTTAAAACCGCCAGGCCTGGTTATTTTTGAAGGTCTATCAAATTAACTGCGATCAAATGACAATCTCTGTCCCGGAGTAAACTCGGAAAACTGCCCTTGATGATATTTAATTTCTCCATTGACAATGGTTGTCATCACGCTCGATTTAAAGGTATGCCCTTCCCACGGAGACCAGCCACACTGATACAGGTTATCTGCTTTGTTGTCGGTGTGCGGCTTATTCATGTCTACCAACACAATATCCGCCGCATAGCCTTCTCGAATATAACCACGGTCTTTAATTTCATATCGAATGGCGACATTATGCGCGGTTTTCTGCACAACAGTTTCTAAATCAAACACCCCCTGATGCACCATATCCAACAATGCCGTTAACGACTGTTGAACCTGCGGCAAACCGGCCGGAGCGGTAAAATAGGTATTTTGCTTTTCTTCCCATGTATGTGGGGCATGATCTGTTGCGATAATGTCAATTCGGCCTTCTCTTACCGCTTGACGAACCGCGTCGCGATCGGATATTTTTTTGATCGCCGGATTACACTTGATTAAACTGCCTTTGGTTTCATAATCTTCTTCGGCAAACCATAGATGGTGCACACAGGCTTCTGCGGTAATCTTTTTACCTGCGACCGGGCCTGGTTCGAACAAAGCCATTTCTTCAGCGGTCGTCAAGTGCAATACATGTAAATCTGCCCCCGTTTTTTTCGCCAGATCCACAGCAAAAGAAGATGATTTGTAACAGGCTTCGCGGCACCGGATATCAGGATGGTATTTCATCGGGACATCCTCACCATACTTTTCACGGTAAATCGCTTCTTGCGCTTGAATCATCGGGGTATCTTCACAATGCGTGGTAATCAATGTCGGGCTATGGGTAAAAATATCGGTTAACGCTTTTTCACGATCGACCAACATATTTCCTGTGGATGCTCCCATGAATATCTTAACCCCGCACGCTTGATTAGGGTCTAACGCCTTCACTTCTTCGATATTGTCGTTAGTGGCACCCAAATAAAATGAATAATTGGCCCAAGAGGTTTTAGAAGCCAAGTCAAACTTCGCTTCAAGATTCTCAAGCGTCGTCGTGGTTGGTTTCACATTCGGCATGTCCATAAACGAAGTGGTTCCGCCAGCAATGGCCGCTTTTGATTCTGTTGCAATACTGCCTTTGGCTGCAAAACCAGGATCTCTGAAATGCACCTGATCATCAATAAAACCAGGCAATAAATGCTGACCTTGGGCATCGATAACGGTATCGGCTGAAACGTCTAATTTCGGCGCAATTTGTTGAATCAAGCCGTCTTTGATTAAAACATCGGCTTCAAAAATTTTACCTTCATTCACAACTTTGGCTTGGGTAATTAGAATCGTTTTCATAGCTTCACTCTGTCCATTTCGATAATTACATGTATTCTAAACGCTAATAAAAAGGTTCAACAGTATTTTATTTCAATCTATACGTTCTAACCCATAGACTGCTTTTCAAGCACCACAGCCTATTTATGATAAGCTTATCATAATCGTTTCAAATCATTCCCAACTGTTTAGAGTACATTATGAACCCTTTTAAATGGCTGATCATCTTGCCTATCCGCTTCTACCAGCTTTTTATCAGCCCGTTACTTGGCCCTCGTTGCCGGTTTTACCCGACCTGTTCTCACTATACGATCGAGGCGGTACAAAAACATGGCGTGTTTTGCGGCTTATGGCTGGCAATCAAACGAATTGCAAAGTGTCACCCAGGAAACCCTGGTGGGGTTGACCCTGTGCCAGATTGTGGCTGCCATACCAATAAAGAAACCTCTTCAAAGGAAGGTTCAGAGAAAACTTGATATTGCTTTCTCTGAAAAAGTCATCTCAGCGTCATTTAAATCCGATATCCTATTTTTAATGTTTTCAGCTCGAACCAAAACGAGTAAAATCAAGGAATCGCCCTGTCAAAACAGGACCGTGACATCTTAACAATAACCCCCTAAAACAATAATAAAGAGGACCCTATGCAAACCGAAGCGACGCCAGACACCCCTTACATCAACCGAGAAAGAAGTCTGCTTGAATTTAACCGTCGTGTTCTGGCGCAAGCTAAAAACCCTGAAATCCCTTTATTAGAAAGATTGAAGTTCCTCTGTATCTCCAGTAGCAATATGGATGAATTTTTCGAGGTACGACTGGCAAGCTTATATGAGTTAAGAAACGATCCAGCAGCTCGAACGCAGCCTGATAATATGGATCCGCAAGATGTCATTGATATGCTTTCTGAAGTCGCTCATGACTTGGTCAAAGACCAGTACCATACCCTGAACAACATCCTGATTCCGGACCTAGAAAAAGAAAATATCCGCTTTTTACGCCGTAACCGGTGGACAGATCAACAAAAGGAATGGATACGGGAATATTTTATCCAGTCGTTACAGCCCGTCATGAGCCCAATGGGGTTAGACCCCTCTCACCCCTTCCCGAGACTGTTAAACAAGAGTTTAAATTTCATTGTTTCTCTTGAAGGGAAAGATGCCTTCGGACGCTCGAATGGTTTGGCGATTGTGCAAGTACCGCGCTCTTTACCTAGAATTATCAAGTTGCCCCCGGAAGCGACCGATGGACCGAACGACTTCGTTTTCTTGTCCTCAGTTTTGCACTCCAACGTATCGAACCTATTCCCTGGCATGACAGTGACCGGCTGTCACCAATTCCGTTTAACACGCAATACTAACCTCTTTATCGATGAAGAAGAAGTAGACGATATCATGAGTGCATTGCAAGGTGAATTAACCAGCCGTCAATATGGTGGCGCCATTCGCCTAGAAGTCTCGGATCAGTGTCCGAAAAATATGTACGAATATCTGCTGGACCAATTCGACATGAATAACGACCAGCTGTACATGGTTAACGGGCCAGTTAACTTACATCGTTTGAACGCGGTACCAGACTTGGCCAAACGGCCCGACCTGCTGTTTGCACCCTACTCACCAAGACAGTTAAGCATTAAAAAGAAAAAACAAGCCGGGTTCAAACTCTTTAGCCGAAGTAAACAGCCTGAATCGTTATTTGAACAAATTCAGCGCAAAGATATTTTATTGCACCACCCTTACGATTCTTTTACGCCCGTTATTGAATTTTTACAACAGGCTGCCAAAGATCCGAATGTACTTGCCATTCGGATGACACTCTATCGAACCGGTGAGAAATCTGCCATTATTGATGCTTTGGAAAAAGCCGCTCGCAACGGGAAAGAAGTCACCGCGGTAGTGGAATTAAGAGCGCGCTTTGATGAAGACAACAACATCATTCAAGCCAACCGTTTACAGGATGCCGGAGTCAACGTTGTATATGGTGTCGTAGGATATAAAACCCATGCCAAGATGATCCTTGTGGTACGTCGCGAAGAAGATCAGCTCAGACAATATGTCCATCTTGGAACAGGAAACTACCATCACATCACAACCCGCTTCTATACCGATTTTGGTCTTTTTTCCGCCAACCCGTCAATGGGGCGAGATGTATCGAAAATCTTCCAGCAATTAACCAGTTTAGGCGATACCAACAACTTATTGGTTTTATTGCAATCGCCCTTTACCTTGCAACCCGGCATGGTGAAACGCATTCAGAGAGAAGCAGAAAATGCTCGCCTAGGAAAATCGGCACGTATTATTGCCAAAATGAACGGATTACAAGAACAAGGCATCATTGATGCACTTTATGAAGCGTCTCAAGCCGGCGTTAAAATAGACCTGATTATTAGAGGAATTTGTAGTCTTCGTCCAGGTATTCCAGGCTTATCTGAGAACATTACAGTGACCAGCATCATCGGACGTTTTTTGGAACATCACCGCGTTTACTACTTTGAAAACACGGATGGCAACCCGGAGCTTTTCTGCTCAAGTGCTGACTGGATGCGTCGCAACTTATTCTCCCGAGTGGAAACCTGTTTCCCAATTTTAGATAAAAACAACTTCCAGCAAGTCTATACCGAAGGACTTGCCATTTACTTGGACGACAATGTCGGTGCATGGATACTTCAGCCGGATGGTTCTTACTTGAAAAGAGAGCCTCAACAAGATGAGCCACCCTTCAGCGCGCAAGACTGGTTAATTGAAAAATACTCCAGTTAAAGTGCTTCAACCTTGCCCTGAACCCGGCAAGGTTACTATTTTTCATTTATTGTAAAAGGGAGTACACTATGCGCCCTTTTTGCCAAACAAGAAGCCTAAAATGACAGACACGACTGAATCACAGAACATTTATGCCGCAATCGACCTTGGCTCCAACAGCTTTCACATGATGGTCGCCCGTGAAGTGCACGGACAACTCCAGGTTATTGACAAGCATAAAGAAATGATTCGACTTCGCTCTGGGCTGGATAAAAAAGGCTACCTGACTCCGGAAGCCTTTCAAAACGGAATTGAATGTTTAGAACGTTTTGGACAACTGATTAAAAAAATTCCCGGTCATCAAGTTCGTGCTGTTGGCACCAATACCCTCCGTAATGCCAAAAACAGTCAAGAATTTTTAAGGCAGGCACGCAAGGCTCTTGGACATGAAATTCAAATCATCGCAGGGCAAGAAGAGGCTCGTTTGATTTATTTAGGGGTTGCGCACGGATTACCACAAAACGATGAACAACGTTTGGTGATGGACATCGGAGGCGGAAGCACGGAATACATCATTGGTAAAAACTTTAATTACCGACACTTAACCAGTACCGAAATGGGCTGTGTCAGCATCACTCAGCAGTTCTTTTCAAAACCTGAAATCACTGAAAAACGAATGACTAAAGCCATTTCCAATTGTCGGCAAATCTTACGCCCTCATTTAACCAAACTGACCAGCTTAGGATGGGACAGTGCTATTGGAGCCTCCGGTAGCATCAAGTCGATTGGCACGCTGCTCAAAGAGAATGGCTGGACGGAAGGAGAGATCACGTTAGAAGGCATGCTAAAACTGAAAGATGCCTTGCTTCAGGCTGGCTCCATTCAAGCCGCCAGTTTACAAGGCCTCAAAGAAGAACGGATCCCTGTTCTGGCCGGTGGCTTGGCCATCTTAATCGCGACTTTTGAAGAGCTAAAAATTGCACAAATGCAGGTTTCTTCCAATGCTCTCCGAGAAGGTCTGGTATTTGATACCTTAGGGCGCCTGTTCGCAGAAGATGTTCGTGAAACCAGTGTTGCAGCTGCGCAGGCCTGGTTAAAAATTGATACCGAACAAGCCGAAGCGATTGCGCATACCAGCAAAATATTTTATAAGCAGGCACATAATATTTGGCAGCTCCATGATGCGGACTACAACTACAAAAAACTCTTGAACTGGGCGGCTCAATTGCACGAAGCAGGTATGGCGCTGAGCTATAAACGCTACCGTCATCACAGTGCATATTTAATTGAAAATTCAGAATTAGCCGGATTTACTCAGCAAGAAAAACAAATGTTGGCGACCATGCTTCTGAATCACCGTGGTAAATTCGTGCCGGAAGCTTATGAACGGTTTGCCTCACCGCATAAAGAAAAACTGAAATATCTCACGGTGTTATTGCGTCTGGCGGTTCGAATCCACCGAGGAAGGGAAAAAGATATTCCGGACATTTTGCTTTACACAACAGGTGAAAAGACCATTCATTTATCCTTTGAAAAGGATTGGTTAAAAGCTCACCCGCTGACACAAATGGACTTGGAAGTGGAAGCTGAACGTTTAGCCGGCGCTGATTTCACCCTGACTTACGAATAAACTTAATATTAATAGACATCCAACTGAACGCGACGCTGCTTTTTCCAGTCATGCCAAAGCGCTTCAGCCGCTTCTTCTGTCATCCCGCCTTCGGTTTGTAGAATCGACAGCATAATTTCTTCGACAGAGGTTTTCAGTCGCGTTTTATCGCCACACAAATAGAAAAAAGCACCTTGCTGCAAGAGAGCCCAGATAGCTGATCGCTCTTCCCATAATCGGTCCTGAACATACACTTTATGCGCTTGATCTCGGGAAAATGCCGTTCTTAACTGAAGCCCTGCCGCTTTCCATTGAGCCATCATGTCTTTAAACAAATGGCTTTTTTCTTCATGGGTTTCACCAAAGAATAGCCAGGCCTGGTGGTTTTTAGCCAACTTTTCATCCAAAAACCATTCTTGTAAAAACCCAATAAAAGGCGCTACCCCAGTACCCGAGCCGACCATAATGACCGGGGCATGTTGTGCCATCGACTCTTCCAATGCAATAGGAAGTTTAAAATTACGGTTTTTACTCAGAGCCACATCAATCTGGTCACCGGCTTCCAGTTCGCTTAAAGCGGTGGTCACCACACCTTTTCGTGCACGGTTTTCTCGTTCAAAAAAGACCTTTCGGTATACTAAATCAACCCGGTTTTCTCCCACCGCTTTCGGTGCAGAGGCAATCGAATAATAACGAGGCGCTAAAGGCGTTAATAGATTACACACATCAACACCTTTTAAGAAAGGATACGCTTCAAGTAAATCCAAGATATCGCGCCCTTCGGCATACGCCATCATCTCAGCGCGGTCGGCCCAGTCATTCAAATCATATTGTCTTTTGAGCTTGTTGAGAATGGCGGGATTAAGTTGCGTTAACTCTAAATGATAATGTAAGGCTTCTTTGACCGGCATCTCCCCAAACCGTCTCAGTTCAATGAGTTCATTGCCTGACAAGTCGAGCTTTTCTAACACCATCGCCACCATTTCAGGCGAGTTTTCAGCCGAAACCATCAACCAATCCCCTGGCAAATAGCCCAAAGGGACTTCCGTTTCCAGCCCAATATGGTAAACATCTTTTTCAGGGTGACTCGGGGTCAGCAATTCATTAAACAAAACGGTCGCTTGCATCCACCTATCCTTATTTTTACTCAGGGTTTTATTATAGAGTTCAAGGAGAAGTATACAAATTTTTCAATCAAGCGAAACAAGAGAAACAAGCAAGAAGCATCGCCGGCTCTATTCAGAACCGGCCTAAAGAAGAGAAGATTAACCTCGAATATTTTCAATCAACACCGTCAACCAAGGCGCTGTGGCAAGAATGGTCACCGCTGACATCAAGCCGGAGATCAGCCCAATACCAATTTGAGGAATTAAGTTATTGTTTTTAAGTTCGACGTCAGACATTTGACGTTCTATCGCACCAAACACATCTACTTGTTTTTTCAACAATCCGTTCAACGTTCGGATTTGTTTAAAAAGCAGATGTTGCTCTTTCTCCATTTTGGCACGTGATTTTTCAGAAACATTTTCCAAATCACGCATCTGAATAGCCAGTTGACCAATAGAAGTATCCATCTGCTTGACAAGATTCTGAACGGCGGTTTTATCTTCTTTTAGCCATTCGAAATCAGGCGTCACCATGTCAGACATATCCATTGCATCATACTCTTCCGCTTTGGATTGCGCTTTATGACGTCTTAAAGCCTGCTCCAAAAGCACACTTTTCGACCCTAAAGGTTCGACTTTTCTTAAATCAATCGCCATATCATTTTCCTCATGTCTGTCCATCAAAGAGAATCTCCACTTACTGCTTCGAAAACTCAAACTTAAAGTGTCAATTTTTTGTCATTTATACATTTCTTAGTCTCTACAATGCATATTGTGTGCCAACATTGAAAAAAGACATGACGATACGAAATAAGGCGCACTAGGCTTTTGAATTACATGAAAAATTCATTCCTTATATTAAAAATCTTTATCAGCTAATGCTTGAGAAATGTGCAACCCATGATAAGATAAAGATTAATTTTTAATGACAATTTGACACCTCAATGAATAAATCTGAATTTATTGAATTCATCATGCAAGCTGGCGTTCTCAAGCTGGGTGAATTCACACTAAAATCCGGGCGAAAAAGCCCTTACTTCTTCAACGCTGGGCTATTCAACACTGGCGGACAAATGGCTCAACTGGCCAAAGCCTATGCCGCCACCATTGCAGAAAGCAAACTGGCGTATGACGTCCTATTTGGCCCAGCCTATAAAGGCATCCCGCTTGCAGCCACCACCAGTGTCTCTTTGGCACAGGACTTTCAGCATGACACACCTTACGCTTTCAACCGTAAAGAAGCCAAAGATCACGGTGAAGGGGGCAACATCGTTGGACATCCGCTTGAAGGAGATATTTTAATCATCGACGATGTCATTACCGCAGGGACAGCGATTCGAGAATCGATGGACATAATTCAAGCGAACGGTGCTCGCCCAGCCGGCGTAGTGGTTGCTTTAGATCGAATGGAAAAAGGGCAAGGGGAAAAGTCTGCTATACAAGAAGTCGAACAACAGTATGGTATTCCGGTCATCAGCATCATTAACCTAAATGACATTATTGAGTATCTAGAAACACATAACCAAGCAAACCAGGCCATTCTAGATTCGATGAAAACGTATCGAGCACAATATGGTATTGTTCAATAGACAGGACGTCTATCAACACAAACGGGCTAACATGGATAAATTCAGTGAGTAAACAACTGCGCGAATTAATGCTGCTTAGGCACGCCAAGTCTGACTGGAAAGAACCCGAACTTCCAGATAGGGAGAGACCTATCTCCGATAAAGGGAAGAAATCTGCCTGCAAGATGGCAAATTGGCTCAGTCAGAATAATGTTTTGCCGGATCTGGTTTGGGTTTCCCCCGCCAAACGTGCACAACAGACACTAAAAAGACTCAACCTGCCTAAAGAAATTCCCGTTGAAACTCAAGAACTTCTTTACCTTGCCAACACAGATCAGTTAAAAGATTTACTATCGAAAATTCCGGCACAATTTGAACGCATCATGCTCATCGGCCATAACCCTGGGTTTGAAAAACTGATGCGACAATTGATGGCAACGGATGACCCCAGTAAGCCGGAGCTGTTTCCAACGGCAACCTTGGCACATTTTATTTTACCGAACCAATGGCATGACTTATCAACAGGTGATGCCAAGCTGATTAACTTTATTCGACCCAAGGACATTACACTGGCTTCGTGTAAAGAAACGACTTAACTTTTTATTATCAATACGTTAGACAGGCACAACAATTGCTAGACCCATAAAAATACATATTAAATAAATGGATACTCATTGAGGCACCTTGACATGACAAACCCTAATCGACCGATCATTGATGAATCAGTTACCATTCCTGAGCACTATCGTATCATCTCCCGCACCGATCTACGCGGAACCATCTTAGAAGCCAACTCAGAGTTTATTGAAATCAGTGGCTATCAAGCCGATGAGATTCTGGGACAACCTCATAATATCTTGCGTCATCCCGATGTGCCTAAAGCGGTTTTTAAAGATTTCTGGAACACTTTACAAGCAGGAAAGTCATGGACGCAAATTGTCAAAAACCGTGCTAAAGACGGCCGACATTATTGGGTCAAAGCCAATGCGGCACCCGTTTTTGAAAACAACAAAATAAGCGGATACATTTCAGTTAGAACCCCCGCTACCGAAGAACAAATCAAACTGGCCTCTCAAGCTTATAAAGACATTAATGCCGGCAAACTCATCATCAAAGAAGGCCATATTTATAAAGCATCGGAATACCGCCGATTGAAAATGAACCCTTTCCGAAAATTCAGCATTCTAGGAAAGCTGGCAACAGCGGGACTTTTCTTGGTTGTCATTGGGTTCTTAGCCAGCGCCTTCCTAGCCAATTCAACTTATGTTGAAACCGTTGCTGAAAACAGTAAAGTTCGAAGCCAGCAAGTTAAAAAAGACATCAACAACTACATTCAAAAAATGGAAAAAACCAGCTTAAACACAGCGTTAGGCTTAGCTTCGAATTCCGACATCATTACCGCGCTGGAAAATGGGTCTCACCAAGCCGCAAGAGCAGCGCTGAAAAAAGAATTAGACTTCATCAAAAAGGTATCAGGACAATCCGTTAGAGCGCATATTCATGATGCACAAGGTCACTCTTTTGTGCGCTCATGGCGTGACAAACAGGGAGATGATTTAAAGTCATTCCGTTATACCGTCAACCAGGTTAGAGACAAAAAAACTACCGTCATGGGGATTGAGCTAGGTCGTGCAGGTGCTGCCATTCGAAGCCTGTCCCCGATTTTCAGTGACGATGGAAGTCAATTTTTAGGTTCGGTTGAAGTGGTCTCCAGTATCAAAGCTCTGGTCAAGCATTTCAAAGAAGATTCCATCAATTATGTTTCTCTCTTCACCCCTAACGCACTGGATATTGCCATCAAAGCAAAAGACAACCCTAAATTTGGCAATTTGACTTTAGCCAGCACAAAGGATTTTGCGCCTGAAGCCATCGAGAAATTAAAACAAATTGACCTCAATAAATTGAAAAGCCAAGGAGTCCTAACTACAGCAACGGATTTCTTTGTCATGATGCCGATCATTGATACCAACCAAAGCTTAGTTGGGTACCATATCTTTATTGAAGATTTATCGCAGATCAACACACTGAATAAGTTAAGTTTGGAAGCGGCGATCTCGTCAGTGGTCAAGGTCACGCTTTCCATGTTGATTTTAATCATCATTTTCTTATTGATTATTCGAAGCAGTGTCACGGCGCCTTTACGAAAAATCGTCGAAGGAATGAATGAGGCGACTGAGAGCGGAGACTTAAGTACGCGTGTTGATAATTCTCGTTATGATGAAATGGGCGAATTGGCGAAGGCTTATAATGATCAAATGCAAGCGGCCCAAATTTCACTCGGTGAAGCGGGTCGTATGTTAAAAGATATGTCCGAAGGACACCTCAAAACTCAGACTGTCATCCCAATGGTGGGTGACTTCAATGTTATGAAAACCAACTTGAACGAAGCATCGAGAATGCTTCAAAAAACATTTGGTGAAGTTCGAGGCATTCTAAAAGAAATTCGTTCCGGAAACTTCAGCTATGAGTCAAATCATGAGACACAAGGAGACTTTAAGGAAGCCATGCAGGACGCAGAAGCGGCGATGGCTATCTTAAAAGGGGTTTTCTATGAAGTGAATGAATTGATGTCTCAAGTCGCAGAAGGTTTCTTTGGAAGACGAATCACCGCTGAAGCGGAAGGTGAAATCAAAGAACTTAAAAACAATATCAATGCCTCTTTAGACCAACTGGAGGCGGTTATTCAAGAAACCACCCAAGTGATGATTGCACAGGGTACCGGAGACTTGAAAAAACGTATTGAGATGGAAACAAACGGTACACTGGCCGTTCTAAAAGCCGGAATCAATAATTCTGTCACCAACATCGGAAGTTTGCTATCGCAGTCTAACTACTCCATTAAAAAGTTGTCAGATGGCACCATCAAGATTTCGCAAGACATTTCAGACTTGTCTGCCCGTACCCAACAGCAAGCGGCTTCATTAGAGGAAACGGCTGCGAGCATGGAACAAATCACTTCCACTATTCAACAAACGGCGAACAATGCCAGAGAAGCAAATGAAGCGGCAAATGAATCTTTGGTGGAAGCACAAGATGCCAACCAAGTGGTTCAAAAAACCATTACGTCAATCAATGAAATCAATGAAGCCAGTACAAAAATTTCTGAGATCACCACTTTAATTGACAGCATCGCTTTCCAGACTAATCTATTAGCCCTTAACGCGGCTGTTGAAGCGGCACGTGCCGGAGACCATGGACGAGGATTTGCCGTTGTGGCAGGTGAAGTCAGAAGCCTTGCCGGGAAATCGGCGGAAGCGGCAAAAGACATTCGACAATTGATTGATAATACTGTCGAAAAAGTGCATGAGGGCGCTAAACTTGCGGATGAATCTGGTAAAGCACTTGAATTAATCAATGACTCTATCGCTAAAATTGGTAATTATGTCAGTGAAATTTCTCAAACAACTGCAGAGCAGGCGAAAGGCGTAGAACAAGTTAATATTGCCATCAGCAGCATCGACCAAGTGACGCAACAAAACTCTGCTCTGGTAGATGAAACTGCCGACAGAACAACCGATATGAGCAAACTGGCTGAAGACGTCAACAATGTCATCAGCACCTTTAAAATCGACCTGAACCAAATTGGTTTCAGCACAGCCATGCAAACCGGTGAGTTTACCTTTGCCAATGCCAGACGTGCACACAGTCAATGGAAGGGACTGGTCACAGCCTATGTAGAAGGGGTTCATGTTGAATTTGATAAAGAGGCAGCAACGGATCATCACAAATGTGCCTTAGGACAGTGGTTCTATGGATCGGAAGGTCAACAATATGCCAACCAGCCTGAAATGCAGACACTGGAAAAATGGCATGCCGAATTGCATGCTACTATTAAACGTATCTTAACGGCTCACCAGGTCGGTGATATTGATAACATTAAAAATGAATTCCGTAATTTGGATAAAGCAAGCGAAGAAGTGATTCATAGCCTCACGCAGGTTGAGCAAGCATTGGCAAAAGATCGATCACCCAAAGCCCATCAGCAGCAACCGCGAGCAATAAAATCGACCTCTGCCCCCAAACTGGCACAGGAAAAACCTAAGTCAGTTCCTCCTAAAAAAGAAAACACAACTGCCAGACACAGTGCGGAGACAACGAAGGCAGATCAAATAAAAGCAAAACCGGATACGGAAAAAGGAATGCAAAAACCTGCGCCTTCTCAACCAAAGAACACCTCGACGGATGAGTGGAGTGAGTTCTAGGCAAAAGGCGATGACATAAACCAACAAACTGGGCAGAAGCCCAGTTTTTTTTATGAAGACAAGAAACTAAATGGCTTTCGCAATTAGGGCAATACCAACCAACACAGTGACTATTTCAAAACTGCGCTTAACGAGTTGATTACCACGCACAATTGAAAAGTGTGCTCCCAGATACCCACCAATTAACGAACCCAAAATAAGCGCTGGCAACCAACTCCATTCAATTTGCCCTTGCACGCCTAAAGTCCAGGCTCCGACACCATTCCAGAAAATACCAACCAATACCAAGGTATAAGCGACAGCTGCCTTATAATCAAAGCCGAACCAGACAATGAGCCAAATCGTAACGAACAAACCGGTACCAGATGTTAAGGAGCCATTTAACACACCGATGAAAAACAAAACGATGCCACCGACTAACAACCCTGGCAACGTTTGGTGCTTTGCCGAAGAGCTTTGTCCTAACTCAGGCTTTAAACCTGAATAAATCCCCAATCCCAAGGTCAAAACGCCCAGTGCTATCTGAGCCCAACGATCATCCAACTGCAAAATTAAATTTGCCCCTAAAATCACGCCAGGAAGCCCAAAGACCAAAATAATTGAGACAAAACGCAGGTTAAGCTTGGAAGAACGGATATGGCGGGAAGTCGCCCCAATGCCTAAAAAAACACTAGCAACTTTATGGGTCGCCAATGCAACACTGAAAGGCAACCCTAAAAATAATAGTGCAGGCAGTTGTAGCAGCCCTGCCCCGCCACCGGCTAAGGCTGAGAGCAAATTTGCGACAAGGGAAACAATAAATAAAACAATTTGTTCAGAGACACTATCCATGGCACTAAAATATCGAAGAGATTAATGAGAGGTAATTAATGTCCCAACCCCTTCATCTGTAAAGACTTCGAGCATAACCGCATGCTCAACACGACCATCAATAATATGAGAAGACTCAACGCCATTTTGCACCGCATCTAGCGCACACTGGATTTTAGGCAACATGCCACCATAAATCGTTCCATCCTCAATCAAAGCCGCAACCGATTCCGCATTCAACCCGGTTAATAATTCCCCTTGTTTATCCAACAAGCCTGGTGTGTTCGTTAACAGCATCAGTTTTTCTGCATGCAGCGCTTCAGCGACTTTTCCAGCCACCAAGTCCGCATTAATATTGTAAGAGTGCCCTTGATCATCAACCCCTACTGGCGCAATCACTGGAATGAAATCATCTTGGATCAACATATCCAACACCTTAGTGTTGATACGCTCTACTTCGCCGACATGGCCTAAATCAATTAATTCTGGCGCATTCAAGTCTTCATTAAATGCCGTCATTTCCATTTTTTTGGCACGAATCAAGTTACCATCTTTCCCCGTTAATCCCACGGCATTTCCGTTGTGTTGGTGAATCAGGTTAACAATCTCTTTATTGACCATGCCGCCTAAGACCATTTCAACAATGTCCATGGTTTCGGAATCCGTTACACGCATGCCTTGGATAAATTCGGATTCTTTTCCTACGCGCTCAAGCAAATGACCAATTTGCGGCCCGCCACCATGAACCACGACAGGATTCATGCCGACCAGCTTCATCAAAACAATGTCACGAGCAAAGCCATTTTTTAATGCTTCTTCCGTCATCGCATTCCCGCCATACTTCACCACAATTGTTTTTCCGGAGAAACGTTGGATATAAGGTAAGGCTTCGGCTAAAACAGAGGCAATATTTTGGGCTTGGGCTTTATTTAAATTCATGGTTTTTTGAACTCTCATGACAGACTCTTAAGATTAAAAGGAAAAATAAATCACTGGCTTTTTTAAATCCAGCCATTTAAAACAACCCTCCAATTTTACCATTTTTAACCTATTAAAAAGGGCTTTGATAATAAACCCTCCTAGAAAGCATTTCTTGTGGTGTAAGCCATGTATGGTTACAATCACGCGAATTCTCTGAGAACTAAAAAGGAATGGGCATGAAACGGTTAAGTTTAGCATTGCTTATGTTGTTGTTTTTATCGGGTTGCAACACGCTACCACATCGCTTTTCAAACGAAGAAGTAATTGATTTACAAAACAAAAACAATATTGAAGCCACGACTGCGTTAGTCAATACTTTAAAAGCAAAAGGATTTACGACTCGAAAAATTTCACCCACTCAATTTTTAGTTCGTTACAACGAGCATGATTTTTTAATGGAACCCAAAATTGTCGAAGATGGATTAAGCCGGATTCTTGTTTCACGACTGTTCAAAATTAAAGAAGAATACCAAGAATCTCCTGAGCTGTTTGTACTGATTATCGCACTGAACCGTCATTTAAATTTTGCTAAATTTTCTATGCTCCCAGAGAATAGAGCCGGACAAGTACAAACCGCGATCACATTTGTCGATGAAACCATTCAAATCTTGGAAATTCAACAGTTTTTGATATGGATGGATGACAGCCTAAACAAAATCAAAACCATGGTGCCACCTGAAGCGCTTCATATGCTGGAAAATGAAACGAACTGATTCAACAAAGCCTTCTTAAAGAAGGCTTTGTTGGTTATGCGGAATAGCGTTGCTGAATCCGATCCAAAATGGCTTTTCGCTGCTCAATCATTTTTTGAATCTGCTCACGCAATTGTTCAAAAAACTGCTTGGCATCTTGAGCAGCTTCCCGACCTTTACCTAAAGAAGCAAAAGGCCTTTCCAAGCTGATTGCCTCGGACGCCCTTTCCGATTTGATTTGCTGAAGCGAGTTCATAGCCTCACTGAAGTCTTTTATAGCCTGTTGCTGAGATGCTGAAAAAAAGGTATGAGAGTCAGATTTTGAAGGTTGAAAAGCTTGACGTTCCGCCAAATCAATCGCTTGTGCAGTTTGCACGGCGCCATTCTCCATTAAAACGATCCCTGCCGACTTAACATGACCCAGTTTCTCGCCTTGCGATCCCATTAAATCTTCTTCCTGTTCAGCATGTCCTAAATAAATCGCACCGACCCCTTTTGAAGCCAAGCTCACCAAATGTGATTCATTTGATTGATCTGTCCAAAGCTTCAGATGCTGAAAAATAGGATCCGCTTCATCAATCCAGCCATTGCCATCGGCATCAAATATTGCTAAATCCGCAAATGCCTGCCCACTTTGGGCGCCAAACAGTTCGGAGCCATCATTGACCTGGCCATCCTGATTTTCATCAAACACGAGAAAGCCACTCCCCGCACCTAACTGTGCAAAATGATGTTGCTCTCCGTTTCCTTGTATATCAAATTCAAAAAACTGGTCATTCAATGTAACGGACTCTGTTCCAAAGTTAATCACTAACGGGTCTTGCATTGACGCAACACTCAAAGATGCTTTGCTTTCAGCCATTACTTCCGTTTTTGCTGAATGCGAGGTTACAAGTTTAAAATCAATTGAACGTCCATCGTTCAATAATACCTGCCCAGTGGCTGACATAGCTGAAAAAGAGGCGGTTTTAAGATGGAGCTGATGGTTCAAATCAAATGAGACTTCTCCACTGACTTCAATTGACGCTTTATCATTGGCTGGAAAGGCCTTTTGTGACGCCACTAAAGCCGATTCTCCTGTCAAACTTAATTGCGCCAATTCATGAATGACTTGAGTTTGCTTTAAAACGGTTTCTTGTTGTCCCTGAGTGACTTGACTGGTTGATTCAAACTGTCTTTGCTTTCGGTGTGAATAATCAAAACGTTCAGATTGTTGATATTCTACTCGTTGATCACTATTTGTTAGCAATTGAGGGCGAACGGCTTCGCCCACCATTAAGCTTTGTTTCTGTGAAAAAGACGAGTCATACTGATGTTGCTGTTGCAGGCGAACAGCGGAAGATTGGATAATCATTTTTGGGTGCTCCACGATACATTATTAAACAAATTTCCCTTGTTTAATCGTGACAAGCGAACTGACACGATGTCGTAGAATCACACTTTCATTTCTGGTCGATGAACGGTGACGGCTTATAAGCCTTATCGAATTGCTCTGGCAATTTCTGTTTTATGTTTAGAGTGCTTCATTCTGAGTGAAAGCTTAAAACTGTTATCGACCAGTTTGATATTTTATTGAGTTAATTAACCGGATTAATCTCTAAAATTGTTAAATTGCAGAGGCATGTCGAGGTCTTCCATCCCTTTCAACAGTTGCATCACCGCTTGCAAATCATCGCGTTTTTTTCCGGTGACACGAATCGTGTCTTCTTGCTTTGCTGCTTGTACTTTGATTTTCGATTCTTTAATCGCTTTGATGATTTTCTTAGCCAAAGGGGCATCCAGCCCTTCTTTCATCTCGACCACTTGTTTGGCTGTTTTCAATTGAATCTCAGGGTCTTTAACTTCCATACACTTCACATCAATGCCACGTCGATTGGCTTTTTCAATGAGGATATTCAACATCTGCTGTAACTGAAATTCAGATTCTGTTTTCAACGTCACCACGGACTCTTTTAATTCAAAACTGGAATCCGTTCCTTTAAAGTCGTAACGCGTTGTTACTTCTTTATTCGCCTGATCAACGGCATTGGTTAATTCATGTTGGTCTAATTCTGAAACAATATCAAATGAAGGCATATCTTCTCCTAAAATGACCAGGCCTGGCTATTCTGCCTTACCAAGCCTATCTAAAATAAAGCATTATTTTAGCATTCCAAGATAAATTCATTGGCTATTTTTAGTTTGAATCGGCATCGTTATCTGGAAAACGCGGAACGACGTGATAGGATAAGCTATCTGATGAATTGAAGAATTTTTATGACAGACTTTACCCCCAACATTGCTGACCATGCCCAAACCCTTCAACCCTTTCGGGTCATGAAAATTTTAGGAGAAGCCAAAGCGCTTGAACGCCAGGGAAAAGACATTATCCATATGGAGATTGGTGAACCGGATTTTGAATCGCTGGAATGTGTGCATGATGCTGTTAAAGCTGCGTTAGATCAAGGAAAAACGCACTACACCGCCACTTTAGGACTGCCTGAGCTGCGTCAAAAACTCGGCGAATTTTATGCTGACTTTTATCGAGCCAATGTCAAAAGCGACAACATTATGCTCACGCCTGGTGCTTCGTCGGCACTGCAGCTGGCATTAACCGCTTTACTCAACCCCGGTGATAAAGTGCTCATGTCCGATCCAACCTATCCATGCAACCGCCAATTTGTTCAGCTATTACACGGCGAGCTAGTGCTTTTGCCGGTGGACGCCTCCAGTGATTATCAACTGACATTAGCGCATTTAGAAGAATATTGGCAAGAGGACATAAAAGCCGTCATGGTTGCGAGCCCATCAAATCCAAGTGGCACCGTGATTGAACAAGATGAGCTGATCAAAATGGCTCAGTTTGCGGCAACAAAAAATGCCTACTTTTTAGTGGATGAAATCTACCAAGGGCTGGTTTATGACCGACCAGCAGAATCCATTTTAAGCCATGCCCAGCGACCAGACAATGTCATTGTGATCAACTCATTCTCTAAATTCTTCAACATGACCGGGTGGCGTTTAGGCTGGATGGTGGCACCTTCTCATCTCATGCCCGTATTGGAGAGACTAGGACAAAACTTATTTCTCTGCGCACCCACACCATCACAACACGGTGCTTTACATGTGTTAGAGCCAGATGCATTAATGCAGTTGGAAGCTCGTCGAAAAACATTTGAACGTCGCCGTAATACGCTGTTTAAAGCCATGCAGGAAGCTGGCATCGCGCCAAAGGTTTTACCTCAGGGCGCTTTTTATCTCTATTGGGATGTATCAGACTATACAGATAATGCGGAACAGTTTTGCTCAAGATTGTTGGCTGAGACTGGCGTTGCAATAACCCCGGGAACGGATTTTGGCACGCATAAAGCTCAGCAACATGTTCGCTTGGCTTACACGACGTCGGAAAAGCAACTGCAAAAAGCCGTTGTAAAAATTCGAGCGTTTCTCGATAGCTTGACGTTATGAAGAGCTGATTAGAACCCGGCGTAACTGGTTGACAACGGATGGTTCAAGCATTAACTCTTCTTGACCTTCCGCCATAAATTCACGCGCTTCTTCTGTCATATAAGCGCCATAAGAAACTTCATTGACAATCACATTCGCGACTTTCAGCATGGCAATCATGCCACGAACTTTATCTTTGGCAACATTGTTTTCAGGGATATGGTGCAGCATAATCGCATTCAACATTTCAACCGAGAGTTTCCATTTCTGCCCCAGTAAAATACCGATATCGGTATGACTGGCACCATAAACCTCAAGTTCTTTTTCAATCCCGGAAACTGGATGCGTATTGAGACGAGAAAACATTTTGTCATACTTGTCTGCATCTTTGGTGGCGAGTAGCAAACAACCACCATTATGGAACAATCCCAATAAATAAGCTTCATCGCGGGAAATATCGGCAATATACTCGGAAAGCTCGGCACAACAAAACGCCACATCTTTCGAGTGTTCGATAATCCCTTCTACTTCATGCGTGTTAAACAAATTTTTAATCGCCGCGGAAATCACCAGGTTTCTTAAGTTGACATAGCCCAGCACATCTACCGACTCTCGAATCGACTTAACAGGGGTTTTCAGCTTCATTACCGGTGAATTTACAATTCTTAACACCTCACCTGACAACTTGGTATTACTTTCAATAATATCCGTTATGGCTTGATTATTAGGAAACTTACTACTAAGAGCAGAATCCAACTCCATGATTTCTTTAGGTAAATCTGGAATCTTTACTCCTTGTATCGCTTTTAAGGCAGCTCTTAATCGTTCTTGCATGGTGGTAAGGTTCACTTTTAGTTGGTATGAATTTACGGTATTTTAATCAGACGCTTGATATTTCACAATAAAAAACTCCGTAAAAGCGCCTATATAATAAATAACTAATATTTATTCAAAAGGGAAGCGAAAGCGTAGGTTCCACTTTTAACATCAGCGTTTTAAATTTTTGTTGAATGCGCTGAAGTGCTTGCGGCGTTTCTCCTTCAAACCGCAGGACGATAACCGGTGACGTATTTGATGGACGAATCAAGCCCCAACCGTCTTTAAAGTCGGCTCGAATGCCATCCAAATCAAAAATATCCGCTTCAGGAAAATCAGCAATGGCTTCAATCTTTTTCATAAAAGCATAATGCTCCCCTTCTGCAAATGGAATATCGATTTCAGGGGTATTGTAGGCATCGGGTAACTGGCTGAACAACTCCGATGATGTTAAGGCTTGCGCTGCCACAATCTCTGACATCCTTGCAGCGGTATATACGCCATCATCAAAGCCATACCAGCGCTCTTTGAAAAACATATGACCAGAGACCTCACCTCCCAAAGCCGCACCAGATTCTCGCATTTTGGCTTTCATAAAAGAGTGGCCTGTTTTCCACATCGTCGCTTTACCGCCCGCTTCATGTATGACTTTTGGCAACAAGGCGGTACATTTGATGTCGTACAAAATTTCTGCTCCCGGTTGCCGACCAAGAATATCTTGTGCAAACAGCATCATTTGTCGATCTGGATAAAGGGGTTGGCCATGATTATCGACGACGCCACAACGATCACCATCTCCATCAAAGGCAACCCCAATGTCTGCATGCGTTTCAATCACTTTTTTAGATAAGTCCTGAAGGTTTTTAAGCTTGGCTGGATCGGGGTGGTGATTCGGAAAATGCCCATCCACATCACAAAATAACTCGATGACGTCACACCCCAGTTTTCGAAAAATGCGAGGCGCATAAGCACCGGCGATCCCATTTCCAGAGTCGATGACCACCTTCAAAGGGCGTGACAAATGAATTCCGGAAATAATTCTGTGTTGATAATCCGCCGCGATATCATGCTGCGAATAGTGTCCGGATGTCTTTCCCGTCTGGAAATCACTCTGTAAGATACGTTTCAAGAGTACCTGAATATACTCTCCATAGAGTGTCACGCCTTTGACCACCATCTTAATGCCATTATAATTTGGTGGGTTGTGGGATCCCGTAATCACAACGCAAGAACGAACATTGGGCAACGTTTCAGCTGCAAAATAGACCATTGGCGTCATGACCTGCCCCAGGTCAATGACATTCACACCCACCGAAAGAAGCCCTTTTGTGATGGCCTTTGAAAAGCGTTCACCCGATAAACGACCGTCTCGTCCTAAAACGATTTCAGTCTCTTTTTGACGTACCAACTCAGACCCTAGCGCTTTTCCTATCAGCTCCACCGTTGCTTCAGTGAAGGCTTGATCCACAATGCCACGAATATCATAAGTTCTGAAAATACTGGGTTCAACGTGTGGCATTCAATTACCTGACTGTTTATTAGCGTTATAAAGGATATGTTAGCAGCTGATCATGGCAAACAGATGACACGGTTAGAGGGATCCCGTATGACCAAAACCACCCTTACCACGTTCAGTGGCCTCTCCAAACTCTTCCACTTGTGTAAACACCGGTTGAAGCACAGGTACAATGACCATTTGAGCAATTCTTTCGCCCACAGTGACCTTGTATGCCTCTTCACTTCGATTCCAACATGAAACCATTAAAGGGCCTTGATAATCCGAGTCGATTAACCCCACCAAATTCCCCAGCACAATACCGTGTTTATGCCCTAAGCCAGATCTTGGCAATAACATCGCCGCCAATCCAGGGTCATCCAGGTGAATGGCCATTCCGGTTGGAATCAGGACGGTTTGTCCGGGTTCAATCATCATGTCTTTTTCAATACAAGCTCTTAAATCCAGTCCCGCTGATCCTTTTGTGCCATAATGCGGCATCTCAATTTCCTTACCCAAACGCGCATCTAGAATCTTATATTGCACCTGCATTGTCATACTTTTGTCCTTCTATTTTCTTAATCGCTTTATTTTACAATAAAAAGCCGCTGACCTTGTTCTGAGACACTGATAAAAATAACAATTTTTGCTTACTTAACGAATTTAAATTACGATAACGACTCATTCTTTTTAAAAGTAAGCCCTGTGACTGAACTCACTCAAATCATACTCTATACTTTATTTGCCGGTGCCTGCATCCCTATCGGTGGCCTTTTGGGTTACTTTGAAAAAATTCGCCCACAATGGCTGGAAAATGAACTCCGACACGGTATTATTGCATTCGGTGGTGGCATTTTAGTGGCAGCGGTTGCATTAGTTCTGGTGCCGGAAGGTAAACATTACGTCGACCACGATTTTTGGAGTGTTGGCCTCTTCCTATTTGGAGGTATCTTCTTCTTTTTGATGGAACGATACTTGGGCACTAAACGGCAAGAAAAACCTCAGTTTACTGCAATGCTGTTAGACTATCTGCCAGAATCACTTGCACTGGGAGGTGCCTTCGCCATTGGAGCCGCTTCTGCTCCTTTGCTGGCATTGTTTATTGGATTACAGAATTTACCTGAAGGATTCAATGCTTACCGTGAGCTTATCAACAAACCCAATGCCAGCAAAAAACGAATTTTAGGATTCATGGGAGGGTTAGCACTACTCGGCCCGATTATCGCGATCATCGGCTGGCATTATTTAAGCCATAACACCTTGTTATTAGGCGCTGTTATGCTATTTGCCTCTGGCGGTATCTTGTATCTTATTTTCCAAGACATTGCTCCCCAATCAAAAATGCAACGACATTGGGCCCCGCCATTAGGCGCCATTCTCGGCTTTTGCTTCGGCATGTTAGGCCAGGCTTTCTGGAACTAATTCACTTAAAAAAACAATAACTTGATTTCAAAAACTTTTATCAAAAACAAACTTACTGTACGATAAAACTCTAAACAAGACAGCGACCTAACCTCCAGACCAAAAGCTGTCGATAACCATTTCCCTTAGAACTGTTATTAACATCAAAAAGGAATTTATGGATCACTCTCAGATGAAGTCAACGCATTATCAATCTAATAGTTTAACGTTAACCGGTGCGGTCGCCATGGGAACAGGCGTCATGATTGGGGCCGGTATTTTTGCCTTAACAGGACAAGTTGCAGAACTGGCCAAAAGCTGGTTTCCATTAGCCTTTCTGGCCGCCGCCATTGTCGCTGGTTTCAGTGCTTATTCCTATGTCAAAATGGCTAACGCCTATCCATCTGCCGGCGGCATTGCGATGTTCCTCAAAAAAGCCTATGGCAAAACCGTCATGACCGGAGCCGGCGCTTTATTGATGTACTTTTCCATGGTCATCAATGAAAGTTTGGTCGCGAGAACGTTTGGTACCTACACCATGGAGCTATTTGATGCGAACCAATATCCCGAGTGGGTTATTCCAGCGTTAGGGGTCGCCCTATTATTCTTTGCTTTTCTCATCAATATCCTAAGTAATCGCTTTATCGAACGCTTTTCTTTTTTTATGGCGTTCATCAAAATTGCAGGCCTGGTCGTTTTTGCATTAGCCGGCTTATGGGTTTCTGGTTTATCTTTTGAAAGCATTTCGGCCGCCCCGCCGTCAACATCAAGCAGTACCGATTTCTTGGGAGCGGTTGCGTTGGCGGTATTGGCTTATAAAGGGTTTACCACCATCACGAACAGTGGTGGCGAAATTGAGTATCCTCATACAAATGTCGGACGAGCCATTATTATTTCGATTTCACTTTGTCTGACTTTATATATGTTGGTAACGTTTTCGATAGGGGCGAACCTGAGCATTGAAGAAATCGTTCAAGCGAAAGACTATGCTTTGGCAGAAGCCGCCAGACCTGCCTTTGGTGATGCAGGGCTATGGTTTACCGTTATTTTCGCAATCGTCGCCACAGTGTCCGGCGTCATTGCCAGTGTCTTTGCGGTAAGTCGAATGTTAGCCATGCTGACCGAAATGAAGCTGGTGCCCCATCGCCATTTTGGTATGCCGGGCGATCTCCAAAAACATACCTTGGTATACACCATTGTCATTGCAATGCTCCTCACGATATTTTTTGATCTCAGTCGCATTGCTGCCTTAGGCGCAATCTTTTATATCATCATGGACATCGCCATTCATTGGGGAGTGCTACGCTACCTTCGAGAGGAAGTGAAGGCCAGTACCGCGATTTTAATAACGGCAATCGTTTTAGACATCATCATTCTCATCGCATTGATTGCAGTTAAATTTCAAACGGATCCTTTCGTCATCTATGCTGCCCTAATCGGCTTAGCGTTGATTTTTGTCGGAGAAAGACTCTTTTTAAGTCATCAACGCAAGGCGTCATAAAAACTGGCCAGGCCTGGTTGTTTTGGCACCCTTAGCCTGGCCTAAAGCGCTTTATAAAAACGATACAAAAGAGTTCTAAATCAAACTTCAAGACAAAAAAAAGCCCGTTAAATAACGGGCTTTTTTATTGCCATACGTCAATGAGATTAACGCAACACGTGCAAGAAATGCATATGTTTATGGTAATGATCAATAATATCATGAATGATCGCCTGCTTTGACCACCCCATCACATCATAGTCCTGTCCGCCTTCACGTAAATGAATTTCAGCACGATAATAACGCGCCGATTCATCCATTTCGTCCATCGACGTTTCAACCTGAGTAAACTCCGGCTTCAAATGCGAACGACTGCGAACTTCATAAATAAAGTCAGT
Organism: Hydrogenovibrio crunogenus; assembly: GCF_004786015.1. NCBI lineage: Bacteria > Pseudomonadati > Pseudomonadota > Gammaproteobacteria > Thiotrichales > Piscirickettsiaceae > Hydrogenovibrio > Hydrogenovibrio crunogenus. The sequence continues at coordinate 2,105,455 of NZ_CP032096.1, forward strand.
CTCTTCACCGTGGCGAACAATTAAACGGACTCGGTCATTCTCTTTTTCATTTTCGACCAACACATCCAACTCTTGTGCTTTAAGTTCTTCAGCCACCTCTTCGCAAGCTGGGCGAGCCACACTTTGAATATAACGACTCACGACGGATTTACTTGGGTAATCAACGATATTATGTAACCGCTCTTTCCAATTGCCATCCGTGGTCGCAGGTGGCGTCGGCGCGACATTCATCTGCAAACTTTCACGCTTAGCAATGTCGACCCTTAACGCCATAATCAAACCATAAGTGGCAATTAATAGCACAATGGAAAAGGGTAATGCACTGGCAATCGTTAATGTCTGTAAAGCACCCAACCCTCCAGCAAGCAAGAGAATTGCAGCAATCAATCCAACTCCGATGACCCAGTAAAGTCTTTGCCAGATGGGGGTATCATCTCGGCCATTTGAACACAACATATTCACCACCAACGCACCGGAATCGGCTGATGTAACGAAAAAGATAATCACCATTAAAATCGCGATAAACGACAGTATTGAACCAAAAGGAAATTGATCCAAGAAAGCAAACAAAGCGATGGCAACATCATTCGATACGGCTTTTCCTAAACTATCCAATCCACCATTCAAAATCATATCGATGGCGGAATTCCCGAAGAAAGTAAACCACATCATACTGAAACCAATCGGCACAAATAGAACCCCGGTTACGAATTCACGGATACTGCGTCCTCGCGAAACACGGGCAATAAAAAGACCGACAAAAGGCGCCCATGCTAACCACCATGCCCAATAAAAAATCGTCCAACCCCCAATCCAATCTGTCTTTTCATAAGCAAAAAGATTGAAAGTCACTCGAACAATGTCAGATAAATAGGTTCCGGCATTCTGAATTAAAGCTTGCATCAAGAAAATGGTTGAGCCTAAAAACAATACCAGCAACATTAAAATGACTGCCAAACTCATATTCAGCTCTGATAGACGGCGAATCCCTTTGTCTAACCCCGTTACCACTGAAACAGCCGCTAAGGCGGTCACAGCTGCAATTAACACCACCTGGGTAATCACACCGATAGGCACTTCAAATAAATAATTTAACCCTGTATTCATTTGTAGTACCCCATACCCTAATGAGGTGGCGATACCGAATACCGTACCAATAACCGCAAATACATCCACTGCATGCCCTACTGGTCCATAAATGCGTTCACCAATCAAAGGGTATAAAGCAGAACGCATGGTTAAAGGCAGTCCATGACGATAACTAAAAAACGCTAAAATCAATGCCACAATCGCATAGATCGCCCAGGCATGTAACCCCCAATGGAAAAAAGTGATTTTCATGGCCTCACGAGCGGCTTCAACCGTTCCCGCATCACCGACAGGTGGTGACAAGAAGTGCATCACCGGTTCAGCAACCCCGAAAAACATAAGCCCGATTCCCATACCGGCAGAAAACAGCATTGAAAACCAGGTAATTTTAGAATAATCCGGCGAGGCATGATCGGGACCTAACTTGATATCGCCATAACGGGAAAGCCCAAGAAAGACCACCGTGATTAAAATAATAGCAACCGTTAAGACGTAAAACCAACTGCCATTATCAACAATGATATTTTGTAAATGGCTGAAAGCGCCGTCCGCTTGTTGTGGAAAAACAGCGGCATACAACAACAGTAAAATAACCAGGCCTGAGGCGGTAAAAAAGACAGGGGGGTTCAATCGTGCTTGCTCTGCAGTGGAGGATTGTTTCATCCGAATAACCTCATCTTAATATTCGATTGCAAAAAAGTGCGGACTATCAATAACAACGATGCGACCACAACTAGAAATAGAAATCCATCGTTAAATACAGTGCTGAAAAATCGCCTTCACCGACATTCCCATTCCGACCGATATAACCGTCTTGCGTTAAATATTCTGCATATATCCAACCCGGTCCATAGTTATATTTGATACCTGGCGCATAGGCAGAAACAACATTGGCATCATTGCCTTTGGTTTGTGGGTCTGCCCACGAGGCATCCAAATAATACGTCCAATCGCCACTGGAACGCCCGATTTCAAGGGCATAGCGTGTATTTTCAACCTTACGTTCCAACCCGTTGCTGTTTGCATAATTTTCAGGTAAATTGCGTTGCGCTTGAATAACTTCCCCGTTTAAGAAAGTCTTTCCAAATGTTCCTTTATAGTAAACAACTAAAGCAGAATGATCTCCATCAACCTTATCATTAGCAGTTGTAAAATCTTGTAAACGTCCCGCTTGTAAAGCCGCCCCAATGGTCTGATTTGAAGCTAAATCAATGCCGACATTTCCAACCACAGTTTGAACTTTTCGATAAGTGGTTGATGACCCCCAGTGTCGATTGTCGTCCATGGTATCGGTACTGGTTTTGCCCCAGTCGTCCTGATGATAATAAGCCACATCATAGTTGAGATTAGAGGCTTTACCTTGCAACTTCAGCCCCACATCCATTTGGTCGCCATAACCACCTTGCAACATATCACCAGGCCAGAAGTTATAAGTCTTCCAACCAAACGGAACCTGACTTTTACCCACAATCAGCTTGTGATCGTCATTAAGATCAAACCCGACCCATGCTTTATGCATACCGGCTTGGTCACCGGTTGAATTATTGTCGGGATCGGTAAAACTCCCTGGCCCCATGCGCCATTCCATAGAGTAAGACCAGTTACCTTTCCCTTTGTCCGCTTGACCATCAGCATACAAAACCAAAGCCTCATCACCAATGGTGCCGTTATTAGGCTCATTGGCACCAGAGTGAAATGACTGGTTATAATTAAACCAAACACCCCCGGCTAACTGATTGGATGCTTGCACTGAAGAAAAGACAAAAGGAAATGAAAAAAGTGTCGCTAAAGACAAGGGAGATAATCGCATGAGTGTTCTCCTTCTATTGATAAGAATAAAATCAGTTTAACAATTGTTACATCGATAGTGCAAGTTCAGGCAGATAGCACCCAACCTTTCAGTTAGGTCGATGTCTTATCTGAATACTTGTCTTTGATTTGAATAATTTGGGGCAGGACAGCCAAAAAACACTCCACCAACTCCGGATCAAAATGTTTATTTTTCTCAGACTTGATTAAGTGCACCGCCTTTTCAACCGGCCAAGCTTCTTTATAAGGGCGTTCGGATGTTAGCGCGTCGAACACATCCGCAATGGCCACAATTCGTCCTGAGATAGGAATATCTTTTCCAGACAACCCCTTAGGGTAGCCTTTACCATCAAACTTTTCATGATGGGTTAATGCAATTTCATAAGCGGTTTTTAACACATTAGAATCATGTCCTTCCAGAATTTCGCCCCCGATTTCGACATGACGCTGCATTTCAAGATACTCTGCTTCAGATAGTTTTCCTGGCTTCATCATAATCGTATCTGAAATGCCAATCTTACCAACATCATGCATCGGCGAGGCAATTCGGATCATATGCGCTTCTTTTTTATCTAAGCCCGCTTCAAGTGCGATCAACTCTGAAAAATAACTGACGCGTTTGACATGGTTGCCTGTTTCATTATCTCGATATTCTGATGCGCGCCCCAGTCGATAAATAATTTCATGGTGCGCTTCCTCCAAAGCTTGCGTTCGCTCCTGAACTTTTTGCTCAAGCAATCGATTCTGTTCCTTCAACATCATTTTCATTTGCCAGTTCTCAAGCTGAATTTCAATCCGCTTAAGCAACTCATGACGATTAAAAGGCTTCATCACATAATCACTGGCACCATTTTTCAAAGCTCTGAGCCGATTCTCTTGATCATTTTGAGCCGTTAACATCACAACGGGGGGAGCATCCTGTTCATGGTAATGCTGTTTAATCATCGCTAAGGCTGCAAACCCATCCAAAATGGGCATATTAATGTCTAACAAAATCAAATCAATGGGTTGAGATGCCAGCACAGCGCTTAACTGAAGCGGGTCATTCAAGAGTTGAATATTTTTATAACCTTCAAGCGTCAAAAGATCCATGACAAGGTCTAAGTTGACCTGTTGATCATCTAACACCAAAACCCGAGCATCATAGAGTTGCGTCATGATTTTCTTGACTCCTGTACCTTATGAATCCACATTAGTATTTCTGTCTCATTCAGCGGAGATGACAGCTTATCATCCACCCCCTCTATTTCTGAGTGATTAATCGACACAAAATAAGCTTTTTTGTGTTTAAAAACCGACAACTGCCTAAGGCTGGAAACAGTTGTTTGTATGGCTTCTTTTTTCAAAGCCATCCCCACAAAAACAATATCTGGCTTAAGGGTTTGAGCCATGTTTAGCCCAAGTTCTAAATCAGGCGCCACATTCAGCTCAATGAGTTCGCTCCCCTTGCCTAGCCCGGCCATGACATGCATATTCTGTGGCTGGTTATCGATTAACAACACTTTCACTAGAGTGTTGTTGATCGATTCAGAGGGCTCTTTCGTTTCCAAATCAACCTGATGAAGCGTGGACAAAGGAAAATCAACCCAAAAACAAGACCCTTCATTCTCTTCACTGGTAAACCCAATGTCTCCCCCCATCAAATACACTAGCTCTTGCGTAATGTTCAGGCCAATACCCGTGCCTTCAATTGAGGAAGATTCATGTCCTAATCGGTCATAGGAATTAAACACATTCGACTGCTTATCTTTTGCAATACCAAACCCTGTATCAGTGACGGAAATACGCACTCTGCCGGTTTCCAGTAACGTCGCGGCCAATGTCACTTTACCCTCGGGTCGATTATATTTAATCGCGTTGGATAAAAAATTCAACATCACCTGTTTCAGCTTCAGCTCATCCGCATAGACATGGTAATTAAACGTTGTCCAATCCGGTCTTTCCAACGTAACTAAATATTTTTGCGCCATCGGATCAACGGTGGACAAGCAATAATGAACTGTGTCCTCCAGACTGACATCCGTCATCTTAAGTTCGACTTCACCTTGCTCAATTTTTGATAACTCTAAAAGCTGATTGATCAACGCCAACAAATGATGGCCACTTTCAGAAATATGGTCAACTTGATGTTGTTCTTTTTCTGGTAAGTCTGCCATGCTCAACAAATCAGAAAAGCCGATAATCGAATTTAAAGGCGTCCGCAATTCATGACTCATACTCGATAAAAATTCCGATTTAGCTTTATCGGCTTTTTCAGCTCTGTCCAGAGCTTGAATCAAATTCTCTTCTGCCTCTTTTCGACGAGTGATGTCTTGAACCACCCCCAACATATTGGTCGGATTACCATTTTGGTCTCTAACCGCATCGCCTTGTTCCTGCAACCAATGAACGGTTCCGTCCTGCCAGATCACTCGATGTTCTATATCGTATTCCGTTCCGCATTCAATACAGTTTGTTACCGCTTCAATGACCTTTTGACGATCCTCTGGGTGCACCGCATTTAAAAAGCTGTCATAACTGGTTTCCAATTCTGCTTCTTCGCCGCCAAATAGCGGACTGATACGCTCAGACCAAAAAAGCTCATTGGTTTTGATATTCCAATCCCAGGTTCCAATATTGGCAAAACGTTGGCTCAAGTTCAGCCTTTGTTCGCTTTTTTTCAGTGCCGCCTCAGCTTCTTTTAAATCGGTAATGTCTTGAACGGTGCCAGACAACCGAACCAACTCGCCATTCTTACGATGTCCTTGTCCAAGTTCATGCACATATCGAATCTTTCCATCTGGACGAATAATCCGATGAATCACATCATGCACGCCTGAAACACTCGCTTCACGCTCACTGGCTTCAACCAACTCAACATCATCAGGGTGAATCGCTTTTTTAAAGGCTTCCACACTGGGAGAAAAACGCGCTTTATCAAACCCAAAAATATCATAAATATAATCCGACCATTCCAATGAACCGGTTATCAAATCGGCTTCCCAATAGCCCAGTTTTGCCAAAGATTGAGCTTCAATCAGCTTTTGCTCGGTTTGTTTTAAGTGTGTCACATCCGTACGAATGGAAATATATTTCTGAGGTTGGCCATGGGCATCTAAAATCGGAACAATACTCGATTCCACCCAATAGAGCTCACCGTTTTTGGCACGGTTACAAATTTCTCCCGTCCAAGCTTGACCTGCTGAAATGGTTTGCCACATTTCTTTAAAAAAGGTATTTGAATGAATTCCGGAATTAATTTTTCGATGGTCTTGCCCAAGCAGTTCATCACGCGAATAGCCACTGATTCGACAAAACATATCATTGACTTCAATAATACGACCTTGTTTATCCGTCACAGATACGATGTTATGAAAGTCTAACCCGGTTTTAAAATCGGCTGTTTTTTGAAGTGCATCGTCGGTTGCGGACGACAAGAATACGACATCTCTTTGATGTGCCAAGCGCGCCAACACCTCGGCGCAAGCTTCATCTACCGTTTGTAATTTCGAAACCGCAATATCCGCTTCAAAATGCGCTAAACGATTAAATCGTCTTAAACGTTCCGGAATGGTTTGATAATTGAGCACCATGAGTCGCTTTGCATTTGGAAACTGACGGATCGCGGTACTTAATGCTTGAACATCAAAATCATCTTCTTCCGCATCCATCATCACTAAATCAGGTGACTCTTGTTGTAAGTTTTCCAGCACGGTCAAGCTATCGCCGACACGGCAAATATCTACGCCAAACTCATGTAAACGAATACAGAGTTCTTCACTGCGTTTTGATGTCCCGACAAAAAGTATTTTGAAAGGTTTGCAGACAGGCAGTGCTCGATGATACAGATGATAAAAATAACGACGAAAATAAAACGCTTCTTCAGGCCAAACAAAAAGATTTTCAATGCCTTGCGTTGCCAATTTCAAACGAGAGGAAAGACTTTCTTCTGGCAGGAGATAAATAGCTTGATCAACTGAAAAAACCAGCGACGTTAAAGAGTGAATACAATCAATTGTTTTCTGCTCTTCTTCGGTTAACCGAAACACTAAAATATCATCACTCTTTAAACGTTTAAGCTCCTCTAATGAAGAAAATACGCGATAGCGCAAAAACAACTCGGACGTGTTTTGCAAAACGGTATCAATCTCTTCGGGTTTAATTCCATAGAAACAGAGGCGGGGAGAAAGAAGCTCATTCTGCTGCGAGGCTTTGTCCTTAACAATCGTCTCTTTCAACCCTTCTAGTGAAGCGATAAAATCTTCTTTTTCAGGGGAGGTCAATAACGATTTGGGACGCCAGATAAGGCTTTCTAATTGCTTGAGGACTTTTGAAAAAGATGCAGAACCATAAGATTTGGATACATAAGACAAAGATTCGAGAATGTAATAAAAGGGTGCAAGATCCGAACCATATGTTGTCTTAACATTTAAACGACGAATCTCAGATAACAGATTGTCTAAATGATTAGACAGCTTATCGTTAAAGTCATTTTTGAGGTTGGGTTCTATAGATTCGGGCTTCATTCTGACAACTCAAGTCGCTGGCTTCGCCAGTTGGTTTAGGCTTTTCTATTCATTATACACCTAAATTAACCCCCTCCAACAAGAACCCAATCAATCCTTATAATGGCTAGTATTAATCCGTTTTATTCCGGATGGAATTCAAACCTTAACAAAACCACTTGAGCAGCATAAGTGATTGATTTCGAAATTGGCAAGGCTCTATTTCCGGCAACGATAAATGGCAAACTTTTGCACGCCCCCTTTCACATCAGAAACCGCTACAATCGAATCGCCCCCCATTTCTGCGGCATCATTTTTAGCAATCACAATCAATTCTTCTTGCACTTCATCTTCGGAGAATTTTATTGCCCCTAAAGAATCCTTCACTCTAGCGACGGTCACCCCCAGTTTTTGACAGCTCGTCACATTATAATCTTTGACCAGCATCACTTGTTTAGAGGCTTCAGTCGGTTCGTTAAAAGAACAGCCAGCCAATAAAAAACCACCCAGCATAACAATAAAAAAAGCTTGTTTGATTTGATACATGTCTTACTCCTAATTTAGGTTATTGTGAAGAGGTATGAGCGATGCCATCTTAGAAAGAATGAAGCGAGGCAAGGAATTTTAACAACTCAAATGCCTGCTGTTTCTTACTTGAAATCATCAGCGCTTCAACAGCATCTCTGGTTACCAAGGTTAAAGCATTCTGTTCGGATTCAAACCCTAAGTTTTTGCCAACCTGGTTGGCGCAGATCATATCCAATTGTTTACGTTTCAATTTGGATTGAGCATAATCTAGCACATTCTCAGTTTCGGCCGCAAACCCGACCACAAAAGGTTTATTTGCTTGCTCAGCAACCCACGCCACAATATCAGGGTTTTTTACCAACTGTAATGACATAAGGTCCTGGTCAGTGCGTTTCTTTATTTTTTGATTAGATTGATTGGCGGGTCGAAAATCGGCGACGGCGGCTGCGCTGATAAAAACATCTTGTTGTGCATAATGAGACTGCACCGCCTCGAACATCTGTTGCGCAGAACGGACATCAAGTCTTGAAATGTCAGGAGAGCAGCTCAATGACACAGGGCCTGCAATCAAAGTGACTTGCGCGCCCAGTTTATGCGCCACTTCTGCAATGGCGAACCCCATTTTGCCGGAACTGCGGTTACCGATAAACCGCACCGGGTCAAGGTCTTCAAATGTAGGGCCCGCAGTAATCAAAAGGCGTTTTCCTTGCCAAGAAGGGTGTAATTCTGCCCAGGCCTGGGCGTTTTTCTGCTGCGCGTCCAGATAACGTTCTGCTTGCGAAAAAATCGTTTCCGGCTCTGGCATACGTCCAGCACCCACTTCGCCGCATGCTTGCTCGCCTTCTGCCGGGGTCAAAATCTCAAATCCACGCTGTTGCAGCAGCGCGACATTTTCTTGCGTGGCGGCATTGGACCACATTAAACGATTCATGGCAGGCGCCAGCATAATAGGACGATCCGTTGCAAGACATAACGTCATCAATAAATCATCGGCACGCCCCATTCTCAGTTTTGCCAGCGTTTCAGCCGAACAAGGCGCAATGACAATCAAATCAGCCCAGCGCGCCAACTCAATGTGCCCCATGCCCGCTTCCTGGTTTTCATCAAACAATTGATCTCGAACCGGATTTCCTGACAAGGCTTGAAAAGACAAGGGTTGAATAAACTCTTTCGCGCCCGCGGTCATTACCACTTGAACCTGATGCCCGGCTTTCATAAACAGGCGCACCAATTCCAGCGATTTATAGGCAGCAATGCCGCCCGTGACACCCAGTAGAATCTTCATCCCGCCACCAAGCTCGCCAGCTCTTCGACCAAACGCACCGGACGACCATTTTTAACCGTTGCCCCATACGTTTTGGCAGAGACCATCAAGACGTCATCAGCGCGATAAATATTTTGTAAAAAAATGACTTTCACTCGCCCTTCCTTAATCATTTCCACCGTAATGTAAAAATGATCATGTGGGCGTAACGAAGCTTTGTAATCAATTTCAGAACGCACTACCATTAAATCAATGCCCTGTTTGGCTAAAGCAGGGAAATTGATTTCATTAGCTAAAAGAAATTCATGACGTGCGTGCTCTAGATAATTCTGATAAACCGCGTTATTCACCACACCCTGTAAATCACATTCATAGTCCCGAACGCGCATCTCAAGTTTAAACATTGCCAGAGGCATCCCTTTTAATTATGATGACGATATCTTACCAAAAAATTCGTAAAAAACATGGCAATAACCGACTGGCACGAAAATGACCGCCCCAGAGAAAAACTGCTGAAGTTTGGCGCCCCACATTTGTCAGATGCCGAATTATTAGCCATTTTTTTACGGGTCGGCGTGAAAGGGAAAAGTGCGGTTGAACTCGCACAGGACTTACTCGATCACTTTGGCAGTTTAGATGCATTATTGAACGCAGATGAAACCGAGTTTTGTGAGGCAAAAGGCCTTGGGCAAGCAAAATATGTTCAGCTCAAAGCGGTTTTGGAGATGTCACGCCGCCACTTTGAATCAGGACTCAAAAAAGGAGTCGCCTTAACACAACCTGAAGCAGTGGCGCGTTTACTTCAGCATCACATAGGCAATCAGCCACGGGAAATTTTTGGCCTGGTGTTACTTGACCAACAAAACCAATTCATTCAATTTGTCCCTTTATTTACCGGCACCCTCAACCAAACGTCCGTTCATATTCGTGAAATTTTGAAAACAGTACTTGATCACCATGCTGCGGCCGTGATTCTGGCACACAATCATCCTTCTGGCGACCCGACCCCCAGTCAGTCTGATAAAGATCTTACCCGCCAGATTCAGCAAGGCCTACAGCTAATTGAAGCACGTTGTCTGGACCATATTATCCTCGGAGATCATGGTCGTTGGCTCTCTTTTACCCAGCAAGGGTTATTGTAAAATCTTCGTTAAAAGCAATTTCTCAATCGACCGACTTAAAAAAGATAAGCCAAACAAACGATATAATCTTGAATTACTTTGCAATATGGCTTGCTTTTCTATTCTATTTTATGGATAATTCCGCTTCTTGTTTTTCACAGTCTTGAATGGGCTGTTTTAACATAGAAATATTCGAATATTTTTAATGTGTGGTTAGTTTTAATGAACTAGCCGTTTTTGAGAGGAATTGAGAAATGTCTAAAATATGCCAAGTAACAGGTAAAAAACCTGTGGTCGGTAACAATGTTTCCCACTCTCATCGTAAAACTCGTCGTCGTTTTTTACCAAACCTACAAACTCACCGTTTTTGGGTTGAGAACGAAAACCGTTTTGTAAAACTACGCCTTTCAACTTCTGGAATGCGTATTATCGACAAAAATGGTATTGAGTCAGTGCTTGCAGAAATGCGTGCACGTGGTGAGAAAGTTTAAGGGAGCCCGACATGCGCGATAAAATTAAACTTCAATCGACAGAAAGCGCTTATTTTTATACTACGGATAAAAACAAGCGTAACATGGCTGGTAAATTTGAGATCAAAAAATATGATCCAGTTTTGCGCAAACATGTTCTCTTTAAAGAAGCTAAAATCAAATAAGTTTTACCATAACTTAAATGATGAACCCAGCTCAAAAGGCTGGGTTTTTTTATGCCTGAAAATCATGAGGATTCACCACCTGACGCACCTGACTTTTCTGTCAGTCTGTCATCACCACCTTATTTCGACCTGTTTGCTTCGCCTGATATAACCGTCGATCAACCGTTTTATACAGTTCTTCAGAGTTGGTTAATGCATCGGAATCACAATAAATTGCGCCAACCGAAATCGTCAATACCCCTTCTGTAGAAGCCGCATTCTCAATACCCAACGATTTTACTTTGAAGCATAGCTGCTCTAAGTAAGACTGGAATTCTGCTTCGCTTTTAAACCAAGAAATCACAAGAAACTCTTCGCCCCCCATTCGGAAAACAAAATCGGTCGCTCGATGGAAAGAGGTCTCTAAAACGTCTGCAACCTGTTTGAGTACCTGATCACCTTCCTGGTGCCCGTAGGTATCATTAATGGTCTTGAAAAAATCAATATCCATCATGGCAACAGCCAAGCTTCTGTGCTCCCGTTTCGCTCGATTGATTTCTCGTTCAATAATTTGATTAAAATAACGCCGGTTATACAACCCGGTCAAATCATCCGTTATCGACAGCTGCTCATTACGCTTTCGGTCCGTGATATCAACTCGAGTGGCCCAGACTTGTTGAATATGTCCCATCACATCCAGAACCGGGGTCAGCGTCAATTCAACCCAATAAGAGTGGCCATCATTGGCACGTCCTTCCATCTCACCCTTCCATGACTGACCCGCATTCACTTGTTTTAAAATAGCTTCTTGCTCTTCTTTTGACAAAGTTTCTGTTGCCAAATCAAGGTATTGCATCTCTTTTAATTCTTCACGACTATACCCAGATAACCGAGTAAAAGCGTCACTGACCCACTCAAACTTTAAGGTTTGCATATTAATTAACGTGGCGTACGTCAGCTCATGAATTTTTTCAATATAGGCTTGTTGTCGGTTCTTTTGATAACGGAACATCAACAAGAAAAACGTCAAAGTTAAAATAATGGCCAGCGAGATGCCACCCACTTCAATCAATTGCTTGCGGTCAAGTTTATTCACAACCTCCAGCTTGATCCATTTATTAAAGATTTGCTGACGTTCCTCGTCCGTAATGGAGTCCAACCCTTTTCGCAAGATATTAAACAGAACCGGATTATCTTTAGTGACCCCAATGGCTAATTCAAAACGATGATTAGATTGCCCGACGACATGAAGGCCTATTATTCCATATTTATGAATCGCATAATTAATCGCCCCAAGATTACCGGAGTACAGACTGGCGCGTCCATCCATGACCGCTTCCAACCCCTCTTTAACCGAGTCGACAATGACCAACTCAATACTGGGATAATGCTGCTTTAAAGTTTCATGGGACCAATACCCGTTCACTACCGCCACTTTTTGCCCTTTTAAGGCATCATAGCTTTCAATAAAAGAGACATTTTTTCGACCCACCAACACCATTGGAAAAGACAAATAAGGCTTGGTAAAGCGCATATATTGCTCACGCTCTGGTGTGGCGACAGCACAAGAAAACACTTCCAACTGGCCCGCTCTCGTTTTAGACAATACTTCTGCCCACCCCAGTGTTTTCTGGGCTTCAAATCGCACTCCTAATTTTTGTCCCAGCAAAGCAAAGTAATCGGATGCGATTCCTCGGTATTGCCCCTTTTTATCGATAAATTCAAAAGGCTCCCAATCGATATCATTGGCTAATTTAATAACGGGATGAGCCGCTAAATAGGCTGACTCTTCTTCGGTATAGGCATATTGTGATGCATTGAAAATAAACTGCTTCATATTCAGACGGTTAAACTCTTTCTGAGAGATTAACCCCACTTCTTTCGCCTCTGCTGCCGTGGCCATCAATTTGGCAGGCTCCACTTTACCGATTGGTACTTGGCCAGATTGAACATAGTGTGTTGTGACCTTCGCTTCATTCAGTAAAGCTTCACGCGATTTTACAACCGGATAATGCTGCATGATATAGTCCACCATCTCCGTTTGGTGATGGATGGCATACCGCCACCCTTTAATGGTGGCGGCTTTGAATTTTTGGATTTGCTCCGGGTGCTTGGCAGCAAGGGCTTCTGAAGTGACCACCAGATCGCCGTAACTCTGCACTCCAAAGGATTTGGGATCCACAATAAAAAATGCTTTGTTGCGTTGCTTCAAACGAAAAGGTTCATTCGTGGTATAGGCGCCATACAAATCGACTTTATGAAGAATAAAGTCTTCCAAATTGCCAGAAGAGTCAACGGATATCACCGGGTTCTTCACTAAATTTTGAGCTTTGTTAATCAACCCTAGAATCTGTAAATTCCCATAATGCATGACTGTTTTGCCATCAAGCTCAGCCAGATCATTAATAGGCTGATGTGACAACAAGACCATGGGAGAGAATTGAAATGAACTCATAATGAGCTTAATCGGAACGCCTTTGGCATAATCGGCAATCATTGAACTATAACCAATACCAATATCGGCCCGCCCAGACACAACCTCGTCCACCACACGAATGCCCGGTTTCCAGTTCTTCATCGAGACGTCTAACCCGACTTCCTGATAATAGCCTTGTTTGATGGCGGCGTAAAACCCGGCAAATTGAAACTGATGGTTCCAGTTCACTTGAACGGTTAAAGGATTTTCAGAAACATTGGGAGAGATTTCAGCTTGAGAGGCGGCATGACCACTCATAGAAAAGAAGAGGGAAGCCAGCAAAACAAGTGTTCGCAAAGAGTTGAAAGCTGAGGGTACGTTAATCTCCATACAATTATTATATGAATAATCCACCCGATTGACAGTTATTTCTTATCAACAAAACAACCTTTAATAATTTGCTAATATCACCCTTCATAACAGCGCTGTTTTGCAAGCCGCATCGCGGGGGGCACTTTAGCCCAATTCTCTGGAAACCTTTTCGATTGAAACTCCCGAAGTGCAGCGTAAGCATCGTCAATCAACGCAAAGCTTGCAATGGTTCTTTCCGAGTTCTTAACGCAATATCCAACGTCATCACAGTCAATATGGTAATTTTGTTCGGCCATTTTAGTCTCTCCCTTGCTTAAGACAGTTATCGGCACATTACTTTCAAAGCTGAGATAAAAAAACTTTAACCGAGTGTCATTTTTCCCAAACTTCTTTAAAATACCGACATCTTTTTCCAATTTATAAGAAATAAACATGCCAGAATTACCCGAAGTAGAAACGACTCGAAAAGGCATTCAACCCAAGGTTGAAGGTCAAGCCATTCAAAAAATCATCATTCGTAATGGCAAGCTTCGCTGGCCTGTCGATACAAGTCTGACGGAAAAACTGCCAGGCCTGGTTATTTTAAGCATTAAACGTCGTGCGAAATATCTACTTCTGGAAACCAGCCAAGGACATTTAATTATCCATTTAGGCATGTCTGGCAACCTGCGTGTACTCCCGCAACAAGAACCTGCAATCAAGCATGACCACATTGATCTGCTGCTAGAAAATGGCTTTTTGTTGCGCTACCACGATCCCCGGCGTTTTGGCAGCTGGTTATGGACTGAGGCGCCAATCCAGGAGCACACACTATTAAAGTCTCTTGGCCCTGAACCCTTGACCGATGCTTTTAATGCTGAGTACCTTTTCCAAAAACTGCAGGGCAGAAAAACGGCCATCAAAACGTTTATTATGAATAACCACATCGTGGTGGGCGTTGGCAACATTTATGCCAATGAATCGCTTTTTCTGAGTGGCATTCATCCAAGCAGAACGGCGCAGAGTTTAACACTCACAGAAACGACCAAGCTCGTCGCACATATCAAAATGGTCTTAAGTGCTGCAATAGAACAAGGAGGCACCACCTTGAAAGACTTTTTAACCCCTGATGGTAAGCCAGGTTATTTTGAACAGAAACTGAATGTGTATGGTAGAGAAAACGCACCTTGCTTACGGTGTCATGCATCCATCGAAAAAGTTGTTCTAAATCAACGCGCCGCCTACTTTTGTTCAAATTGTCAAAAGTAGCGCCAATCAACTGTTAAGATAAAATGACAGGAAGGTGTTTCAGCCGAAGAAAAATTGAGAGGGTTGATTAAAAACATTAACCTATTGAAAAATTACTCTTTTTTGAGGCTTAATCGAAAAGTATGCGTTTTAAAGGCTTAACTTATTTACATAAAACATACTCACTCGTTGCAGTGGGTTGTGTATTTGTCGTTTTGATTTTGGGTGGCTGCAATTCAGACTTTTTACCCTCCAATAAGCAAATCAGCCAGTGGCCCGTCAATACCTCATGCAAATTAGATGCCTCCGCTTGCTCCACTTCGGTTAAAAATCAATCCATTACTTTAGATATTCAACCTAAACCTATCCGGGTAGCCAGAATGTTGAATGTCCGCGTCAAATTGACAGGCATTGAAGCCGAAAAAGTAGAACTCGATATCGCCGGACAAAACATGTATATGGGCTATAACCGAGTCACATTAACGCCCGTAAAAGGGTACCCGCACCTGTATGAGGGTCAATCCATGCTCGCCTTCTGTACCAATGACAAAATGGATTGGCATTTATCCGTTTTGGTGACTCAGAAAAACCAACCGCTTATCCAGGCGCCTTTTGCATTAACCACTCGGTCGCAATAAACGCTCCCAATCACTCAAAAGGCTTTTTTTGAATTCGAATCAAACTATGTCAAAATAAAAGCACCTTAACTGAGGATAACGTTATGACATGGTTTAACCAATCAACCGATTCGGTTATCAAGGCCCTCAAATCGGATTATCAGCAAGGTCTGTCAGAGGACCAAAGGGGAGAACGTCAAACGGCTTTTGGGCTGAATGAAATTAATCAGGTCAAACACGCTTCTGCCTTACATATTTTTATCGCTCAGTTAAAAAATCCATTACTCATCATTCTTGCGCTGGGCGCATTACTGTCTTTTTATACCGGTCATCATGTCGATGCGTTTGCCATCACCACCATTATTTTAATCAACGCCTCCATTACTTTTATTCAAGAATATAAAGCTCAAAAATCAATCGATGCCTTACGTGATATGTCGGCACCACATTGCCATGTCAAACAAAATGGACAATGGCATGAGATGTCGGCAAAGCAACTCGTTCCTGGAGACATCATTCTTCTGAAAACAGGCGACATCATCCCTGCCGATTGCCGTCTGGTTGAAACAACCCAATTGGAGGTGGATGAATCGGCACTCACAGGCGAATCGAATCTAATCAGAAAACAAACCTCTGTTTTAGAATCGTCGGATTTAACACTGGGCGACCAACTCAATATGGGATTTATGAGCACACCTGTTCACAACGGAAGGGGCATCGCGGTTGTGACCGCTACAGGCATGAAAACCGAAGTCGGTAAAATTGCTCGGCTGATCGAGACCACCCAGAACCGACTCACGCCTTTGCAAGCTCGCATCCATGCTTTATCGAAAACCCTGATCTGGGCTGCTTTATTTATTGTAGCCGTCATCATTGGTATTGGATTCTATAAAGGTCTTACTCTTTCCGGCATGGTAGACACCAGTATCTCATTGGTCGTCGCAGCCATACCCGAAGGCTTGACGACTGTCGTCACCATCGTCTTAACATTAGGGGCGAAACACATGATGCGTAACCATGCGCTGGCGAAGTATTTGGCCTCTGTAGAAACGCTTGGCTCCACCTCTGTTATCTGTACCGATAAGACGGGAACCTTGACTCAAAACAAAATGCAATCTGTTCAAATCTGGGCAGGAGGTGAGCATTATCACATTCAAGGAGAAGGCTACCGCCCAATAGGAGAATTTAAGGATGATCAGCAACGGCCCGTGACCCCGCAACAACATCCGCACTTAAACCACCTATTGGAAATGTCGGCCTTATGTAATGAAGCACAACTCGTCGAACAAGAGGGGCGTTACCACATCCAAGGACTTCCCACAGAAGGGGCATTAGTCGTGGCAGCCGCAAAAGCCAACATCCACAAAGAAGCATTGCAACAGCACCACAGAATCATCAAGACCTTTCCATTTGATCCCAAACGAAAAATGATGAGTATCATCATACAAGAGCCTGATAATAGCTATCAACTGATTGTAAAAGGTGCGCCGGATGTCTTAATAGACCATTCTGAAATCATTGAATTCCAAGACAAACATTTAGATGTCACCAGTAATCGATACCTTATTGAAGACGTCATTCACACTTTTGGCTCTCAAGCGTTAAGAACACTCGCTATCGGTTATCGACATTTATCAGAAGCTCAAATTCATCTTTCACAGGAAGAGCTTGAAACCCAGCTAACATTTACAGGGTTACACGGTATCATTGACTTGCCGAGACCGGAAGCAACGCAATCTGTCAAAGAGTGCCATGAAGCAGGGATTCGTGTCATTATGATTACGGGGGATCATGCTGTCACCGCCCGAGCCATTGCTGAAAAAATGCAAATCATTCATGCTAATGAGGAAGCAATCGTCATCACGGGAAAAGAACTGAATGCCCTATCGGATGAAGAACTCGGAAACTTGGCTCCCAAAATTCATGTCTATGCACGGGTTACCCCTGAACATAAATTACGCATAGTGAAAGCGCTACAGCAACGAGGAGATGTGGTTGCCATGACCGGTGACGGTGTCAATGATGCACCAGCCCTAAGAAAAGCGGACATTGGCATCGCGATGGGAGACAGCGGAACCGGCGTTGCGAAAGAATCTGCCGATTTAATATTGCTGGATGATAATTTTGCAACCATCGTGACCGCGGTTCGGGAAGGCCGTCGAATTTATGACAATATCCGCAAGTTCATACGCCAGGATTTGACAGCCAATGTCGGTGAAGTCTCAGCAATCTTATTTGCTTTTTTACTGATCAGTGGAGAGCCGCTGCTCGCTCTGGCGCCGCTAATGATTCTTTGGGTCAACCTGGTCAGTGACGGCATGCCCTCTTTAGCGTTAGGCGTGGATGTCGCTGAAGCGGATGTCATGAAACGTTCTCCTCGCGATCAAAAAGACAGTTTTTTTGCCGACAGCTTAGGCGCTCGAATTATTGTCCGAGGGCTGGTAATGGGGGGGTTCACTTTCTGGATGTTTCACTATGCGCTGCACCTTGGCATGACGTTGGCGTATGCCCAAACACTTGCTTTTATGACCCTGATATTTGGGCAATTATTTCATGTATTTGATGCACGCACTTTTACCAGTCTCTATCGACGCAACCCTTTTACGAACCGATTGTTACTATTGGCGGTATTTGGTTCCGGCGCACTTTCCATTTTAATGGTTTACAGCCCCTTTGGAAATTTAGTCCTAGGAACAACCCCCCTTCAATTGCACCATTTGGTTATGACGTTTTTTATCGCCGCACTGCCAACTTTTATTTTATCGGGCATCAAGGAACTGTTTAGATTTAAGTGGTTATAACGCATCAGGCCTGGTTGTTTTTTAAGCACTTTGCACTCAAAATGCTAATTAGCAAAAAAATAGAGGCATAAAAACTTTAAATGAAACATCACAATAAAACCGATAAACTAAAGCCTATGTCATCCTAAAAAGTCATTATTCGTATGGTAAAAACGACCTCTTTGCTTAAAAAACCGTTCATGCTTATTCTGTGGCTTTTTGTCGTTTTATTTATTGTGTTTAGCAGCGCGTCTTATCTTTTACATCAAATTCATTTAAAGCAAGCCGAAAAGCATTTCAGTGATGTCTCCTCTACATTATTAGACGAACAAATCAAGAAAAAGTTTGATGTGGGTCAGGCCATCAACCTCTCTTACGCGAACAACAGTCAACTCAAAAAAGCCATCGCTTTTGAAGACCGTTCTTTTCTGATAAAAGAGCTAAAACATACCCAACAAAATTTTTCTATCTGGACCCGTTTTAAAGAAATCGGCATGCACATTATCACCGCCGATGGCCGCTCTTTGCTCAGAACGTATGACATTCCCAGCTACAACCAGGATTTAACGCGTCACAACCTCATCCAGAAAGTCATCAAAACCCGAAAAGATGTCAGTGGTATCGATATCGGGGGCGCTTCAACGAACTATCGGCTCATCGACATCATTCCGGTATTTGCAAATGATGACCCGGAAGAAATTGTTGGCTTCATCAGCATGTCTCAAGGTTTTGAATCCATCATGAATGCCATGAACAAAGCCGGCTTCCAGTTTGCAATTTATAAAGCCATTCGACCAGATAACGGGGGGCCGGCTGAGTTTGTTCAGGATGACAATGAGATTTACCAAACACAATCTCTAAAAAACTTATCCTTTACTGAAAAAAACCTGTTAACAAACTCTTTGCACTTTCAAAATAACCAAGTGCTTTACACTCAGAACCTTTTTGACAACACCGGCAAAATTAAAGCGACAATCGTCGTGGCTGAACCTATCGAGATTTTGCAGAGAGAAGCCTGGCAAAATACCAAAAACTACATCATCGTTTTCGCGTTTATTTTAATTGTGTTGCTTGTCTTAAGTATGGCACTCCTCAATATGATGCGAAAAGAGGTGATTAAACCGATTCAACGGTTGGAAAAAAAGATAGGAACCATCATCCAAACCCAGTCGTTTGACCAAGAAGTGGAAGTTGTTGAAAACAATGAAATCGGTCAGATGAAACATCGTTTCAATCGGTTGCTGTCAGAAATCAACGAACTGATTTATTCCATTAATTATCAACAAAAAGCCATTGACCAGACACTGATTGTGTCTAGGACGGATCCTTATGGCACCATTTTATATGTTAACGATAACTTCTGCAGAATCAGTGGTTATTCAAAAGAAGAGTTGGTCGGCCAACCACATAACATCGTTCGTCACCCTGAGATGCCTAAAAGTACGTTTGAAGAAGTTTGGGCCACAATACAATCGAAAAAAATCTGGTCAGGCGAAATCAAAAATCTGCGTAAGAATGGCGAAACGTATTACGTCATGTCTTACATCATGCCCTTGCTGGACAAAAATGGCAACATCAAAGAGTTTCTGTCCATAAGAGAAGACATCACCGAACGGGTTCGTCTCGAAAAATCGCTAGAGAAAGCCAAGCAGGATGCCGAAGAAAGAAGACTGGTGGCGGAAAAATCGAACCAGGCAAAATCAGAATTCTTATCTAGCATGAGTCATGAATTGCGGACGCCTTTAAATTCAATCATTGGATTCGCTCAATTGCTGGAACTCTCGGATCTATCCGAAAAACAAAAGAAACAGTTAAAAAACATTTCTACCAGTGGGGAGCATTTATTACACCTCATTAATGACCTACTGGAATTGGCCAAAATTGAATCTGGCAACATTTCTTTGTCGGTTGAAAGAACCGAACTCAAACCGATTGTGGAAGAATGCTTACAGATGATTCATACAGCAGCGGAAAAACATCATATCAAGATTCTGATATCGGAAAAGTCCAATTGTAATTACTTTGTCATTGCAGACCATTTACGGCTCAAGCAAGTACTGGTGAACTTCTTAACCAATGCCATCAAATATAACCGTGAAAATGGTTCAGTTATTCTGTTTGCAGAAAAGAAAACCGCTGAAGAATCGCCACACAAAAACGGCTGCATTAGAATCAGTATCGAGGATACCGGTTATGGAATTGCAGAAAAGTATCAGAAAAAACTGTTCCAACCATTTAATCGCCTTGGCCATGAAACATCAACCATTGAAGGAACCGGAATCGGCTTGGCCATTACAAAAGACCTGATTGAAAAGATGGATGGCCAGGTTGGGTTTGAAAGCACCGAAGGGGTGGGATCTACATTCTGGTTCGATATTCCCATCGCCAGCGATATTGACTCAGATTCGTTAGAACAATGTCGTTTAAAAAACGAGGAACAGGTTGAAAATACTTCTATTGAGCCGAAAAAGACCGGCAAAACCACTTTAAGGATACTCTACATCGAAGATAATCCAGCCAACATGCAATTGATGGCCAACATCATCGAAACACTGGATAACTGCGAGCTTGTGATCGCCCCCAATGCGGAGGACGGTACTACGAAAGCACAACAATACTTACCCAACATCATCTTTATCGACATCAATCTCCCCGGCATGAATGGCGATGAAGCGCTGCCTATCTTAAAAGCGATTCCGGAACTGGAAGCACAAAACACCCTTTATTATGCTTTGACCGCCAATGCAATGAAAGAAGATGTGAAAGAAGGATTAATAAAAGGGTTTGATAAATATCTCACCAAACCGATCAATGTGGCCGAAATTTTATCGATTATTAAAGAACAAACATACTCTTTATAAAGGTCATGTCCCTGCTTAATTCGTAACGGCTACCGATTTTATTAACGCAAAAACCGCCAGGCCTGGCTTCAAATTTAAGCGATCAGCCGAATGCTGTGTCACCTCACAAAACAAGTTTTGATCATCTTTCAGTCGCAAACGAACCAATAAACGGTGCGCCCCTTGTGGAATCATTTCAACAATTGTGACCTTAAGATGGTTAATGATGCTCAACGCTTGTGGGTCTGACAGTGCCAGGCTGACATCTCTCGCCAATACTCTAACACGCACAAGTTCTTGACCGGATAACGAAGGTTCTGACAACCAAAGTCTGTCCTGCCCTAATTGCACTGGATAAAGTCCTTGCTCTGCAGGCAAGGAAGTCGCTTGAATCACCGACACCGCTCCTTGTTCATCAAACAAGGGAGAATCGGCTCGTTTCAAGGCTTCTTGTAACGATTCAACCGACTCGATTTTGCCTTTCGCCATAAAGACTACTCGATCTGCTAAACGTTCAACTTCAGCGGGGACATGAGTAATATAAAGAACCGGAATTCCATAATGAGCAATGAGGTTTTCCAACAGCGCTAACATTTCTGCTTTAGATTGCCAGTCTAGCGCGGATAAAGGCTCATCCATACAAAGCAATTTCGGCCGCATCAGCAATGCACGTGCAATCGCCACCCGTTGACGCTCCCCGCCAGATAAAAAAGTCACTGCCCGGTCCAATTTATCTCGAATACCCACCGTATCGACCAGATAGTCAAAATCCATGGGCGAAAGTGTTTTCGGCAGTCGTTTGATACCATACAGCAGATTCTCGCGCACGGTCATATGCGGAAACAGAGCCGCATCTTGAAAAACAAATCCAATATCACGCTGAGCGGTTTTGACACTCTTTTTTCCCGCTTGCCAAAAAACATCCCCCACCTGTAAAACCCCACGTGTTCGTTTATCCAGCCCGGCAATCGCGCACAGCAAAGTACTTTTTCCACTGCCTGACCGGCCAAATAACACCGTCACACCTTGCAAAGGGAAATCGAATGGCCCTGTGCTGAGCTTGAATTGATCCATGTCCAGTTCTAGGTCACCTTGAATACTCAGTTCGGTCATCTGGTTAGCCCACCTTCACACTGAAACGACGATTGATACCATAAACCAGCATTAAAACCATCAAGGAAAACACCAACATCATGCCTGACAAAATATGTGCCTGGGTATATTCCAGACTCTCGACATGATCAAAGATATCAATCGACACCATACGCGTCTCGCCGGGGATGTTCCCCCCAACCATCAAAACCACCCCAAATTCGCCAACGGTATGCGCAAATGTCAAGGTCGTTGCCACCAGAATACCGCGTCTGGATAGCGGTAGGATAATGGTTCTGAATTGGTCAAGAAAGGAAGCCCGTAAAGTGGCTGCGGCATCCAGTAAACGATGCGGAATTGCTTCAAACGCATGCATTAACGGTTGCACGGCAAATGGCAAGGAATAAAAAACCGAGCCGATGACCAGCCCGGTTTTACTGAAAGTCAACTGTCCTTCAAACCCAAACCAACGCAAAAACTCTGTCACAGGCCCTGTAGGATTCAACACGATCAATAAATAAAACCCTAACACCGTGGGCGGCAGCACTAACGGCAACGCCACTAACGCCTCCAACAACACCTTATTAGACGAGCGCATTTGAGACATCCACCAAGCTAACGGCATCCCTAAAATTAATAGAATGACCGTCGTCAGAGTTGCGACTTCAAGTGTGACCCAAATAGGGGTTAAATTGATCTCTGTACCGAAAATTTCCAGCATGAGTTTCCTTATTCCAATCCTGTTTATAACAAGAAAAGTTGCTTAAATAATAGCCAGGCCTGGCTGTTTTTGAACGCATTATACCTTGAACATCATGGGACGTTATAACCAAAACGGTTCATGATGGCGATGGCTTTAGGCGTTTTCATAAAATCCATAAACGCTTGGACTGCAGCATTCTTTTCACCACGCTTCAAGATAACAGCGCCTTGATTAATCGGGGCATAATCAGAAGCAGGCACGACCCAATAAGCGCCTTTTCGGTAAACCGGGCTGCCCGGATCTACGACTTGAGACATGGCGACAAAGCCAATCGGGGCATTATGGGTCACCACATATTGAAACGCATGCGCGATGCTTTCCCCATTAACGATTCTAGATTTTACATGGTCATACAGCCCTTTTTTCTTTAAATAAGCCACCGCTCGTTCACCATAAGGTGCGGTTTTTGGATTCGCTACCGCCAAATGTCTAAAATCAGCCGACTCTAGAACCTCGATAGGCTGACGATCAACAGGATATTGTGAGCTATATAAAACAATCTGACCTTGTGCATAGACGAAGTAACTGTTTCTAAGGCCAATACCCTGTTCAATGGTCTTTTTAGGACGGCGCTCATCCGCTCCGAAAAAAGCATCAAATGGCGCTCCGTTTTTAATTTGTGCATATAGCTTTCCGGTCGGACCGAATGAAAATTTGACCCGATGCCCTGATTCCTTTTCAAACGCCTCACCGATCACTTCAATCGTTTTGGTAAAATTTGCTGCCACAGCAATCGTCGCACTTTCGGCAAAAACCACCGTGCTGAACGAGACACTGATAGCAACACACCATAGACGAACCCAATTTTTCATTTTCATTCTTCCCTTTAAACTCAATCTATATTACCTTTGATACATATCGACTGGTAAAAAATTTTTAATCCGCAACCGCAAGTAAGACATGGCTGGCTTTGACTAAGGCGCAACATGGCTCCCCAACCTTCAACGCCATGTGTTCAACGCTTTGATTGGTCACGATGGCAGAAATAACCAAACCACCTTCCAATTGAATCGAAACATCGCTGTTAATCTCGCCCGTCTCAATATGACTGATCGAACCACAGAATTGGTTGCGAGCGCTGGTTTTAAGAGCATCATTGCCCCCCTCTGTCAAAATCACCCAACTGGCTTTAATGAGCGCATAAGCGTCAGACCCTACCTCCAAACCTAAGCGTTCAAGGCTGCCTGAGGTAATCTGTGCCACTATTTCATTACCGCCTCCAATCGCAAGGGTGATATCGCAGTTAACCGCTCCCCTTTCAATATGAATGACAGATCCATGAAACAAATTTCTAGCACTGGTTTTCATCGAAATTTTCCTCATTAAATCTAATTGGCTCAACATGGTCGGAGAAAGCGTCTCTAACTGCCTCATCCATTGTTGCATTTGTTCATTGAACAACTGATACGCCGCCACCAGAGAATGACCCGATGGCGTTAATGTCATTCCACCCCCGCCCGCGCCGCCTTTTTGTGGGGTGACCAACGGCGTACCGGATAACTGGTTCATGGCTTCAATCGCTTGCCAAGCGCCTTTATAACTCAAACCACAGGCTTTTGCGGCAGCCGAAAGCGATCCCAAAGAGGCGATTTTATTCAACAATTCCAAACGGCGCTGTCCTGACTGGGACTGCTTACTTCCCATCAAAAAAGACTGCACTAATTGTTCAGACATGCTTTCAGATCCCATTAGATCACACCAACGTTATTACCTTAAATACATATCGAATTATAGACTAGAATAAATACTGATGCAATTCACCAATCAATTCAGCCATATCCCAATGCAAAAGATTGTTTAATCTTCCACATCATGTTATTTTCTTCCTCTAACTTAAGCAGGGATCATAACCGTCTATGAATGTGAAAAAACGTCACGCTTTTAAAGCTTTCTGGGGACTCAATGCGTCTCAGGCAAGCCATCATGAAAAACTGGTTTCAGCACTAGGGGGCTTTCTTTCTATTCTGTTGATTCTGCTTGTCAGCAGGTCTTTTTTAGAGTTGTCGGCTAGTGTCGCTTTAGTCGCTTCCATGGGGGCATCAGCGGTTCTTTTATTTGCCGTTCCTCACGGCCCTTTGTCTCAACCCTGGCCGTTACTGGGAGGAAACTTGATCTCCGCTTTCATCGGGGTGACGTGTGCGCAGTTAATCGACCCGCCGATTCTGGCGGCCAGTACAGCGGTCGGGCTAGCTATTTTGGCGATGTATTATTTTAAATGTATTCACCCCCCCGGTGGCGCAACCGCTTTAACTGCTGCTATTGGCGGTGAAAGTATTCATGCATTAGGCTATCAATTTGTCATCACCCCTGTGCTGTTGAATGTACTGTGCATCTTGATGATTGCCATTATATTCAATGCCTTCTTCCACTGGCGTCGTTACCCTGCTGCTTTGCAACATAGCACTTACTCACCCCCCGATACCCCCTCAAATGAAAACCTGTCGCATGAAGACTTCATTCACGCCCTGAAAGAAATTGATTCGTTCGTCGACATTAATGAACACGATTTAAAACGCATTTTTGAATTGGCGAATCTCAATGCCAATGCCACCCATCTTGACCCTGACGATATTCAGCTCGGTGAAGTTTACAGTAACGGAAAGCTGGGGAAAAACTGGTCGATGCGACAGGTGATTGACGAATCCAGAAGTGATAACCCTGCAAAAGATTATGTTATTTTTAAACAGATTGCCGGGCAGGAAAAAAAGACCTCTGACTGCATCACGCGAGCGGAATTTGCGCGCTGGGCGCAATACCCCATGATTAAAGAAAATGGTTTATGGCATCGAAAGAGCGCACCAAATCAATCAACCAGCGGTGCGGAGTAAAGGGTAAAGGTTATTTATAGCCGCGTCGTAAACAGCACCGAATCAAAGTTGTTTCTCATTCAGCGCCTTTGCAACCACCGGATGCACAAACTCGGAAACATCCCCACCCAGTGCAGAAATTTCTCTAACCAAACTGGAAGAGATAAAAGCATACTGTTCCGCCGGCGTCATAAACATGGTTTCGACCTCCGGTGCCAACTTGCGGTTCATTGAAGCCAACTGAAATTCGTACTCAAAATCAGACACCGCTCTTAGTCCACGCAAAAGC
Organism: Hydrogenovibrio crunogenus; assembly: GCF_004786015.1. Classification (NCBI taxonomy): domain Bacteria; kingdom Pseudomonadati; phylum Pseudomonadota; class Gammaproteobacteria; order Thiotrichales; family Piscirickettsiaceae; genus Hydrogenovibrio; species Hydrogenovibrio crunogenus. The sequence goes on from NZ_CP032096.1 coordinate 2,131,587, forward strand.
ACGTTACCATCAATTTTTTTCACAAAGTCAACCAACAGACCACTGAAACCGATTACTTCAACATTTGGCATGCCAGCCGTGACTTCTTTCGCCAATGCCACTCGTTTCTCCAGTGAAAACAACGAAGTCTTATTTCGGTTATCCGCAACGGCAATCACCAAACGATCATAGAATCGGGCAGCTCGTTCAATCAGGTCAAAGTGCCCACAGGTAATTGGATCAAATGTGCCGGGATAAACTGCAGTGATTGACATAAATTCTTTTAACCTTTTCTCAAAAAATGAATGCTGGCTATTCTACTTCAGAATACCCTGTTGCTCTAGTGTGAATGTGTACTTCATTCCTCTGCAAAGGGGGCGTCGATTCCTTTCCAGTTTAACACCCACTCTGAAACTTGATTGGCAGGCATAGGCCGAGCAATTCCATAACCTTGTACTTGCTCACACCCCATCTCCAACAGAGCTTCAAAATGCGCGACCGTTTCAACCCCTTCCGCAATCACTTCACGATTAAAGACCGAGGCAAGCTTTAAAATCCCTTCAATAATGGCTCTATCATCCATATCAACCAACATGTCTCGAACAAAGCTTTTATCAACCTTGATGGTACGCGCAGGCAAGTGTCTTAAATACATGAGGGAGGAATAGCCCGTTCCAAAGTCATCCAAGGCAAAATTGACCCCCATCTCTCGACAGAGATGCACCAGCTCACTCATATTACTGACATTTTCTAAAGCGGTCGTTTCGAGCACTTCTATTTCCAGCGAAAACTTAGGAAGTTCTGGGTACTGATTAAGCAAACGCTCTAATATTTGCACAAAATCTTTCTGCTGTAAAAAATATGCACTGACATTCACACTGATGTTCATATCAAGTTATTGAGAACGCCACTCAGACATTTGCTTCAAGGCTGTTGCCATCACCCATTGATCCAATTCGACTGAAAAGGGATGGTTTTCAATAAACGGCAAGAACTCATGAGGTGTCAATACCCCTCTTTTAGGATGATTCCAACGAATCAATGCCTCCACACCGATTACCGTATTCTGCGCCAGGTTCACTTTCGGCTGATAATACAGTTCAAATTCTTCTTGCCTTAACGCTTCTTGCATTTCATTTTGAATGGCGCCTTGTGATTGGAGCATGGAATCCATTTGAACATCAAAATAGTGATAACGGTTTTTACCCGACTGTTTCGCTTGATACATGGCCTGATCAGCATGCCGCATGAGCTGGTCAGTATCGACATTATCCGTAGGATAGAAAGTCACCCCGATACTGGCGCTGACACTGACAGATTCGCCCTCAATCTCAACGGGTTCCGAAGTTGATGCCAACAAACGCCTTAAAATCATTTCGCAGTCCTTGGGGGCATCGAGATTCACCAAGACAACGACAAACTCATCCCCCCCAATTCGGGCCAATGTATCTTCCTCTCTCAAAACAATTTTCATTCGTTTTGACAGTTCAATCAATAACTCATCACCGGCATCATGCCCGTGTTGATCGTTAACTTTTTTAAAGCCATCTAAATCAATAAATAACACCGCCAATAAAGAGTTGTGCCGTTGGGATGTAAAGATAGCCTGTTGTAGCCGATCCGCTAACAAGGATCGATTCGGTAGCTGGGTCAACACATCATAATGGGCAATATGCTCAAGTTGTTTTTGCTGTTCTTTCAAAGAAGTGATGTCCGTAAACAAGGCTAAATAATTTTGCGTCATGCCATCGCTGTTCTTAATGGCCGTAATCGTAATCATCTGTGGGTAAACGACGCCGTGCTTATTACGGTTCCAAATCTCACCTGACCAATGATCCTCTTCAAACAAGGTTTTCCACATCAAATTATAGAATTCTTTCGACTGACACCCTGAGTTAAGAATATTGGGATTCAACCCCAATACTTCATCACGTTCATACCCGGTGATTTGAGTAAACCCTTTATTGACATCAATGATACGGGCGTGTTTATCCGTAATCATAATCCCTTCTCTTGCATGGGTGAAAACACTGGCTGCTAAATTGAGGCGTTCTTCCGCTTCACGCTTATCGGAAATATCAATGTAACTCACCACCAACCCATAAACAGGATGGTTTAATGGCGTTGCACTCACGCTTAACCAGACGCAGCCATCGGTATGACACACTTTCATAATTTGGTTTTTAACGGTAACCTGGTCTTTTAATGAACGCACACTAGCAAACTCTTCTGGCGGCATAACGGTGCCGTCAGCTCGATAAATCGTCCATTCCTTAGCATCGTATTTTCGTGCCAAATGCTCCTCACGAGAAATACCCAACAGTACTTCAGAGGCAGAGTTGCATTCTACAATCTGCCCTTCTTTATCAGTTAATGTGACGCCAATCGGTAAAATTTCAAAAATCGTACGTAAACGCTCCTCGTTTTTAACCAGTAAATCTTCAGAATGTTTACGTTCTGTAATATCCATATGAATCCCAACCATACGAGTGGGCTGCCCTTCTGCGTCCCATTCAACCGTTTGTCCTTGAGATTCAATCCAAACCCAGTCGCCATCACCAGAACGCAACCGATAATCTACACTATAAGTTTCACCTTTTTCTAAATGTGCTTTTAAGCGTTTCAAAACATACGCATCATCAGGGTGTAGCAGGGAAGCCCATTTATCATAGTCCACCTTAAAGGCTTCTGGCTGATACCCTAGCATCGTATAAGAACGTTCATCCCAAAGCATGACATTATTGTCGATGTCCCAATCCCACTGCCCAATTTTGCTGGCAGATAGAATTAACTCAAGGCGTTCATCTTTTTCAGCCAACTCTTCGGACTGCCTCACTCGGGTCGTGACATCTCGGGATAGGAAAATAAAAGAAACGACTTCATTTTGTTGATTGGTCTTGGTTGAAACGGATAATTCATAGCAAGATAATTTTCCATGCTGAGCCAAAGAATATTCCAATCCGTGAGACCGTCCGGTTTCCAAGGCTTCAGTCATCGCCTGAGCAATAACATCGCTCACAGATTCAGGAAGCACGTCATTCACTTTTTTGCCAACAAACTGTTCCGGTTTTAAATATAGCTTTTTAATATCAGCGGTATGAAAATTAAGAATACGACCTTCTTTATCGACTTCAAATAATAAGTCCGGAATCGTATCCAATGTGGCTTCAAGCTGATTTCTGGCTTCAACTAAAGCCTGTTGTGAGCGGCGCAACTCTGTAATGTCTTGCGCCACCCCTAAGTAACCGATTTTCTGATGATTTTCATCTAAAATAGGCGTCACAATTAAAGAAACAGGTACTCTGACGCCGTCTTTACGAACGTAAGTCCACTCATGATCGTGAGGTGATTCTTCTGTTAATTTTTCCGTAAAGACCTGAAATCCTGTAATGGGTCGTTTTAACGCTTTAGACAGCTTCTGAGCACGCGTTTCGACTTCCTTTTGAGAATGAAACTTCAATGGCGTTTCCTGCCCCACCAATTCTCCAGATGAATACCCTAAAAGTTTTTCAGCACCTGAATTAAACTCTGTAATGACCCCTTCCGTATCGGTCGCAATCACCGCCACTTCGGTTGAAGAGTCCATAATATTGGTCAAGGTGGTCGCGACCTGTTTTAACTCAGCCTGCAATTGTTTTCGTCGGGAAATGTCGTAAAATAAAAACAGAATCAAAAGAGCTTGAGCAAACACTGCCAGCACAAGAATTAAAGACTGTCTCTCTTTACTTTGTTCCAGCTCTTCTTCCTGCCGTTGTAACAATTCTTCTAAGTTGCTTTGATAATGCTGCAAATCTTTTTCCTGATGTCCGCGGGAGGACAATTCATGAATAGTGGAAACGAGAAAGGACTGTCCACCAAAAGAATAAGGAATAGAATGAACGGCTACCTCACGAGTACTTCCATCAGCGAGACGATGGCGAAAGATAAAGTAATTACGTTTTTCTTCTCGTGCCAATGCTAGTTCTTTTGAGATTTGCTTTGGCGTTAAGGTATTCAAGTCTTGAATTGACATTTTTTTCAATTCGTCACGAGAATAGCCATAGAAGGTTTCAGCCGCCCGGTTAGCTCGGACGATCTTCCCTGTTACAGGGTGCATAATCAGCATCACCGCATTCTGACGTTCAAAAAACTCGTCAAAGGTTGGAACGGCATAAGCCACCCCTGTATGACAGAACAGCACTACCAGAAACAATGAAGTTCGTAACAATTTCTTCAAGCTAATGATCATATTTTTTCTTTTAGTTACCCTTTAAAAACAATATGAAAGCAACGCATGTGATCACCTAAAAAACAATATTCTCATAACGAAGGCATTATGCATCAGAACCCGTATACTTAAATATCCCATATCTAACTTCAGAGGTGGTTTTCTCTCGATAACACCCCCACCCCTCAGGCAATTTAGGCCAATCCAGCGCTTTTTCTTGTTCCAAATATAGCCAGGCCTGGTCGGTTTTTATATAGTGATTTTGAAAAAGAAGTTCTACCGCAGGTTGCATTAATCCTTGATGAAAAGGAGGATCCAGAAAAATCACATCAAATACTTTAGGCGGTGCTTGCTGCAACCATTGCAAGCTATCTCCATGAATCACGTCGGCATCAGACACCTTTAGGGTGATTAAATTTTGCTGAATTTGTTGAGCATTATGCTTGTTCAGCTCTAAAAAAAAGACCGAGTTTGCACCACGAGACAATGCCTCCAAGCCTAAGGCACCTGTGCCTGCAAATACGTCCAAGCAATCCGCACCTGCGATATCAAATTGAAGCCAATTAAATAATGTTTCACGCACACGGTCAGACGTTGGTCGAAGGCCTTCAGCCGACAAAACGGGCAGTTTGCGCCCCCGAAAATCACCGCCAATAATACGCAGACTCCCGCCTGTCTGATTAGAAGAATGTTTTCGCCCTGATTTTCTTTCAACTCGCTTTTTCATTTATTCCGTATTCAGCATTTTTTAAGAATTACCTAGCCCGTATAATAACCAAGTCTATCTAATTTCGTTACAAAAACCGACGATATATCACTATCGTAACTTAAAACACATACATAATTAAGTAATTGTACTCATATTTGACAAATAACCATTCTAATTGGTAAGGTAATACCAAGTTCATTTCAGTCATCGACATGAAATGAGCGACGTTACACGGACACAATTCATCCAAATCTTTAGGAGAAACAATGAGTACGAGTAACAAACAAGCCTATCAGGAAAAACTTCAAGCCCAGCTTGACGAATGGTCCGCTGATATCGACAAGTTAAAGGCCAAAGCACGTCAAGCAGATGCCGATGCGCAACTGGACTACAATCAAGAAATTGAAACCTTAAAAGCATACCAGGCACAAGCCAATGCCAAATTGTCTGAGCTCAAATCAGCCAGTGATGATGCATGGCAGGACTTAAAAGGCGGAACGGAAGAAGCCTGGAAAACCCTTCAAACCGCAATCAAATCTGCAGCAGATCGCTTCTAGTTTCGTTTAACCGCATTCCTTACCCGCATTCACATCAGACTCACTCAAACGAGGCCTTAACTATGAAATGGAATAAAAGCACGCTAGCTGCCTCTATCCTAGTGACACTCATCACTATGATAAACATGCCATTGGCTACGGCAGCAAATGATGACGCCTCTTTCGATGCCGTTAAAAAAGAATCGAAAGAGCTGATGCAATCACTCAAGTCTTACTCTGCGAAGCAAAAAGATGAAGCCATTCAAGCGACTCAAAAGGCATTAAATAAGATTGACGCTCGTATTGACCGCTTGGAAGAAGACGTCCGAAAAAACTGGAATGAGATGGATGCGGCTACACAAAAACAAACCGAGGAAAGCCTCAAAGCACTCCGACAACAGCGTAACAAAGTCTCGGAGTGGTATGGTAGCCTTAAAAACAGCTCTGCTGAAAGCTGGGATCAGATGAAAAAAGGCTTTTCTGAAGCTTATCAAGCTGTTAATCAAGCTTGGAAAAAGTCAGTTGAAGCTTTCCAGTCTGAAGATTAATTTTCTCAAAATCATTTAAATTTAAACATACTTAAAGGAGACCCCTCTTATGTCAAGTTCAGAATACCATGAACCCGTCAATGAATTATCACATGAAACGCGTGACATGCATCGTGCACTAATGTCCATCATGGAAGAATTCGAAGCCATCGATTGGTACAACCAGCGTATTGAAACCTGCAAGGATGAAGAACTCAAATCCATCTTAATTCATAACCGTGATGAAGAAAAAGAGCATGCATCGATGATGCTGGAGTGGGTGCGTCGCAAAGACAAGGCGCTTGACCAACAAATGAAAGACTATCTCTTTACAGACAAACCGATTACCGATAAAGGATAAAGAGGGAGATCACTCATTTTCTGCGCCCTACTCTAATGGAGACAGAAACGGCATGAAACGTTTTTTTGATTTTATTATGACCACAAGCTATTCACTGGCCGCTCTGGTTTTATTTGGCATGGCCTTTACTACCATCGGCTGGTCAGTTTATGAGGTCATCGCTGAAGTGGACAATGAAGAACTTCTGAATGGCGAATTTGTCTCGATTATGTTGCAATCGGTAGGGGCCATCGTTATTTCAGTTGCGATTATCGATGTTGCCAAATACATGGTGGAAGAAGAGGTCTTTAGAAATAAAGAACTGCGTTCCCCCAGAGAAGCCAGACAAACCATCACAAAAGTCGTTGTCATTTTATCGATTGCGGTGGGAATTGAAGGGCTGATTTTTATCTTCAAAGCAGGCATTCGAGACATTACGTTGCTACTATACCCCACTTCTATGATTATTGCCGCAGTAGTATTGATTGTCGGTCTGGGTGTGTATCAGAAACTCAGTACGTCTATCGAAAAGAAACCTTAAACGGGCTTCATTCAACCTTCATTGCCGGGCAAACTTGGTTTCGACCCAGTTGCTTGGCTTTGTATAAGTTTTGGTCCGCTCGGTTCAAGCAGTCATTGATCACTTCATCTGTCTGGTATTCGGCCACCCCCAGACTCACAGTTTGCGTAATCTTTTCAGGATATTCCTGATCTTCAATGGATTTTCTGACTTTCTTAGCCAGTTGAATTGCATGAGCCAAAGGCGTTTCAGGGCAAATTAAAATGAACTCTTCACCTCCCCAGCGCCCAAAGATATCGATTTTACGGATTTCTTTTTCAACCGTTTGCGCAAACACGACCAGCACCTCATCCCCTACCAGATGACCAAACTGATCGTTCACTTTTTTAAAATTATCCAGATCCATCATAATGACACTGAAAGTTGAACCATAGCGGTTAACTCGTTCGACTTCACTGTCCAGGCGCTGGTCTAAATACTGACGATTATACACCCCGGTTAAATGATCCGTCACTGATAAGATAGAAAGCTGCTTATTGGTTTCTTGAAGCTTTATTTGCGTCTGTCTGAGTTTACGATTAAAAAACGCAAACACCCCTAGTAACAACAGAATTGGCGCTAAGACAATCGTCATTTGTTGCCAGTTATATTGTTTTTGGTAACTGACTTGTAGCCATCTATTCGAAATATCAGCATAAGTTTCCGATGAAATCTGCTGCAATACTTTTTGAATAATACTGTGTAGTTCAGGCCAGTCATCCCGGATCGCAATGGCAATATCAGCCCTGAAAGGCATTTCTCCCGATATTTTGACATTTGCCAATCCACTATTTTTGATGTGATGCCCAATCACAGCTACATTATCAACATAGCCGTACGCTTTACCGTTTGCAACCGCTTCGATACCTTGCTTAGGGTTATCAACCAACAATAAAGACAAATCAGGATAGAATCGCTTTAATTTTGCATGAGAGGCATAATCTTTGACCACACAAATCACTTTACCTTTCAACTGCTTCGAGTCGGCAATATAGGGCGCATTTTCCCGTGTTGCGATTGCCATCGGAAACTTAAAATAAGGCACCGTAAAGTTAACATACTCTTTCCTTGCTTCCGTCTCTATAACCGCGGAAAAGACATCCAGTTTTTTCTGTTTCATTTTTTCAACCGCTTCAGGCCAACTTAAATCCGTTGCTGGTTTAAATTGAATGCCCGTTTTATGCTGAATGACCTGAAAAAGGTCTTTGGCAATCCCTGAAAAACGCCCTTCTTCATCCACAAACTCAACAGGAGCATAAGAACGATCAATTGCTAAATTAATAACAGGGTGCTGATTCATCCATTTTTTTTCTTCGGGTGTAAATTCAATTGTTTTCTGAGAAGAGCGATAAATGCCGTCTTTCAAATTGACCTTGTTATTGATTAAGCCATGCCTTTGAAATAAGTTGGCAATAAATTGCAATCGACCTTCATCCAATGTTCCGATGGGGGTGGTACTTAAAGACATCGCGTCCTCAATCGCATTCGCTTCATACATCAGATGCTTAAAACTTTTATTGACCCCATAGTGCGACTGAATATAACGCGCCATTTCCGCCTTATGCTTCATGGCATATTGCCACCCCTTCAAAGAGGCTCTTCGCATTTTTTCAACCCGTTCAGGGTGCTCGGAAACTTCTTTTTGACTGGTAAAAAGCATATCTCCATATAAATCAACACCATAATTGATCGGATTAATAACACTGATGGGAATGTTATTTTCACGAAATAAATACGCTTCATTAGTCAAATATCCCGAATAGGCATCGACTTGGTTTTGTACCAGCATTCCCGTGTCAGATTTGATTGTTCGCTCAATGGTCGGAAAAACGCCCACTTCATGTAGCATGGCTAACACGGAAAACCCATCCGTATCTTTTTGGTATAAAGCAATTTTTTTATTTTTAAGCTTATAAGGACTGTCCAGCCCTGAAGAGGCTAACGTAAATAAAACTTGAGGAGAGTGCTGAAAAATAGGGGCAACAATCACCACCGGAGCTTTTTTAGCCTGGTATAACAGCAGAATGGAATCACTGACGCCATACTGAGCTTTGTGATCTAGCACCTGTTGAATATTATTTTCATGTAGGTCACGTTGCCGAATATCAACGTCCAAGCCTTCAGCTTGATAATACCCTTCTTTCTGTGCTGCATAATAACCAGCAAACTGAAACTGGTGAAGCCACTTTAATTGTAATGTCACTTTTTCTAGCTTGGAGGAAGGAAGGTCTTTTGATTCTGCATATGAAGCGCTTGACAACAAAACACTCCACCCAATACACAACCATATGATTCCCATCATGCCACGTTTGAAAATCATGTCTTTCTTTTCAGGCCACACCCCGTTAAGAAAAGTATTCAAAACTTTTTGTACCACTTGCTTTTCTCATTATTTTTTATGATTCCATCATAAACAATTCTGTCTCGCTTGTCAGCGCTTCTTTAAAAAAGTTCCAGCCAATGTAAAAACGTCACTAAGTAGGGCAATATTAGGGCTGTTAAAACCGCTGACAAGGCCATAGCCAACCCTGAAAAAGCCCCCATTTCAGAACTTTCCTGAAACGAACGAGCTGTCCCGATACCATGTGCGGTCACTCCCATTGCAATCCCTTTCACGCTGTCCTCTTTTATTTTGAGGAGTTGAAATAGCTTAATGCCCATAATAGCGCCCAAAATTCCAGTGACCACCACCAAAACGGCGGTTAAAGAAGGCAAGCCTCCAATTTTCTCTGAAATCCCCATTGCGATAGGCACCGTCACAGACTTGGGGGCTAAAGACAACAAAGTTTCCAAACTGGCCCCCGAAGCCCGAGCAATCACAATGGAACTGATGGCGCCAATAACAACGCCTGAGAACAAGGCTAAACTGACTGGAAACCAGGTCTGTTTCAGTTTACTGAATTGCTTATAAAGCGGAACCGCCAAGGCGACCGTTGCAGGACCAAGTAGAAAGTGAATGAACTGTCCACCTTCAAAATAATCTTCATAAGACATCTCTGACAGCGATAAAAATAAAATCAATAAGGCAATGGCAACCACGACAGGATGTAATAATGCATTTTTACCGCTCTTCTCATACAACTTCAACGCCAAAGTGTATGCAACCAAGGTCATCGTCAATCCCATCAAAGGAGACGCCGACAGATAAACCCATAAGTGACTTAACTGGTTTTCAGTCATGATTCGGCTCCTTTTGGGAGAACTTTTTTTGCGCCCAAAGCATCACAAAAGCTGTTGCAATCATCGTCGCCAATGTACTAAAAACCAAGGTCAACCCAATCGGTAGCCATTCACTGATGATCCGGTCAAAATAGACCATAATGCCAACCCCGGCAGGCACAAACAATAAAGATAAGTGGCTCAGCAGTCCATTCGAGACATCATCCAGTGGCGCACTGGAACGTCCCCGCCATAACAACACCATAAACAGCAGAATCATACCAATAACAGGCCCAGGAACCGGTAAGTCAAACAAGATAGCGGTCGTTTCACCAATGAGTTGGAAAATAAGCAGTAACGTAATGCCATGCAAAAAGTTCATGATTCGTCCTTATCAGATAAAAGAAAAGCCGGTCGCACCAACTCTTAATGAATGCCTATTCTATAAAAAGCCCCTCTTTTTTTCACAGAATTACACCCTTTCAAAAGGTAAGGCATTTATCCTGGACATAAAAAAACCGCCAGGCCTGGCGGTTTTTTTAAACGATGAAGGACGCCTATTTTGATTGAGGTTGTCCCACCATCACAGTTAACAATTTATCAGGATGAATTCTTTCGTTCCAAGCTTTCAATATATCTGCTTTAGAAATCGATTCTATTTTCTTAGGAAACTGTTCTAAATAGTCTAAAGGCAAGTTATAAAACCCAATCATCGAAATGTATCCGGCAATTTTTGAATTACTATCAATCCTTAGCGGGAATCCACCAATCAAATTGCTTTTGATTGCAGCGAGCTTCTTATCGGAAAAGTCTTCCATAAAGTCTGATAAGGTTTGCTTAACCACTTTGTCGGCCTTGGCTGCAGATGCGTTTTTGGTAGACAGTCCAATTTGGAAAGGGCCGGCGACTTTCATTGGATAAAAACCGCTGGAAACGCCATAGACCAACCCTCGTTTTTCACGTACTTCTTCCATTAACAAAGAACCGAATCCGCTTCCGCCCAGCAAATGATTCCCTAGAAACAAAGCATAATAGTCCGGATCACCACGCTTAACCCCTATTTGAGCCAACGCATAATAAGTTTGCGACGAATCAAAACGTGTCAAAATAGTGTGTGGCTGACTTAAAGGTTTCGGTTCTGGTAGGGCTTTAGGTTTATTTCCTGATGGCAGATTGCGTGTTAGCTGTTCGGCTATTTTTTCTGCTTGAGCACGGTCAACCGCTCCGACAATGGTCACTTGTGCATTACGCGCTACATAATACTTGTGATAAAAATCTGTTATCTGTTGCGGGGTAAGGCTTTGAACCGTCTTGATGGTGCCAGCCGTTGGGTGAGCATAGGGATGATCACCATACAGCTTTGCCCACATCGCATCGGATACAATCGCTTGCGGCTGAACAGTTTTTTGCTTTAAGCCAATCAACAGACGCGCTTTCTCTCTTGCCAGAATAGACGGCCTGAAAATGGACTGACTGATGACTTCAGACATCAAATCCAGCGCTGGAGTCAATATATTGGGTCGTGTCAGCGCTCTTAAATGAAGACTGGCTGTATCACGGCCTGCGGACGATCCTATCTGAGCTCCCAGCTCATTAAAGGTCTCAGAAATACTGTTTTCAGAATGTTTAGGCGTCGCGGTACCAACCAGTCCCGCAGTCATTGAAGCTATCCCCCAATTATCTCCATCTCTGGCAGATCCCGCATCAAACAACACTTCAACATCCACCATCGGCAATTCAGGCGCATGAACATAAAGCACCTTACTGCCTTTTTGGGTTTGCCATGTTTGAATATTGACATTCGCCAACGCCTGCACTGAAAACAATAAGGCAGTTATCAACAACATCCATTTAACAACCAGACGTTCCATTATCGAATCCCTCCGTGCATCATTTGACCTGAAGCGGGTTTGGCTTCTTCACCATTCGGCAATAACGTCGCAACCGTCACCGCATCCCGTTTTAAATATTTTTGTGCCACTTTCTGAACCTGTTCCGGCGTAACCTTTCTCAGGTTTTCAATCCAGTTTTCATAAGTATCTGTGGGCAACCCGACGCTAACCAAAGACCCTAAAATCATCGCTTGCGTCTGAATCGAATCTTGATGAAAAACGTATTGTGCTTCTGCATGAGCCAACACACGCTCTAGCTCTTTGTGAGAAACCGGTGTCGACTTGAGTTTATCAATTTCTTTCCATAATGCTGCTTCAACTTCTTGTAAGGTTTTACCTTTTGAAGGCGTCGCATCAAAACGAAATAACGTTTCTAAACGACTGGTTTCGTCATAACTGGTCGATGCACCAGCCACAACTTTTGAGCCACGCACCAAATCCTTGGTCAATCGCGCGCTGTCATCACCATCCAACACACTGCCTAACACAGATAATGCATACACCTCTGCTGGGTTGTCAGCCGTGACCAAAGAGGGCACATGGAACCCCATCATCAAACTCGGTGATTTTGTCGGGCCTTTTAGTTGTATACGGCGTTCCCCAGCCTGTTCTATTTCAGTACGGGGCTTAGGGGATGTTATTTGCTCTGCTTGATGAACCCCATAATACTTCTGAGCCCATTGATAAACCTGCTGCGGATCCACATCACCAACCACCACTAACGTCGCATTATTCGGCGCATACCATTTTTGATACCAATGACGCACATCTTGCAATGTCCAATGCCGAATATCCGTCATCCAACCGATGACAGGATGATGCTGAGGGCTGTTCACAAACGCTGTCGCTTTAAACAGTTCATACAATTTGGATTCAGGTTGATCTTCTGTCCGCCATCGACGTTCCTCGGTCACCACGTCTCTTTCTTTTTGAAATTCTGCCTCTGTGATCACGACATTTCGCATCCGGTCCGCTTCCAACTCCATGACTTTTTCCAAATGCTGTTTACCAACCACCTGATAGTAAGCCGTGTAATCAGACGAAGTAAAGGCATTATCTTGCCCGCCTAATTTCGACACTATTTTAGAAAATTCCCCCGGCTCAAGCTTTTGAGTGCCTTTAAACATCATATGCTCAAGCATGTGAGAAAGTCCTGAAATACCGCCATATTCATAGTTTGACCCAACTCTATACCAAACCTGTTGAACCGCCACAGGGGCACGATGGTCTTCTTTCACCAAAATTTTCATGCCATTATCAAGCTGAAACTTTGAAACTGTCGCTTGAGCCGGATAAGAAAAAATTAAAATCAGTCCTAATAAACCGATTCGCATCATCATTGGAATCTCCTAAAATAGCCGTAATTTGATTTATAATAACCGAAATAATTCATTCAAGTATGAACGAAACTTGAAAACAGGAAGACACATGTTTAGTTTTTTAAAACGTAAAGATAAATCATCTGAAACAGAAGTTCAAAAAGACTCAGCGGACGTTGTATCGTCTGAAACAACAACCGAAAAACAGCCCGAAGCGCTCCTTGAAACCGATGCACTTGTTGAAGATGCCCCCTCCCAATCAATTGAAGCAAAACCAGCAGAGCCAGAAAAAACCGCCAGGCCTGGGCTTTTTACCCGCCTAAAAAACAGCTTAAGCAAAACACGAAAAGGGTTTACCGAAAACCTCGCCAGCTTGGTCATGGGTCGCAAGGAAATCGATGATGAGTTACTGGACGAGTTGGAAATGATTCTATTAACCGCTGATATTGGGGTTGAAGCGACCGATACCATCATTCAAAACCTGACCGACCAAGTGTCTCGAAAAGAACTCAAAGAGCCGGAAAAACTCATTCAAGCACTGAAAAAACAACTTGAAAGCTTGCTTGAGCCTGTCACACAACCATTGGTGTTACCTGAAAAAGAAGGGCCTTTTGTAATTTTAATGGTGGGCGTCAACGGTGTTGGAAAAACCACCACCATTGGTAAACTGGCCAAGAAATTTCAAAATGAAGGCAAGTCTGTGATGCTGGCAGCTGGGGATACCTTCCGCGCCGCAGCAGTTGAACAACTGCAAACTTGGGGAGAGCGAAACCAGGTTCCCGTAGTCGCTCAAAAAACTGGCGCTGATTCAGCGGCTGTTATTTTTGATGCCATTCAATCCGCAACGGCTAAAAACGTTGATGTCTTAATCGCGGACACGGCAGGAAGACTTCACACCCAATCAAACCTGATGGAAGAACTGAAAAAGGTCAAACGAGTCATTCAGAAAGTAGACAGCTCGGCACCGCATGAAGTCATGCTGGTGCTGGATGCAGGAACAGGACAAAATGCATTGAGTCAGGCCCAACAGTTCTATGAAGCGGTTGAAATTACCGGGCTCACACTCACCAAGTTGGACGGTACGGCAAAAGGCGGCATTATTTTCGCACTTGCAGAAAAACTTGGCATTCCAGTACGTTTTATTGGCGTAGGAGAAGCCATTGATGACCTTCGTCCATTTGATGCGAACGAATTTTCTGAAGCGTTATTTGATCAGTCTAATGTCGGTTAAGGAAAACGCATGAGCATCCCTGAAACAACAAATGCCAACCATCATTATGCTTATAAAAAAGGATACCGCATGGCAATGGAAGGCAAGCCTGTATCCCATATGCCCAGTGTGATTAAGCATGACCCTGAAATGCGCACGTATTTCCAACAAGGTTGGGACCAACTTCATGAAGAAATGGCAGCGGCCAAGGAAATTGATGCCAAACCACCGTGGAGAAGTCGGTTTGCGTGGTTTCTAATGATGTTGCTGGCAGGCATAGGCACGGCATCCCTCATGATCAACCAAATGAATGAAGACAATGCAGAACAACAACACCGCATTGATCAAAGTCTGTTTCAGGCCAATGAAAAGTCTACGCCACAGCAGACAAATAGTGTTTCTTTAAAAACGTCAACTGCTGACGAAAAAACCGCGCAAAAACTGCCTGAAACGGCTTCTGAAAAAATCGCATTCATCGACCAGTCTTTAAGTGTCATTGACGAGAATACACCGGTTACGGAAGAAAAGCAGAACAAGACATTAAAACTCGATGCTGAAGCCGTCCCGCCAGAAAACCA